>JADLHZ010000083.1 GCA_020848545.1 Deltaproteobacteria bacterium | reverse complement strand
CATCACGGTGCTCGATCACGGGGAGACCATCGCCGTAGGGAGCCCGGAGGAGGTCAAGCGCGATCCGAAGGTGATCGAGGCGTACCTGGGGGTGGAGAGCCAGGAGCTGCGGGGGTAGGGGGCGGGGTGCCGCTCAGGCAACTGCCGCCGCGAACTGGGCATAGAGATCGCCGGGCAAGGGATGCTCCAAGCGCCAGGTGATCGCCATGGGCTTATCGCCTCGATGCGACACGTAGCTTGCCGGTCCAAGAAACCAGAAGGCGCGGTCGCGGTCATGCAGACGTGCGAAGAGCATGACCTCGCTGCCGAGCGATTGATGACGCTGGTATCGGCCCCCAGTGTCGCTGTCGGCGCGCGTTGACCCTTGGCTCTCCCAATGAATGAGCACGGGCGAGATGGCGTAGTCGCGGTAGCGGGTCGTCGGCGAGAAAGACCCGCTCGTCTTGTCGAGGGTGAATGCAAGAAGGTCCGCCCGCGCTGCGGGCAGCCAGCGCACCCCTGTCTGCCACGCAGCAATTTTCGCGTTGGCACCGTCGCCGAACGCCGCGAGGATCTCAATGCGCGTGTACCGAGCGTGCACCTGCAACGGCACGTTTGGGTGTCGGAGCAGCGTCGTTTGCACGTGGTCGACACGGTCCGTGAGCACCGCGAGAAGCTCAACGAGCTCGGCGCGCAGCTGCGGGTGCGCCCAAAGTCGCATCCATGCCTCGCCGAGGTCGGTATCCTTTCGAAAGACCTGGCTACCAAGCTGGGCAAGCAGCATGCGGGCGAGGCGACGGGCACGCTCGGGGAGCAAGCTCAGCTGAGCGGGCAACGGTGCGCCGAGGAGGTCAGTCCACACGGCGATGCGCTCACGGTCGTCCACGTGGAGCAATCGCCCGATGCCGCGTCGCAACGCGGCCTCGTCTGGTCCGCACGACGCAACTGCACAGTCCGCCGCCTCACGAAGGTCGCTCCATGAGCTTTCGGTGGCGTAGACGTCCTCGAGCTCGAGTCCGGTCTCCTCGAGGAACGAGCGGAGCGTCGGGTCGAGGCCGCGCGACGCGAACGCCCGTAGCTCCTCCACCCTGGCTCGCCAGCCAGTTGGAAGGGACTCTCGCAGGTTGCGGAGCACGACCTCTTTGGCCACGCGATCGAGCTCCATGTGGCAGCCCGCCGGGAGGAACGGAAACCCGTCGTCAACCTGCCGCTCGATCTGTCGTCGCGTTCCACCAAGAAGCGCGCGCAGGCGCTGGTCGAACCGGAACTCGCGACGATGGAGCCCCACGAAGTCGAGCACGGTGCAGCACGGCTTCGCCTGTGTCTTCCGCAGGCCGCGTCCGAGCTGTTGCAGGAAGAGCGTGGCGCTCTCGGTTGGCCTGAGCAGCAACAGCGTGTCCACATCAGGGACGTCGACACCTTCGTTGAAGAGGTCCACGGAAAAGAGCACCTGGACCGCCCCCTCGCGCAGCGCCTGCAAGGCCGCCGCGCGCGTCTCTGCTGGACTGTCGCCCCAGATCGCAACAGCGGACAGGCCAGCGGCCTGGAAGACCCGCGCCATGAAGCGCGCGTGCTCGACGCTGACGCAGAAGCCCAGTGCCCGCATGTGTGCCACGTCGTCGACACGGTGATGGACTGCCGCAAGAACGCGTCGCGCCCAAAGGTCGTCGGCCGTCATGAGGTTGGTGAGCCCCTCGACATCGTAGCCACGGCCCCGACGCCATGTGACGCTGGTGAGGTCGAGGCCGTCATGCACGCCGTAATAGACGAAGGGTGCGAGGCGGTGCTGATCAATGGCGTCCCACAGACGGAGCTCCGCCGCGATTCTCCCGCCAAAATAGTGGAGCACATCGAGGCCATCGGAGCGCTCGGGGGTCGCTGTCAGACCGAGTAGCTCGCAAGGCTCGACGTGCTCGAGCAGCGCTCGGTAGCTGTGTGCCGCCGCGTGATGAAACTCATCGAGGATCACGACGTCGAAATGTTTGGGAGGGAGGTCTTCCAGACCCGACGCGCTCAGGCTCTGCATCGACGCGAAGACGTGCTGAAACTCCTTGGGTCTGTGGCCGTCGACCCAGAGCTCGCCGAAGCTCGCGTCGCGCACAGCGTGACGAAAGGTCGCGCGGGCTTGTTCGAGCAGCTCCTTGCGGTGTGCGACAAAGAGGAGCCGCGCACGCGGCAGCTGCGCACGGCGACGCAGGTAGTGGACGGCCGCCATCACGGTCTTGCCCGTGCCGGTGGCGGCGACGAGCAAGTTGCGCGTATGACCACGTGCCAGCGAGAGCGCGATCTGTTCGAGGAGGCGCTCTTGGAAGGGGTGCAAGCGCAGCTCGATTGGGCTCAGCACGAAGGTCGAAGGCCCTGTGGATTGCGCGGCGCGCACTGCAAACTCGGTTGGGTCGTAGGGTACGAAGTCTCCGCCGTGCCAGTAGCCTTCGAACACCGCGGCGATCTTCTCGAGAACATCGGGATTGCGGGCGCCAGAAACTCGGACGTTCCACTCCAGGCCGGTGACCTGCGCGGAATGCGTGAGGTTGGAGGAGCCAACAAACGCCGTAGAGAAGCCGGAATCGCGGTGGAAGATCCACGCCTTCGCGTGAAGACGCGTCGAGCCCTGGTCATAAGAGACCTGAATCTTGGCCCCAAGGGCGACGAGCTCGTCTAGCGCACCTTGCTCGGTCGAGTTGGTGTACGTCGTCGTCAGGACCCGCAGTGGCCGCCCGGCTTCGCAGTGCCGTCTGAGCGCGTCACGCATCGGCCGCAGGCCGGAGCGGCGGATGAATGCCATCACGAGGTCAACGCGGTCGGCCGAAGCCAACTCTCCGAGGATCTGCTGGCCGACGCGCGGCTCCCCTGGCGCGTTCGTGAGCAGCGTCGTGTCCAAGAGCGGCGTCGCAGGAGGCGGGATGTGCTCCAGGGTTCCATCGGGAAGGCGGCCGACGATGGCACGCAGCAACGGCTTGGCGGCCGCGGCAGGGCGCTCGTCGTCAGCGCGACTTGCTGGCCGGTGTCTGCCGACGAGGTCTAGCATCGTTCGCGCCAACGCGATGCTTGCCTCCACCCGCCCGTCGTCTGGGAGGTCCGCGAGCACCTGCCGCAGGATCCGCTGCACGTGAAGCGAGATGCGGTCTGGCGCCTCCGCCGGGCGGAGCTCGTCGCGCTCCGCTCGCAGCCGCTCGTCGAGTTGCGTGAGCTCCTGCTCAAGGCGCTCGGTGACGAGTAGCTCGTAAAGGCCGCGTTGGCGCTGTGTCATGATCGCCTGGGGCCCGAGGGGAACGATATCGCCACGGTGGTGCCCCAATGCCTGCGCCAGACCCGCGGTTGCTTCAGTTCGGCCGTATGCTCACCCGATACCACGGTGCGCGGTCGTCCACCTCAACCACCTTCCGCGCACTGATCTCCACGACCAGCACGTCATCGAGAAACCCAATTGCCCGCTGCGGGTTGATGTCGCGCATTTCCGGTGCGGCCCAGGCGCCGTGGAGCGCTGTCCCAGCACTACAGGCCTGTAGTCCGTCGCATACACCCGTTATGAAGTTGTCGAGGTCGCCGATCGCACGGTTGTTGAGCGGGCCGATGTGCAGCTCGAGCGAAAGGCTTAGGGGTTGCGACAACGGCTGCTGTGACCCGAACGCATGTCGCGCGCCTCGCCGGAGCGCGATCAGACGAGGAAGCTCCGATCGCTTCTTCCACATCGACGTCGCGCCGTCCTTTCTCGGCGGCAGGTGATCGCAAATTTCGAAGCTGATCGTGCGCTTGCCCATGTGCGTTGCCTTGGAATGTGGCCGCGTTCCCGCCCAGCGTGGTGTGATGGTCCCGCAATGCGCAGGCCACCGCAATCCGACAGCCCCGCTGAAAAGCCAGCTCCAGCAACAGCGTGATCTGAGGCGACGCGGCCGCGCTAGCTCGGGTTCGCGTCGCAGGTGGAGGCTTGAGGCTTGCCGACCTCGCGGGCGCAGCCCCGCCGATCATTGCTCGTCTCCGCCCTCCGCACCTCCGCTGTAAGCTCCACCTCGGCCCCTTGCCGCAACCGAGCAACCTTCTCCAATCCGCATCCACCCCACCACCGCCACCCCGCGCACCCCCACCCCCACCCCCACCCTCTTCCCCAAACCCCAAGGAGCCCGTGATGACCCCATGGACCGGAGTGCTGCTCTTGCTCGCGAGCGGGCAAGGGCCCGAGCTTGGGCCCAACCCGGAGTGCCACGGCGCGGTCGAGATGGTGCGCAGCGCGCAGCGGGTGGGCCGCGACGAGGCGCTGCTCATGTCCGACGACTGTCGCCGGCTGGCGCGCAACGCGGCGTTCGCGCGCCATGGGCGGGCCTTCGCCGACAGCGACATCAGCTTCTATTTCGGGAATCAAGACTGGTATGCGGTCAACCCGAAGTACTCAGACAAGCTGCTCGGTGCCGCAGACAAGGCCAACGTCGCGCTCTTCCTCGCGCTCGATCGTGAGGTGGCGGCGGTGCGCGCCGCCCTCCGGCGAGGCGCGTTCCTGCTTCGCTTCATGACGCAGGT
>JADLHZ010000082.1 GCA_020848545.1 Deltaproteobacteria bacterium | reverse complement strand
GAGCCCGAGAGCGTGGCCTACCACGTCATTCAGGCCCTGCGCGTCGGTGGGCCCCTCGATGCCAGTGCGTTCGAGCGCGCGCTCAACGGCGTCGTCGCGCGACACGAGAGCTTGCGGACGACGTTCTTGGAGGTCGGCGGCGTTGCGGAGCAAGTGGTGCACGAGAAGATGCAGGTCGCGATCGAGTGGCTCGATGCGAGCACACCGTATCGGGAACGGCCCTTCGATCTGCAGCGCGGGCCGCTCGTGCGCTGCGCGATGCGACGGTTGAACGACGCCGAGCACGAAGTCTATCTCAGCATGCACCACATCGTGAGCGACGAGTGGTCGGTCGGTGTGTTTTGGCGTGAGCTCTCGGCGCTCTACAATGGCGAGAGCTTGCCGCCGCTCGCGGTGCAGTACGTCGACTACGCGCTCTGGCAACGCGAGCATGTCAAGCTCGACGGGCAAGAGCACTATTGGAAGAGGAAGCTCGCCGGCGCGCCGGCGGCGCTCGAGCTTCCGACGGACAGGCCCCGACCTGCGACGATGAGCCACCGAGGCGCGCTCTATGCGTGCGAGCTGCCGATGGCCGAAGCGCTCCAAGAGCTCGGCCGCAGCGAAGGCGCCACGCTGTTCATGACGCTGCTCGCGGCGTTCGATGTCTTGCTCGCGCGCTACAGCGGTCAAGACGACATCGTCATCGGCACGCCGGTCAGCAATCGGCAGTCGGAGGCGACCGAGCCGCTCATCGGCTTCTTCGTCAACACGCTGTGCCTGCGCGCGGACATGAGCGGCAGCCCGAGCTTCCGCGAGCACTTGCGGCGGGTCAAAGAGACGGCGCTCGAAGGGTACGCGCATCAAGACTTGCCGTTCGAGAAGCTCGTCGAGGTGCTCAAGCCGGAGCGCAGCACGGCGCGAAGCCCGGTGTTCCAAGTCATGTTCACGTTGCAGAACGTGGCCGAGGGAGGTCGCGAGTTCGCGCGTGGTCTGACGCTCGCGGGTCACGCCGATCTCGAGGTGCAAGCGAAGTTCGACATCGTCTTCACCGTCATCGAAAATCAAGGCCGGCTCCAAGGCGTCTTCGAGTACGCGACGGACTTGTTCGATCGCGAGACGATCGAGCGGATGGCCGGGCACTACCGGCAGCTGCTCAATGCGATCGCGAAGAACCCGGACGAGAAGATCGGCGCGCTCGAGATGCTCAGTGAGGCGGAGCGGAAGAAGCTCGTCGTCGAGTGGAACGCGACGACGCGCGACTACCCGCGCGAGCAGAGCATCCATGCGATGTTCTCGGCGCAGGCGAAGAAGACGCCCGACGCAGTGGCCGTGGTATTCGAAGAGCAGACGCTCAGCTACCTGGCGCTAGACAAACGTTCGAACCAGCTCGCGCGATATTTGCAGAAGCGCGGCGTCGGGCCTGAGACGCTCGTCGCCATTTGTGTCGAGCGCTCGGCGGAGATGGTCGTGTCACTGCTCGCGATCTTGAAGGCGGGCGGCGCGTACGTGCCGGTCGATCCGAAGTATCCGCAGCAGCGCATCGCGCACATCCTCAGCGATTCACGGGCGAGCATCGCAGTGACGACCCGAGCGCTGGCGCCGCTGTGTGCGGGGATCGACCCGAAGGCGCTGGTGACGCTCGATACGCTTGGCGGCGAGATCGCAAAAGAAGCGACGTCGCCGCCCGCGACGCGGGTCGATCCGAAGCAGCTCGCGTACATCATCTATACGTCCGGCTCGAGCGGTGGTCCCAAAGGCGTCGCCATCGAGCATCGCAACGCGGTCACGCTCATCCACTGGGCGCGCGAGGAGTTCAGCGACGAGGAGCTCTCGGGCGTTTTGGCGGCGACGTCGATCTGCTTCGACTTGTCGGTGTTCGAGCTGTTCGTGCCGCTGTCGTGGGGCGGTACGGTGATCGTCGCCGAGAGCGCACTGGCGCTCGGGCAGCTGCCGGCGCGCACGAAAGTGAAGCTCGTCAACACGGTGCCGTCGGCGATGACGCAGTTGGAAGCGACGGGCGCGATCCCCGAAAGCGTTTGCGCGATCAACCTGGCGGGCGAGGCGCTGCCCGACCAACTGGTGCAGAAGCTCTACGGGCATGCGCACATCCGTAAAGTGAGGGACCTCTACGGTCCGAGCGAAGACACGACGTACTCGACGGCAGCGCTGAGAAAGAAGGGCGGCGATTCGGTCGTGACGATCGGGCGACCGATCGCCAACACGGCCGTCTACCTCTTGAGCCCCGAGCTCACGCTCGTGCCGCAAGGTGCCAACGGCGAGATTTGCATCGGTGGACAGGGCCTCGCGCGCGGATATCTGCATCGGCCGGAGCTGACGGCGGAGAAGTTCATCGAGCACCCAGTCTACGGACGGCTCTATCGCACGGGCGATCTCGGGCGGTGGTTGGCGAGCGGCGAGCTTCAGTACCTCGGGCGGCGCGACAATCAGGTGAAGGTGCGTGGCTTTCGCATCGAGCTCGGCGAGATCGAGGCGGCGCTGCAGAAGCTGGTCAAAGAAGCCGTGGTCATTGTGCATGGCGAGGGTAGCCACAAGCAGCTCGTCGGCTACTACGTGGGCGAAGCGACGCGGCAAGCGTTGAAAGACGCGCTCAAGCAAGCGCTGCCCGAGTACATGGTGCCCGCGATCTTGATGCCGCTTGAAGCCCTGCCGCTGACGCCGAACGGCAAGGTGGATCGCAAGGCGCTGCCGGCTCCGGAAGCGACGAGCGACGGCGAGTACGTCGCGCCGCGAAACGCCGCCGAGGAGCTCGTGGCTGGCGCATACGCGCAGGTGCTCGGGCTGAAGCAGCCCGTCGGCGCGCATGACGACTTCTTCGCGCTTGGCGGCCATTCGCTCTTGGCGACGCAGCTCGTGTCGCGCTTAGCCAAGATCTTCGGCAAGGCGATCGCGCTCAGGACGGTGTTCGAAGCGCCGCGGGTGAGCGAGCTCGCGCTTCGGATGGCAGCGGCAGTGCGCACACCGAAGGACGCTCCTGCCGCTCTCGGCGCCGACCAGAACGCCAGGGCGAAGGCGTGGCTCGAGGCGAACCCGAACGATCCGAGAGCGGCAACTGTGCGCGCCATGCTGCAAGCCAATGGAGCGCTCTAATGTCAGACTTCGACCCTGACGCGCTCATAGAGGACTTCGACCCTGACGCGTTCATTGCGGCGCAGACTCCCAGCGTGCCGACGCTCTCGGCACAAGCGCGGCCGGCGCGGGTGCCGCTGTCGTACGCGCAGGAGCGCTTGTTCTTCCTCTACCAGCTCGAGCCCGAGAGCGTCGCGTACCACATTACGACTGCGATCCGTGTTCGGGGCGCGCTCGACGTCGAGGCGTTCGAGCGGGCGCTCAACGGTGTCATCGCGCGGCACGAGAGCTTGCGGACGACGTTCCGACTGACGGCGGGCAACGCCGAGCAGGTGGTGCACGAGAAGCTGCCGGTCGCGATTGAACAGCTAGAGGGAGCGTATCAGGAAAAGCCGTTCGACTTTTTGCACGGCCCGCTCGTGCGCTGCGCAGTCCGGCGCCTCGGTCGAAACGACGCAGGGCAAAACGAGCACGAAGTCTATCTCAGCATGCATCACATCGTCAGCGACGGCTGGTCGCTCGGAGTCTTTTGGCGCGAGCTTTCGGCGCTCTACAATGGCGAGGGCTTGCCGCCACTCGCGGTGCAGTACGCCGACTACGCGCTGTGGCAGCGGGAGCACGTCAAGCTCGACGCGCAAGAAGCGTACTGGAAGCAAAAGCTCGCTGGCGCACCGGCGGCGTTGGAGTTGCCGACGGATCGGCCGCGTCCGGCGGTGATGAGCCATCGCGGAGCGGTGCATGCGTTCGCGATCGAGAAGGCGGAGACGATCAATGCGTTGAGTCGGACCGAGGGCGT
>JADLHZ010000081.1 GCA_020848545.1 Deltaproteobacteria bacterium | reverse complement strand
CGACGACGACTTTGCGCCGCTCGGCCTCGTCGAGCAACTCGAGCGCGCCGATCTGCTGGTCCGGGTTCTTCGCGATCGCGCCGAGCAGCTTCTGGTAGTGCCCGACCAGTCGCTCGATCGTCTCGCGATCGAAGAGGTCCGTCGCGTACTCGATGACGCCTTGGAGCCGGCCCTGATTTTCGGAGAGTGCGAGCGTCAGATCGAACTTCGACTGGACCGTTTGGCCACTTGATGCAGCGAGTCCCTCGAGCGTCAGCCCCGGCGAAAATTCACGTCCTCCGTCGGGCGCATTCTGGAGCGTGAACATCACCTGGAACACCGGGCTTCGCGCCGTGCTCCGCTCGGGGTTGAGCACCTCGACCAGCTTCTCGAAGGGCAAGTCCTGATGCGCGTACGCCTCGAGCGCCGTTTCTTTCACGTTGCGCAAGAGCGCGCGGAAGCTCGGGTTGCCGCTCAAGTCGGCGCGCATGCACAGCGTGTTGACGAAGAAGCCGATGAGCGGCTCGGTCGCCTCGTACTGGCGGTTGGCGATCGGCGAGCCGACGACGAGGTCGTCTTGTCCGCTGTAACGCGCGAGCAAGACGTCGAACGCCGCAAGCAGTGTCATGTAAAGCGTCGCGCCCTCGGACTGGCTCAACGTATTGAGTGCGCCTGCCGTCTCGATGGCGAACGCATACAAATCTCCGCGATGGCTCATCACCGCCGGGCGCGGCCGGTCCGTCGGGAGCTCCAAAGCGGCGGGCGCGCCGGCCAGCTTCTTCTTCCAGTACGCTTCCTGCTGATCGAGCTTGACGTGTTGGCGTTGCCACAGCGCGTAGTCGGCGTACTGGATGGGCAGCGCCGGCAGCGCATTTCCGACATACAGCGCCGCGAGATCGCGCCAAAGCGTTTCGAACGACACGAGATCGGTCGCGATGTGGTGCATCACGATGTAAATGTCGTGCTCATCGTCGCGCAGCCGACGCGCCTGACACCGGATCGGCGGATCTTTTTCGAGATCGAAGGGTCGATCGACGTACGCGTCGCTCGAGCGCTCGAAGACGTTGGGCACGGCGTCGTGCACCACTTGCTCGGCAACGCCGTCGATCTCGCGAAAGGTCGTGCGCAGGCTCTCGTGCCGCGCGATGACGCCGTTGAAGGCGCGCTCGAAACGAACGAGATCCAGCGGACCGCGCATCTTCATCGCGAACACTTGGTTGTAAGCGAGGCTCTCGGGCTCGAGCCGCTGAAGGAAGTACATCCGCTGCTGGGCGTATGACAGCGGCAAGCGCGCGGGTCTCTTCTGCGGCAACAGCGCCGGCAGCACAGCGCGATCTTGGCTCCCCTCGAGCAGGGTCGCCATGTCCGCCAAGGTCGGGCAGGCGATCAAACGCCGCATCGTGATGACGATGCCGAAGCGATCGCGAAGGCGCGCGACGAGGCGCAGGGCGGTAAGCGAGTCTCCACCGAGCGCGAGAAAGTTGTCGGTCGGCTCGACCTTCTCTACCCCGAGCACCTCCTGCCACAGCGCCGCGAGCTTCACCTGCATCTCGCCGGCAAGGATCGTCTCGTGCGCAGGCGCGTTGTCGTTCGCGGCAAGGACGGGCGCGTCAGACGAAGCCATCGACGCGACGCGTTCGACGAGCGCGGTGAAATCTTGTGTGGAGATGATGATCCGCGGCTCGCCGAGGCGGAGCGCTCGCGTCGCCAGCAACACGCCTTCGGCCGGCGTGATCGAATCCTCGTAATGCGTGCGCTCGCGCGGTGCGGCCGCCGCGTCGTAGCGCCAGCCGTTCCAGTTCACGGAAATCGTCTTGCGGAGAGGGAGCAGCGCCTGCTGCTCCAACGCAAACGCATCGAGAAACGCGTTCGCCGCCGCGTAGGGCATGAACTTCACGCCGCCCAAGATCGCAGACGTCGACGAGCAAAGAAGCAGAAAATCGAGCGCGTCTTGTCTGAAGATCTGCTCGAGCACGCGCGCGCCCGCGACCTTCGCAGCGACGACCTCATCGAGCTCGTGCTTGCTGAGATCGAAGATCGCCTTGTCGGGAATGACACCGGCGGCGTGGATGACGCCGTGGATCGCGCCAAACCGGGCGCGCGCTCGAGCCACCCCGGCCTGCATGTCGGCGAGCTGGCCGACGTCGGCGGCCACGACCAGCGCCTCGCCGCCGAGATCCTTCAGGCGCGCCGCCGCGATCTCCGGCCTTGCATGGCGCCCGACGAGCACCAGCTTGGCCTTGAAGTGCTGCGCCAAGTGCTCCGCGAAGACTTGGCCCATCCGGCCGAGGCCACCGGTGATGAGGTAACAGCCACCCTCGCGAAAGACCGTTCGCCCCGGTTTGTCGGGCACGCGAAAGGGCGCGTAGGATTGCACCCAGCGTCTCGTCCCGCGCCGAGCGACAATGGGCAACGTATCGCCACTCGTGATCTCTTCGACGACCGCATCGACCGACACATCGGAGGTGCCGACATCGATGAGCCGGCACGAGATGTGGCCGTATTCCTGAGTCATCACGCGTGCTGGCCCGAGCACCAACGCCTTTTCGGGGACCAGGCGATCCGCGGGCCCCACGCCGAAGATCTCGCTCGCGACGACGAAGAGGCTCGCGGACTTGATCTCGTTTCGGTCGAGCGCGCGGCCCAAGAAGAACAGACTGTCGAGGCATCGCTCCTGCAACCCGCCTTTCACCTGCGCGGCGGAGGGCAACGCCCACAGATGCAGCACGTTGCCGAGCGCTTGGCCTTTCTTGCCGAGCTTCTCGATCAGGGCGTCGTAGTGCTCCTCGCGCGCCGGATCGATCGTCATCGAGCCGTCGTCGTGCGCGGCGCACGCGGCTCCCGGTCGAACGACCACAGTCTTGTGGCCGGACGCGCGAAGGCGCTTCGACACTTCACGCCCGGGGCCATCCTCGTCGCAAAAGATGATCCACTCGCCCGGGGCCTCGGCGCCGACGAACGCTTCGGACGTCGGTTGCCAGAACGGCACGTTCATCCACTCATCGACGGGCTTGTCGACTGGCGTCCGCTCTTGCTGCGGCAAGCGCTCGACCCAGTAGCGCCGCTGCTCGAACGCGTAGGTCGGGAGGTTGACGCGCCGTCGTTTCTCGCCGTGCACGGCGTCCCAGTCGGGCTCGACGCCGGCGCACCAAACCTTGCCGAGCGCACCGAGCAGCGCGGTTTGATCTTCTCGCTCGTCGCCCTCCTGCGAAGTCACGACGACGTGCGGTGATCTCGGGCCGAGATGGCGCGTGACCAAGCGCGAGAGCGTGTGCCCGGGCCCGACTTCGAGGAAGACGCTCTGCCCGCCTGCCGCGACGGCGTCGACCATCGCCGAGAAGCGCACGGTCTGGCGCAGGTGCTGCACCCAGTACTCGACGCTCGTGAAGTCAGCCGGTTCGGCAGCGTAGCAGGACAAGATCTCGATCTGCGGCGGCGACAGCGTCACGCTGCCGAGCACCTCACGCAAAGGCGCGAGCGCGCCGTCCATGAGCGGCGTATGCGGTGCCCCAGCCAAGTCGACGCGTCGAAACTCGATCTTCTCTTTGACCAACCGGGCTTCGAACGCCGCCACCGCCTCCGGCGAACCGGCGACGGTACACCGATCGCGTCCGTTGATCACAGCGACGGACGCGCCCGGCGTGAGGAGCGACTCGACTTGCTCGGGCGCAGCCAGGACGGCCACCATCACGCCTGCGGGTTGTGCGTCGTGAATGCGCGCGCGCAGCGTCACCACTTTGAGCGCGTCGGGCAACGAGAACACGCCCGCCAAGCACGCGGCGGCAAACTCCCCTAGGCTGTGTCCGATGACCGTGTTCGGCTTGATTCCCCACGCCATCCACTGTCGCGCCAGCGCGTACTCGACGACGAACACGCCGACGTGCTCGAGCACGTAGCCCTGTGGCGTCGGCTTCTCCGCCGTCGGATAGAGCACCTCGCGCAAATCGACGCCGAGCAGAGGCAGCAGCAACTCAGAACACTCATCGACGACCGCGCGAAATTCCTCTTCCCTCTCGTAGAGGTCCTCGAGCATCCTGACCCGATGCACGCCGCGGCCGGGGAACATGAACACGACTCTTCGTTGATCGGCCCTCAGCGCCGCCATCTTGGATGGCTCGCGCTGTAGTTCTCGCAACTGCTGCGCCGCTTCTTTCGCCGTCGACGCGACGACCGCCACACGCAGCGGCAGTGCCCGCCGTCCAACCTGCAGCGTATAGGCGACGTCCGCGAGACTTTCGTCCGGGTGCGCGTCGAGATGGTCCGCCAGCCGCGCCGCCGACTCGGCGAGCGAGACGTGCGACATCGCCGACACCGGGAGCACTTGCGCCGAGCGACGTGCGGCCTTCGCTGCCTCGCGCGCCGGGGCTTCTTCGAGGATCGCATGGGCGTTCGTGCCGCCGAGCCCGAACGAGCTCACACCGGCGACGCGTCGCTTGCTCGACTCAGGCCACGGGCGAAGCCGATCGTTGACGAAGAAGGGGCTGTTCGCAAAATCGATGAGCGGGTTCGGGCTCGAGAAATTCACGCTCGGCGGGATCTCGCCGTGCTTCAAGATCAGCGCCGTCTTGATCAAGCTCACGAGGCCCGCAGCGTTGTCGGTGTGGCCGATGTTGCTCTTGACCGATCCGATCGCGCAAAACTGTGTCTTCTGCGTGGTCTCTTGAAATGCGATCGAGAGTCCCGCGATCTCGACCGGATCGCCGAGCAACGTTCCGGTTCCATGGGCCTCGACGTAGCCGATGTCCTCGGCCTTCACGGCCGCCAAGTCCTGCGCAGCGAAGATGGTCTCTGCTTGACCCTCCGGGCTCGGCGCGAAGAACCCGTCCTTTCTATGGCCGTCGTTGTTGATCGCGGAAGCGCCGACCACGGCATAGATCGGATCGTCATCGCGAAGCGCATCCTCCAGCCGCTTCATGACGACGACCGCGACGCCGCTCGAGCTTCCCGTGCCGTTGGCCTTCGCATCGAACGGGCGGCAAAGCCCATCCGGCGACAGGATGCCTTCGGGCTCGTAGAGCCAGCCGGTCGGCTCGACGCGCAACGAAGCCGCGCTGGCCACAGCGACGTCACATTGGCCATCCAAGAGAGAGTCGCAGGCCAGATGAACCGCGACCAAACCCGATGAGCACGCGGTTTGAACGTTGACCGCTGGTCCGGTCAGGTCGAAACGATAGGCGAGCTTCGTCGCGATGAACTCGCTCCCATTGCCGCCGCTACCCGCGACGCCCCCGAACTGCGGCAAGTTGAGCCTTTGCAGCCAATAGGAGCTCAGCGCAGCGGACGCAAAAACACCGACGCGACCCGCTCGCCGCTCATCGACATAACCTGCGTCTTCCAGCGCCTCCCAAGTGCACTGCAAGAGAAGGCGATGCTGCGGATCGGTGAGCTCGGCCTCGTGCGGCGATATTCCAAACAGCTGGGCGTCGAACTTGTCGATGTCGTCGACAAGTCCGCAAGCGCGAATCAGTCTCTCGTGGCGCAGCTCGTGCTCGCTGACGCCTCGGCTCCGAAGCGTCGCGTCATCGAGACGTGTGAGAGACACCTTTCCTTCGCGGAGGTTCTGCCAGAACGTGCCCTTGTCGTTGGCTCCGGGGACGCGAAGCGCCATCCCGATTATTGCGATTCGTGTCTTTGTTTCGTTCATTCGTTCATTCGGCGCCTTCTTCGCTCCGCCGGCGCGCGCTCCGAATCTTGTTCAAGCGCGAGTGCTTTGGCACGACGTGCTTGTTGCTGGTTTGCAGGGCAAAGAGCGCCGCTTGCTGCTCGACGGTGGTGTTTTGAAAGAGCGATACAATGGACGTCCTCATCGCTAGCGCCACCTCTAGCTCTCGGTGCAGGCTGAGCAACAATAGGGAGTGTCCTCCCAAGTCAAAGAAACTCGTTCTGATACCCACATGCTTTCGTTTCAGGACGTTACACCACACGAGTGCGATGCGCCTCTCTAGATCAGTGCGCGGCGCATCGGTCGCGGCGCTGTCATCGACCAGAGGTCGGGCCATGAGCTGGCGCCGATCCACCTTGCCGTTCGGCGTCAGCGGCAGCGCTTCAAGCGGCATCAGGATCGCCGGCACCATGTACTCGGGCAGCGCTTGCTTGAGCGCGTCTTTCAACGCTTGCGGCGTCGCGTCGCCCACGTAGTAGGCGACGAGCTGCTTGTGGCTGCCCTCGCCGTGCACAAGGGCGACGGCTTCTTTGACGTGCTTCTGGAGCGCCGCTTCGATCTCGCCGAGCTCGATGCGGAAGCCGCGCACCTTCACCTGGTTGTCGCGCCGCCCGAGGTACTGTAGCTCGCCGCTCGCAAGCCACCGCCCGAGATCCCCCGTGCGATAGAGCCGCCCGAAGACCGGGTGCTCGATGAACTTCTCCGCCGTCAGCTCCGGCCGATGCAGATATCCGCGCGCCAGGCCCTGCCCGCCAATGCAAATCTCGCCGCTGGCGCCTTGCGGCACGAGCTCGAGCTCGGGGCTCAAGAGGTAGACCGCCGTGTTCGCGATCGGTCGCCCGATCGTCACGACCGAATCGCTTCCCTTCTTTCTCAGCGCCGCCGTCGAGTACGTCGTGTCTTCGCTCGGACCGTAGAGATCCCGCACATGGCGGATGTGCGCATGCCCGTAGAGCTTTTGGACCAATTGATCCGGCAGCGCCTCGCCCGCCAAGTTGATCGCGCAAACGCTTTCCGGAATCGCGCCCGTCGCTTCGAGCTGTGTCATCGCCGACGGCACGGTGTTGACGAGCTTCACTTTCGTGCGTGCCGGTAGCTGACCGAGCGCCAGCGCGTTCTCGGCCACGATCACCGTCCCGCCCCACGACAGCGGTACGAAGAGCTCGAACACCGACAAGTCGAAGCAGATCGACGTCGCCGCCAAGACGCCCGAGAGCTCCTCGTCGCTGAATTCTTCGCGCGCCCAGTGGATGAGCGTGACGGCGTTGCGATGCTCGATGGCGACGCCTTTGGGGCCCCCGGTCGAGCCAGACGTATATATGATGTACGCGAGCTGCTTCGGATCGACCCGCGTCTTGAGCGCCGACGTCGCTTCTTTGCCGATGTTCTTGGCGAGCGCATCGAGCGTGACCAGCGCCTCGACCCCCGTACACAGCGGCGCGAGCGCCTCGGTCGTCACCGCGATGGTCGCGCGCGAATCTGCGAGGATGTGCGCGATGCGGGCCTGCGGATACTTCGGATCGACCGGAACGTACGCGCCGCCGGCCTTCAAGATCGCGAGCAGACCGACGACCATCTCCGCCGAACGCTCGACACAAATGGCGACCAGCGTCTCCGGCCCGACGCCGCGCTTCTGTAAATAGCGCGCGAGCTGGTTCGAACGTTCATCGAGCGCGCGGTAGCTGAGCGTCTGCTCTCCGAACACGACCGCCGCGGCGTCGGGTGTCTTTTTCGCCTGCGCAAGAAAGAGCGCGGGAATGCTTTGGTCGCGCGGGTAGTCGCGCTGCGTCGCGTTCCACTCGACGACGAGCTTCTTCCGCTCCGCTTCGCCGAGCATCTCGAGCGCGCTGATCTTCGCGTCCGGGTTCTTCGCGATCGCAGACAGCAAGTTCGCGTAGTGCCCGGCCATCCGCTCGATCGTCTCGCGATCGAAGAGGTCCGTCGCGTACTCGATGACGCCTTGGAGGTAACCGTCATTTTCCGAGAGCGCCATCGTCAGATCGAACTTCGCCTGGACCTCTTGGCCGCCGATCCCTTCGCGCGTAAGCCCCGGCAAAAATTCAGCGCTTCCGCCCGGCCCATTCTGCAGCGTGAACATGACTTGGAACACCGGGCTTCGCGCCGTGCTCCGCTCGGGGTTGAGGACTTCGACCAGCTTCTCGAACGGCAAGTCTTGGTGCGCGTACGCCTCGAGCGCCGTCTCTTTCACCTTCTGTAAGAGCGCGCGGAAGCTCGGGTTGCCGCTCAAGTCGGCGCGCATGCACAGCGTGTTGACGAAGAAGCCGATGAGGGGCTCGGTCGCCTCGTACTGGCGGTTGGCGATCGGCGAGCCGACGACGATGTCGTCTTGTCCGCTGTAGCGCGCGAGCAACACATCGAACGCCGCGAGCAGCGTCATGTACAGCGTCGCGCCCTCGGCCTGGCTGAGCTCGTTGAGCGCGCCGGCCTTCTCGATGGCGAATCCGCATATCGCTCCGCGATGACTCATCATCGCCGGACGAGGTCTATCCGTCGGCAGCTCGAGTGCCGCCGGTGCGCTGGCGAGCTTCTGCTTCCAATACGACTCCTGCGCGTCGAGCTTAACGTGCTCGCGTTGCCAGAGCGCGTAGTCGGCGTACTGGATCGGCAGCTCTGGCAACGTCTTTCCGGCGTAAAGACTCGCCAGATCACGCCAGAGCGTTTCGAAGGACACGAGGTCGGTCGCGATATGATGCATGACGATGCGAACGTCATGCTCATCGTCCCCCACCCGCTGCACGTAACATCGGATCGGCGCTTCGTTTTCGAGATCGAAAGGTCGCTCGACGTAGGCGTCGCTCGATCGCTCGAGGACGATCGGCATGGCGGCGTGCACCGCTTGCTCGGCGACACCATCAATCTCTCGAAACGTCGTGCGCAAGCTCTCGTGCCGAGCGATGACGCCGTTGAGCGCGCGCTCGAAACGAGCCAGATCGAGCGGGCCGCGAATCTTCGTCGCGAATCCTTGGTTGTAAGCGACGCTTCCGGGTTCGAGCCGCTGAAGGAAGTACATCCGCTGTTGTGCGTACGACAGGGGCAAGCGGGCTGGCCTCTTCTGTGGCACCAGCGGCGGCAGCACGGCGCGCTCTTGGCTCGCGTCGAGAAGGGCCGCCATCTCGGCAAAGGTACGGCAAGCGATCAACCGCCGCATCGTGATGACGATGCCGAAGCGATCGCGAAGGCGCGCGACGAGGCGCAGGGCGGCAAGCGAGTCGCCACCGAGCGCGAGAAAGCTGTCCGTCGCCTCGACCTTTTCTACCCCGAGGACTTCGCGCCACAGCGCCGCGAGCTTCGTCTGCATCTCTCCGGCGAGGACCGTCTCCTGCTCGGCCTGCGGAGGCTCTTTGTCGTTCGCAGCGAACGCGTCGGCCGACGCCATCCTTGCCACGCGATCGATGAGCGCGTTGAAGTCCTGCGTAGAAATGACGACCCGCGGCTCGGCAAGTCGCAGCGCGCGCGTCAACAGCGACACCCCTTCGGCCGGTGAGATCGAGTCTTCGTAAATCGTGCGCTCGCGTTGTCCCGTCTCGTAACGCCAGCCGTTCCAGTTGATGGCCATCGTCTTCCGCCGAGGACGCAGAACCTGCTGCTCGACGGCAAAAGAATCTAGAAACGCGTTCGCGGCCGCATAGGGCATGAACTTCACGCCGCCCAAGATCGACGAGGTCGACGAACACAGAAGCAAAAAGTCGAGCGCGTCGTCTCTGAAGATCTCCTCGAGCACGCGCGCGCCCGCAACCTTCGCCGCGACGACCTCGTCGAGCTCTCGCTTCGTGAGCTCGAAGATCGGCTTATCGGGGATGATTCCGGCGGCGTGGATGACGCCGTGGATCGCCCCAAATCGCGCGCGCGCTTGCTCCACCGCGGCATGCATCTCGTCGACCTTGGCGACGTCGGCCGCGACGACGAGCGCTTCGCCGCCGAGCTCCGTCAGGCGCGTCACGATCTCGGGTCTGGCATGGCGCCCGACGAGCACCAGCTTCGCTTTGAAATGCTGCGCCAAATGCTCGGCGAAGACTTGGCCCATCCTGCCGAGGCCACCGGTGATGAGATAACAGCCACCTTCCCGAAAAACGGCTCGCGCGGATTTTTCCGGCACGCGAAGCGGCGCGTACGATGGCGTCCAACGTCTGGGGCCGCGCCGAGCGACGACGGGCACCGCATCGCCACTCGTGATCTCTTCGACGATCGCATCGACCACGACATCGGACGCGCCGAGATCGATCAGCCGGCACGTCAGATGGCCGTACTCCTGCGACATGACGCGCGCGGGCCCGAGCACCAACGCCTTTTCGGGCACGACGTGATCCTCTGGCCCCACGCTGAAGGTCTCGCTCGCGACGATGAAGAGGCTCGCAGACTTGATCTCGTTTCGATCGAGCGCGCGCCCCAAGAAGAACAGGCTATCGAGATACCTTTCCTGTGACTCTGGTTTTGCCTGCGCAGCGGGTGGCAGCGCCCACAGATGCAGCACGTTGCCGAGCGCTTGGCCCTTCTTGCCGAGCTTCTCGATCAGCGCGTCATAGTGCTCCTCGCGCGCTGGATCGATCGTCATCGACCCGTCGTCGCGCGCGGCGCACTCGCTTCCCGGTCGCACGAGAAGGGTCCTATGGCCGGCCGCGTGAAGGCGACTTGCGACGTCACGCCCAGCGCCATCCTCGTCGCAAAGGATGATCCACTCGCTCGCGGCCTCCGCTGCGGCAAAGGCGTCGACAGGCGACGCCGGTTGCCAGAATGGCACGTTGATCCACTCTTCGATCGGCTTGTCGACCGACGCCCGCTCGTGATGCGGCATGCGCTCGACCCAGTACCGGCGCTGATCGAACGCGTAGGTCGGTAGATTGACGCGCCGTCGTTTGGCGCCGTGAAGCGCGTCCCAATCGGGCTCGACGCCCGCGCACCAAGCTTTCCCGAGCGCAGCCAACAATGCGGCTTGATCATCGAGCTCGTCGCTCTCCTGCGACGTCACGATGGCGTTGGGTGAGCTCGGACCCAGGTGTCGCGTCACCAGGCTACTCAAGGTGTGCCCAGGTCCGACTTCGATGAAAACGTGCGAACCGCTCTGAGCGACCGCATCGACCATCGCCGAGAAGCGCACGGTCTGGCGCAGGTGCTGCACCCAGTATTCGCCGCTCGTGAACTCGGCACGCTCGGCAGCGTAGCAAGACCGAAGCTCGATCTGCGGCGCTTGCAACTTCACGGTCAACAGCACTTCGCGCAAAGGCTCGAGCGCGCCGTCCATGAGCGGCGTGTGCGGCGCTCCTGCGAGCTTCACCCGGCGGCTCTGCAGCCCTTCTTTCTCCAACACACTTTCGAGCTTCGAAATCGCCTCCGGCGAGCCGCCGACGACGCAGCGATCTCTTCCGTTGATGACCGCGATCGTCGCGCCTTCTGTCAGCAACGGCGTGACTTGCTCCGCCGTCGCCTGCACCGCCAGCATCACGCCCGCCGGCTGCGCGTCGTGAATGCGCGCGCGCAGCGTGACGATCCGCAGCGCGTCGGGCAACGTGAAGACGCCCGCCAAGCACGCGGCGACGTATTCGCCGAGACTATGTCCGATCACGACTTGCGGCTTGATGCCCCACGCCATCCACTGCCGCGCCAACGCGTACTCGACGACGAACACGCCGACGTGCTCGAGCACGTAGCCCGGTTGATCAGTCTTCTCGGCTGTGGGGTAGAGCACCTCGCGCAGATCGACGCCGAGCAGAGGCTGGAGCAACTCCGCACACTCATCGACGACCGCGTGAAACTCTTTTTCCTTCTCGTACAGGCCGCGCAACATGCCGACGCGGTGCACGCCACGGCCGGGGAACATGAACACGATTCTTCTTCGATCGCTCGGTACGACCGCCGTCTTGGCCCGGCCGCGCGGTTGTTCTCGCAGCTGGTCCCGCAGCAGTTCTCGCAACTGCTGCGCAGCTTCGGCCGCCGTGGCTGCGACGAACGCCATACGCAGCGGCAGCGCCCGCCGCCCGACCTGCAGCGTATACGCCACGTCCGCGAGCGCCTCGTCTGCGTGCGCTTCGAGGTGATCGGCGAGCCGCGCTGCCGACTCGACGAGCGAAACGGGCGACATCGCCGACACCGGGAACACTTGGACCGAGCGAAGCGCAGGCTTGGCCGGCTCACGCGCGGGAGCTTCTTCGAGGATCGCGTGAGCGTTGGTGCCGCCGAGCCCGAACGAGCTCACGCCGGCGATGCGTCGCTTGGTCGACTCGGGCCACGGGCGCAGCCGATCGTTGACGAAGAACGGGCTGTTCGCGAAATCGATGAGCGGATTCGGGCTCGAGAAATTCACGCTCGGCGGGATCTCGCCGTGCTTCAAGATCAACGCCGTCTTGATCAAGCTCACGAGGCCCGCGGCCGTGTCGGTGTGCCCGATGTTGCTCTTGACCGATCCTAGCGCGCAAAACTGCGTTTTCTGCGTGGTCTCTCGAAACGCTTTCGACAAGCCTGCGATCTCGATCGGATCGCCGAGCAACGTTCCCGTGCCATGCGCCTCGACGTAGCCGATGTCCTCCGCCTTCACCGCCGCCGCTTGCTGCGCCGCTGAGATGACTTCGGCTTGACCCTCGGGGCTCGGCGCGAAGAAGCCGTCCTTGCGATGGCCGTCGTTGTTGATCGCACAAGCGTCAATGACGGCATGGATCGGATCGTGATCGCGAAGCGCATCCTCGAGCCGCTTCAACACGACGACGGCCACGCCGCTCGAGCTTCCCGTGCCGTTGGCCTTCGCGTCGAACGCGCGGCAAACCCCATCGGGCGACAAGATGCCTTCGGGTTCGTAGAGCGCGCCCGCCGGCTCGACCTGCAGCGTCGCCGCGCCGGCGATCGCCACATCGCAGTGCTGCTCGAGCAACGCTTCGCAGCCAAGGTTCACCGTGACGAGCCCCGAGGAGCACGCCGTTTGAACGGCGAGCGCCGGTCCGGTGAGGTTGAAGCGAAAGGCGAGCTTCGAGGCGACGAAATCCGTTCCGTTACCGCTCAAGGCCGCCATGCTCGAAAACTTCGGATGCTCCAACCGGCGTTGGCGGTACATACTTTGGCCACTCGACGCATACACGCCGATACGACCGCTGTGCCGTTCATCGATGTATCCGGAGTCTTCCAGCGCCTCCCAAACACACTGCAAAAGCAGACGTTGTTGCGGGTCGGTGATCTCGGCCTCGCTCGGCGAAATGCCAAAGAGCGCAGCATCGAACTTGTCGAGGTCGTCGACGCAACCGAAGGTGCGAATCAACCGTTCGTCGCGTAACAGCGCCGCGCTTGCGCCCGCTGCGCGCAGGGTTTCGTCATCGAGCCGAGTGAGCGGCACTTTCCCTTCAACGAGATTCGCCCAAAACTCATCGACCGTCTTCGCTCCCGGAACACGCAGAGCCATGCCAACGATCGCGATCTGCCGGCTGCTCGTCTTCTTTGCGCTCGAACGTCTCGGAGTCACCTGCTCTTCGCTCTTGCCGCCGAGGAAGAACGCCGCTTGCGCTTCGACGGTCGTGTTTTGAAAGAGCGACACGACCGAGATCTTGGTCTCGAGCAGCGCCTCGAGCTCACTGTGCAGCGTGAGGAGCAAGAGCGAGTGTCCGCCCAGGTCGAAGAAGCTGACCGAAACGCCCACGCTCTCGCGCTTCAAGATCTTGCACCACACCGTCGCGATCCGCTTTTCGAGCTCGGTGCGCGGAACCTCGTCTCCGCTCTTCGTCTCCGGCAGAGGTAGCGCCTTGCGATCGATCTTGCCGTTCGGCGTCAGCGGCAACGCTTGGAGCGGCATCAAGATCCCGGGCACCATGTACTCGGGCAGCCCTTGCTTCAACGCGTCTTTCAACGCTTGCGGCGTCGCATCGCCTACGTAGTAACCGACGAGCTGCTTGTGGCTGCCCTCGCCGTGCACCACGACCACCGCTTCTTTGACGTGCTTGTGCAGGGCCGCCTCGATCTCGCCGAGCTCGATGCGAAAGCCGCGCACCTTCACCTGGTTGTCGCGCCGCCCGAGGTACTGCAGCTCGCCGCTCGCTAACCAGCGCCCGAGGTCGCCCGTGCGATAGAGCCGCCCGTAGACCGGGTGCTCGATGAACTTCTCCGCGGTCAGCTCCGGCCGATGCAGGTACCCGCGTGCCAGGCCCGCTCCGCCGATACAGATCTCGCCGCTCGCGCCTTGTGGCACGAGCTCGAGCTCGGGGCTCAAGAGGTACACCGCCGTGTTGGCGATCGGTCGCCCGATCGTCACGACCGAATCACTGCCCTTCTTCCGCAGCGCCGCGGTCGAGTACGTCGTGTCTTCGCTCGGACCGTAGAGGTCCCGCACACGGCGGATGTGCTCGTGCGCATAGAGCTTCTGGACCAATTGATCGGGCAGCGCTTCGCCGGCCAAGTTGATGGCGCAAACGCTTTCGGGGATCGCGCCCGTCGCTTCCAAGTGCGTCATCGCGGACGGCACCGTGTTGACGAGCTTCACGCGCTCGCGCGCCGGCAGCTGCCCGAGGGCGAGCGCGTTCTCGGCAACGATCACCGTTCCGCCCCACGCGAGCGGAACAAATAGCTCGAACACCGACAAGTCGAAGCAGATGGACGTCGCCGCCAAGACTCCTGACAGCTCCTCGTCGCTGAACTCTTCGCGCGCCCAATGAATGAGCGTGACGGCGTTACGATGCTCGATGGCGACGCCTTTGGGGCCACCGGTCGAGCCAGACGTATAGATGATGTACGCGAGCTGCTTCGGATCGACGCGGGTCTTGAGCGGCGAGGTCGCTTCTTTGGCGATGTCCTTGGCGAGCATATCGAGCGTCACCAGCGCCTTTGGATCAATGCCCGCACAAAGCGGCGCCAGCGCCTCGGTCGTCACTGCGATGCTCGCGCGTGAATCGCTGAGAATGTGCGCGATTCGGGCCTGCGGATACTTCGGGTCGACCGGCACGTAAGCGCCGCCCGCCTTCAAGATCGCGAGCAGACCGACGACCATCTCGAGCGAGCGCTCGACACAGATGGCGACGAGCGTCTCCGACCCCACCCCGCACTTCTGCAAATAACGCGCGAGCTGGTTCGAGCGTTCGTCTAGTGCGCGGTAGCTGAGCGTCTGCTCGTTGAACACCACCGCCACGGCCTCGGGTGTCTTCTTCGCCTGCGTCGCCAACAGCGCGGGGAGACTCTGGTCGCGCGGATAATCGCGCTTCGTCGCGTTCCACGCGACGACGAGCTTCTGCCGCTCCGCTTCGCCGAGCATCTCGAGCGCGCTAATCTTCTCGTCCGGGTTCTTCGCGATCGCGCCGAGCAGTTTCTGGTAGTGCCCGACCATCCGCTCGATCGTCTCGCGCTCGAACAAGTCCGTTGCGTACTCGATGACGCCTTCGAGCCGGCCCTGATTTTCCCAGAGCGCGACCGTCAAATCGAACTTCGCCTGGACCGCTTGCCCACTGAGCCCCTCGAACGTCAGCCCGTGCGAAAACCCCCCTCCGGCATCGGGCGCATTTTGGAGCGTGAACATGACCTGGAACACCGGGCTTCGCGCCGTGCTCCGCTCGGGATTCAACGCCTCGACCAGCTTCTCGAAGGGCAAGTCTTGATGCGCGTAGGCCTCGAGCGCCGTCTCTTTCACTTTCTTCAAGAGCGCCCGGAAGCTCGGGTTGCCGCTCAAGTCGG
>JADLHZ010000080.1 GCA_020848545.1 Deltaproteobacteria bacterium | reverse complement strand
TCGGCTCGTTCCTGCGCGGCTGCGACGTTGCCGCGTTCGATCCCGGCTTCTTCGGCATTGCGGCGAAAGAAGCGCTCACCATGGATCCGCAACAACGCATGCTGCTCGAGTGCGTGGTCGAGGCGTTGGAGGACGCGGGAATCCCGGCGAGCAACTTGGTCGGCAGCCAAACCGGGGTCTTTGTGGGGACCTCCTCCACGGACTACCAAGTCGCGCTCACCAAGCTTGGCACGGACCAGATCGATCCCTATCGGGGGACGGGAAACGCCATCAGCGTCATGGCCGGGCGTATCTCGTATGTCTTCGGACTGCAGGGGCCGAGCTTCGCGATGGATACCGCCTGTAGCTCGAGCATCACCGCGCTGCACAATGCCCGGCGCGCTCTGCGGGACGGCGAGTGCGACCTGGCGATCGTCGCCGGCGTCAACCTCTTGTTGCAGCCGGATCTCTCCATCTACTTCAGTCGCGGTCACTTCCTCGCCCCCGACGGTCGCTGCAAGACGTTCGACGATGCCGCGAACGGCTATATGCGCGGCGAGGGCTGCGGTGTCGTCGTCTTGAAACGGCTCGCCGACGCCGAGCGCGACGATGACCGCATCCGGGCCGTCGTCCGCGGCTCGGCGTTGAATCAGGATGGCCGAAGCGGCGGTCTCACGGTGCCGAATGGCCCCGCGCAAGAGGCGGTGATTCGTGCGGCGCTCGACGACGCACGCCTCGAGGCCGCCGACGTCGACTACGTCGAGGCGCACGGCACGGGTACGTCGCTCGGCGATCCGATCGAGGCCAACGCCCTGGCCAACGTCTATGGCGAGAACCGCCAGCCCGGCCGCCCGCTCTTCATCGGCAGCGTCAAGACCAACATCGGCCACCTCGAATCCGCCGCCGGAATGGCGTCGCTCGTGAAGTTGGTGTTGGCGCTGGAGCATGAGCAGCTTCCGCCGCAGCTCGGTTTTCACACGCCGAGCCGGAGAATCGCTTGGGACGAGCTCCCATTGAGTGTCGTCACGCGGGCGTTGCCTTGGCCCCGCCGCGATAAGAGACCGCGACGCGCGGGGTTCAGTGGCTTTGCTTTTCAAGGCAGCAACGCCCACGCCATCGTCGAGGAAGCACCGAAGCCTAGAAAATCCGCGCGCCCCAGCCATCCGGTCCCGCGTCCCGTCGCGCTGCTCGTGCTGAGCGCGCGTAGTGAGGCATCGCTCAGGATGAGCGCGGCGCGCTATCTCGAGCTCCTGCGCTCCGGTACAGAGTCCCTGCACGATGTCGCGTTTTGTGCCGGGGTCAATCGCAGTCACTACGACGAGCGCTTGGCGATCGTTGCCGAAAACACTGCCGATGCGGTGGCCAAGCTCGACGCATTTCTCCGCGGGGAGACGGTCTTGCCGGCTGGGGTCGTGCGTGGACGCGCGACGGACAAAATCCCTGTGTGCGTTCTCGGCGCGCCAGGCGATTTCTCGGCGGATCCGCGTTTTTCGGGCACGAGCCCGAGTGACGCCTTTGCCAACCTCGTCGCGGCTTATGGGCTCGACGCGCAGGTCGACGTTGCCCATGGCGAGGCGGTGCCAAGTTGGTCGCATTTCTTCGCTCGCCTTGCCGAGTTGTACGTCAAGGGTGCGGGGCTGAATTTTGCGGCGATCGATGCGCCTTGGATTCGCAAGCGTGTCGACCTGCCACGCTATCAGTTCGACCGGCAGCGCTACTGGGCAATGGACGGCGCCGACGTTGGCCAGGTCGCGCCCGTACGTTCTGATTCGCCACGGGCGAGCGCGCCCGCTAAGGAGCAAGTCGGCGACGGAGGGTCGAAGCGCGCCACGGCGCCCGGTTTTGCGCTGAGCGAGTTGCACGCGCTGCCGACCTACCAGCGCTGGGAGTCCTTGCTGGGCCTGGTACAACGCGAGGTCGGCGCTGTCCTCGGTGTTGGCGGTGCCTCCGTCATGCAGCCGACCGACCGCTTCGCCGACCGTGGCCTCGACTCTTTGCTCGCCGTCGAGCTGCGAAACCGCCTGATGCACGCGTTCGACTTGACCCTGCCCTCTACCGTGGCCCTCGACCATCCGACTCTCGAGGCACTGGCGAAGTACATCGTCGCGTGCTTGCCGACGCTGAGGTTGGACGGCAATGGCTCACCGGAGTCGGCGCCGGAGCCCGCCCCGGTGAGCCAGGCTGAGACGGGCAAAGAGGCGGTATCGCACGAGGACGACTTGGCCACAAAAATCGCGGCCGAACTGGCGTCGATACCTGAAAGATGGTTGAAATCTCGGCGATGAGTGACGCGAAGAGCAAGGCGCTCCAGGACGCGCTCTCGGCCTTGATGGCCATGAAAGCGACCCTCGACGACTACGAAAATCGCGCCAACGAGCCCATTGCCATCGTCGGGTTTGGCTGTCGATTTCCGGGTCGCGCCGCGACACCGCAGGGCTTCTGGGAGTTGCTGCGCGATGGGGCAGATGCCATCACCGACATCCCCAGAGAGCGATTCGATCTCGAGCGTTACTATTCTGCCGACGCCCATGCACCGGGCAAAATGTACACGCGACGCGGCGGGTTCTTGGAAAGACTCCCCGACTTCGACGCCGAGTTTTTCGGGCTCTCGCCGCTCGAGGTCGAACGCATGGATCCGCAACAGCGGCTCGTCCTCGAGGTGGCTTGGGAAGCGCTCGAGCATGCAGGGCTCCCGATCGATCGGCTCGCGGGGTCGAGGACCGGCGTCTTCGTCGGCGCCAGCGCTCAGGATTTCTTCAGTCTGGTGAGCCGCGCGGGTCTGGTGGATGCCTACACCGGCACCGGCACCAACCTCAGCATCATCGCTGCGCGTTTGTCGTTCCTCCTCGGGCTGCAAGGGCCGAGTTTGACGGTCGACACGGCTTGTTCGTCGTCATTGGTCGCTCTGCATTTGGCCCTTCAAAGCCTGCGCAGCGGTGAATGCGAGTTGGCCCTGGCGTGCGGCGTAAGCGTCATGCTCACGCCCGAGGCATTCATCGGTGGAAGCAAGGCTCGTATGCTTTCCCCGGACGACCTCTGCCGCACCTTCGACGCCAACGCCTCAGGCTATGTGCGCGGCGAAGGTTGCGGCGTGGTGGCGCTGAAACGCTATTCCGCGGCGCTTCGTGACGGCGACATTGTGCACGCTCTCGTGCTCGGTTCGGCAGTGAATCACAATGGGCGATCAAGCGCCCTGAAGGCCTTCAACGGTCCCGCCCAGCAGGCCGTCGTGCAAGCCGCTTTGGACGCGAGCGGTGTCGGTGGGGATGCCGTGCAATACGTCGAGGCGCAGGGAACGGGTACCCCGCTCGGAGATCCGATCGAGATAGAGGCGCTCTCTGCTGTTTTGGGCAAAGCGCGGTCGATGGACGATCCGTTTCTGCTCGGATCGGTCAAGACCAACCTCGGTCATCTCGAGGCCGCGTCGGGGATGGCGGGTTTGTTGAAGGTCGTGCTGGCGCTCGCGAACTCGACCATCCCGCGCAACCTGAACCTCGATCGGCTCAACCCTCACATCAATTGGGAACGTACACCGGCGGTCGTGCCAACCGTTTCCCAACCCTGGGAGCGGGGCGAGCGAGCGCGGCTGGCGGGCTTGAGCGCGTTCAGCTTCGGTGGCGCGAACGCCCATGTCGTCATCAAGGAGCCGCCCGCACCGCCGGCGCAAGAACGTCATGAACGCCCCTGCGACGTCCTCACTCTATCGGCGAAGAACGATGCTGCTTTGGACGACTTGGTCGGACGTTATGTCGATCGCCTGACGAACGAACCAGGATTGCACTTGGTGGATGTTTGCTGGACGGCCAATGTCTGCAGAACCCACCATCCCATCCGCTTGGCCGTGGTGGCAGACACTGTGCAGGAGTTGCTACAGAGCCTGACGACCCGTTCGCACGCGCCCACCACGGCGCGTCCGAGGGTCTTCCGGTCGAAAGGCGCCCGTGACCCGTGCAAGGTCGCATTCTTGTTCTGCGGACAAGGCTCGCAGTACGCGGGCATGGGCAAAGCGCTGTACGCGACTGAGCCGACCTTCCGAGCCAGCCTCGATCGCTGCGCCCGCGAGCTTGATGGCGGTCTCGATCGACCGCTGCTCGATGTGATCTTCCAGGAAGGGAAGCTGCTCGACCAACCCGCGTATGCCCAGCCAGCGATTTTTGCGCTGCAGTATGCGCTTGCCGAGCTGTGGCGTTCCTGGGGGGTTCATCCGAGCTATGTGCTCGGGCACAGCGTGGGCGAGTATGCTGCGGCCTGTCACGCCGGGCTGCTGGAATTCGAACAGACGCTTCGGCTCGTCGCTGAGCGCGGTCGGCTTTTGCAGTCGGTCCCGGACCAGGGCGCCGCCGCGGCGGTCTCGGCGAGCGAGGAACGAGTGGGCGAGTGGATCAAAGCCCGCGCCGGGGAGAGCGATGTCGTCCTCGCCGCTTCCAACGCGCCCGAGCGTGTCTTGGTGACGGGCTCGAGAGCCGGTGTGCAGGCGCTCGTCGACGCATTTGTCGAACGCGGTGTCGAAGCTAAAGTGCTCTCGACCGTCGGCGCCGCGCACTCGCCGTTCGTCGAGCCCATCTTGCGCGAATTCGAGCAGGCCGGGGCTGGGCTGAGACATGCGCCGCTTCGGATGGGCATGATCTCGACGCTTTACGGTCGGCTCGCGACTCAAACGGAGCTGTCGGAGAAGCGCTATTGGTCTGATCAGTTGCGACGCCCGGTGCGCTTCTTGGATGCGATGCGCGCAGCGAAGAACCTCGGCTGCAATACCTTCATCGAGATCGGGCCGCGCCAGGCGCTGTTGCGGCTCGGCGAAGCCTGTCTCGAGCCGAGCGACTCCCTCTGGCTGGCGTCGCTCAGTCACGAACAGCACGACTGGTCGCAAATGATGCAGAGCGCGGCACACCTGCACGCGCAGGGTGGCGTCGTGAACTGGTCGGCAGTCATGCGAGGGCGCGGTGCCTCGCGCGTCGTGTTGCCGACGTATCCGTTTCAACGCAAACGACATTGGCTTGCGGCGGCTCTACCGGAAGCCTCGCCGGTGCGTCGCCTCGACTCTTCTCTGCTCGGTTCACGGCTCGCGCTTTCCGGCACCGACATCGTATTCGAGTCGTATCTGAGCGCGTCTGTCACTCCCTGGGTCGGCGATCATCGTCTTTTCGGCGAGGTCCTCATCGCCGGCGCGGTTCATGTCGTTCGGCTTCTTGCGGCAGGTGCGGCGGTGTTTCCCGATTCAGCGATCGAGCTCGACTCCGTGTTGTTCGAGAGCCCGCTGCTTCTTCCTGATGAGCAATCCGGCTTCAGGAGCCAGGTCGTCGTCGGCGCACGTCACGAGAAGCGTTGTTCCATGAGCATCTCCTCCGCGAGCGAAGACGCCAGTGCCCCAAACGAGTGGACGCGAAACGTGACAGCCTTCGCGTCGGCGCTGGGCTCCGTCCCGGCCCCTGCCGCGTCCTCGCCAGTCGCGGAGGGGGCGCGCGAGCTGTCGGGCGCCGATTTCTACCGTGATCTCGATCGCTTGGGGCACAACATGGGTCCGAGCTTTCGCTGGGTCGCAAGCGTGAGGGAGGCCTCCCATGAAGCGTGGGCAGAGTTGCGCGGCGACCCGCGCGTGTCCGATTCGGTTTCGTCGCCGATTGTGCCGCCGGGCCTTCTCGATTCATGCCTGCAAATCGTCGTGCATCTGGCCCCAGCCGAAGCCAAAGCGGACGAGCGGGCTGTATTTGTGCCCTTCGCCATCGATCGGCTCCGCTGGTTCCCACGCCCGGCCGGCGGCGTCGGGCAGAGTGCCTCGCCTGCGTTGCGTTGTCATGTTCGCCTGCGGCCGATCACGGATCGCAAAGAGCGCACCGCTGACATCCGGGTGCACGCCGACGCTGACGTGTTATTCGAGCTCGACGGGGTACAAGCCAGGCTGATGCCGCACGAGGCCCTTCTCCGCGGAGCAAAGCGGGCGAGAGCGCCCGAGCCAACGCGGATGACGACGCAGCGTAGCGACGACGTCGTCGCGAAGATCCGCGCGCACCCGTCAGAGCAGCGGCAGTTGCTTACCGAATTCGTCGTTAGCTCGGTTCGCACGCTGCTCTGCTTGCAGCCGGACGAGAAGCTCGATTCAGGGCGTCGATTGACTGAGCTTGGGCTGGACTCGATTCTTGCGATCGATCTCGTGCGCTTTCTGCAACAGGCCCTGCAGCTGTCGTTGCCGTTGACCTTGTTGCTGCAACTGCCAACCATCGATGCCTTGGTGACCTTCTTGGATGAGAACATGGATATCGATCGGACGCGCGCATGACAATCAGCACCGATGCTTGGGTTCTGCACGCCGGACAGCCAGGTGAGACGCAACGCGCGAGCCTGGTCCGTGAGAGCTTCGAGTTCTCGAGTCTCGGCAACGACGAGGTCTTGGCTGCCCCGCTGTATGGCTGTTGGGAAGGCAACATGGACCACGCCCTCACGAGGAAACCTGTCGATGTGTGCCACCACCGGGGCGAAGACAGAGTTGTTCTCGGAAACGCCGGCGTTGTCGAGGTGCAGGAGGTGGGTGCTGCCGTGACCAGCGTCAAGCGCGGTCAATTGGCCATGATCTGTGCCAATGCGGTATTCGATCGATATGGCTATCCTCAGCTCATGCTTGCCTACGACGCCCCAGGCACCATGGGGATTTTGGCCAAACAGTCGAAATTCCAGGGCCATTGTCTGATCCCGCTGCCCGACAACACAAAGTACTCGCTCGCGCAGTGGGCGGCGTTTTCGGTGCGCTATTCGACGGCCTGGTCGAATTGGCGGCTTGCCTACGGCACCCTGCGGCTGCTCTTGTCGAAGGAGGAGCTCCCCCACCCAAACGTCTGGGCGTGGGGAAGTGGCACCGCCCTCGCCGAGCTCGAGCTTGCGGGGCGCGATGGCTGCAAGTGTGTCATGTTGTCGGGCAACGACAAACGCCTGGCGACCATCAAGCGCTGTGGCATCGTCGCCGTCGACCGTAGGGCCATCGGCGACGTGAATTTCGACGAACGTCGCTTCAGCACCGACCTTGCGTGGCGGAAGGGGTACGTTCAGGCCGAGAACCGTCTGCTCGAGGAGGTCAAGAGACAGACCTCCGGCGAGGGAGTCAATGTCTTCGTCGACTACATCGGTGAGTCCGTGTTTCGTGCGACGCTCAAGACCCTTGCGAGAGAAGGTATCGTCACGACAGCGGGGTGGAAGACGGGGCAGGTCATCACAATGTTGCGGGGCATGGAGTGTATACAGCGGCACCAGCACTTGCACACGCATGGCGCTAGCAATAGCGAGGCCATCGCGGCGATGAGATATGGGGAAGCACACGGGTGGATGCCGAATCTCGCAGACACGCGGATCTATCGCTTCGACGAGATTCCGGAGCTTGCGCAAGCCTTCGCAAGCTCCGACCACGACGTCTTTCCTATCTTCTCCGTTCGTGATTGACGATGCGCATGCGCCAGGTCGCCGGTCCGGATCGCGAAGGTTCGAGCTAACTAATTCGATTTAGTCGCGCTCGACCAAGACGAAGGTCACGTCGTCGGCGAGCGGTGTTTTTCCGCGCTCGGCGTCGAGGCGCTTGCCGATCTCGTCGCGCGCAGCCGCGAGGGGCAACGCGCACGTTTCGTCGAAGATCTTCTTGAGGCGCCGCATGCCGAGCTGCTTGCCGCCTCCAACATTTAGCTCCGAGAGTCCGTCGGTGAAAATGAACATCCGCTCCTTGGCCAGGAAGGGCTCTTCTTTGAAGCCGAATGTGTATTCTGCCGAGCCCAGCGGTGTTCCGACAGTGGTGACCAGATCCGTTTTGCCCGACGCGCGTCGCAGAAGGAGGGGCGGCGCCGCGGCGCTCCACCACGCGAACTTGGCGGCGCCCGGATCGAAGCGGAGAAAGGTCATGGTCATCATGTAACGACCGTTCGTTCGCGAGGCGAGCAGGTCACTCAACGATTTGAGGCGTGCCGCTGGCTCGCCGAGGACCGTCTCGTAACGGCTGGAGACGGCGGCGGTCATCATAGCCGACGCGGCCCCGTGACCGGTGACATCGCCGAGGATGACGTTGGTCCCAGCGTCCTCGGAAGGCTCGACCCACCACCAATCACCGCCGCAGTGCTGTGCAGGTTGGTAGTACGACTCGACTTGGACGCCCTGGCGCGAAAAACTGTTGACCCGTGGCAAGAAGAACTGCTGCATGGCGCCGGTCAACGCCAAGTCTTTCTCGAGATCCGCTTTCTCGACCTCGATTCGGGCCGAACGGCTCGTTTCGAAGGCGATGCCGATTTGAAAGCCGATGGCCACCAAGAGGTCGAGGTGGTTTTCCGTGAAGATGCCTTTGGCGAGGCGGCTGTCCAGATAGATGACACCGAGGACACGGGTTCCCATCATCACGGGCGCGGCGATGATACTACGTAGGCCGTGCGCGGCAATGCTCGCCGAGCCGAGGACCTCGCCCTCTGCCGTACCCGTCACGACGATCGGCTTCTTCGTTTCTCGCACGCGCCTGATGATGGTCGTGCTGTAGGAGCTCACCTCCGGGAGGTCCGCTCCCTCTGATCCACGGCCCATCTCCAGGTCGGACGAGCCGTCTTCGCTCTTGAGGAACAACAAGCCGCGCTCCGCGC
>JADLHZ010000079.1 GCA_020848545.1 Deltaproteobacteria bacterium | reverse complement strand
GCCCAGGCCGTTACAAACATCGGTGTAGCGAACAGACGTGGCCGAACTGATACGTAGCGAGGACCAGCTTTAGTTACCCCTGGGGCTTTCGCGAGACGTTGCAGCCGAAGCAACGAGTCCTTTTTGTCCAAGGAAAATCTGTCACACACGTAGTCGAACTGTTTTCCCGACTCGCCGCTCCAACCGATTCGTGAGAAAAGCGAGACTACCGCAAGCGCCTGGCGATCTTTCTCATCCGGAACAAACCGACGAAGTTGATCGTTCGCCCACGACGAGGAATCAGAAAGAAAGCCCGATGGGTTCCGCTCGTACGCATGCGCAAGTTGCGCCGCGATTTTCAGAATTCCGTCGGCCAAGAGAACAAACGCCTGGCGATGCGGCGAGGGAACATTCTTGAAATTAGCGTCAATTACCTTCTGCACGTCGCTCGATTCCAACGCGGAGATCGTTACCTCCATACCAGCGGGCAACTCCGAGGGTTCATCAATCACAAGCGCTCGAATCCGCTGTTTTTCGGCCGACAGCAGATCGGCGAGGCGCATTCTCACGATCGCCGGGCAGTGCTCCACAACCAAGATCGCGGAGGCCGCTGGGTGATTGAGTAGGGACGTGGCCAGTCGCAACGCGAGACTCGCGTCCGCGATGAAGATCACCCGTGGTGCACACGCTTCCAGCGTCTCAGCGGCAAGCCGCGACGTGCCTGAACCGATTGGACCTCTGAGCGAGAGTACGGGCATCGTGGGAGGGGTGGCCGCAATAAAGGCACGGATGTCGGCGACCGCGGGTGCACGTTCAGGCAACTCGACGAAGGAGGGCAATCCGGCGCGCTCTTTGCGCATCCACGCGTCGTACGCGAGAGCAACGCCGAGGTTGCTCCGAAAAAACCGGAGAACGATCGCCGGATGAGCACTCGCCCATCTCGCAATTTGCCCGGCGGATAGAACTTGAGGTGTGGGCGCCTTGGGGTTGATCTTTCGTACGACTTTTTGGAGCGCGGTGTTTAGTTCGGCGAGCTTTTCCGTCGTCTGATCATGACAGACACAAATCAGATACGCATAGCCGGCCTTGATCAGGCGCTTCGCCTCGGACTTATTGGCTTCCTCTTCGAGAACAGCATCGGTGACCCGGCTGAAGTCTGTCGCTTTGTATTGCCAGCAAGTCGGAGTCTCCAAACGAAGAGAGCCTTCCAACGGAACGTCGACCATTGTGTCAACACCTCCGTCGCCAAGATTCACGCGGATGTTCGTGTGAACGTCTTGGATTCTTAAGTGCGCAGCTGCCGCGTCGGCCTGGATGATCGCGTCCATGAATTCAGTGAAGCGCTGCCCCCCGTTTCCTCGAAGGGTGAACAATTCATCTGGAGCAATTAGCCATGGGAAAGCGTCCACAAATCCCCTCAGTGTTTCCTGATGCGCTTCGATCAACCTCGACGAGACGAGGACTCGATTTCGCGATTCTCGGCAACGCGACCTTGGCTGCCGCGCTCAAGTGAAGACGTAACTTTCAACACCCGCGGTATTGGCGACCGTCCGAATTGAGATTCCGGTCTTCGCGTTCGTCTGAAAAACGTTTTTCGCCACCGAACGATAGACTGCAACGGCAGCTGCATCCGGATGACCGTACTTGTTGTTCACGCCGGCGCTGATCAACACGGTATCGGGTCTGACGAGCTTCACCCAGTCCAAGCTACAGCCGTTGTTCGACCCGTGGTGGGCAGCCGCCAAAACATCGGCCGCGAGATTGCCCCCGAACTCGGTGACGATGTTTTTCCATCGTGAGTTTTCGGTGTCACCGGTGATCAAGTAACTGCGCTTGGTCGAAACCTCGACCACCTTGCAGACAATCGAACAGTTGTTGGACGAAGTTCTGTCGTTGGCGTGCGGAGAAAACAGCTCGAAATAGAACTCGTTCGCCAGGTCGTTGAAGTACCGATGCGTATTTGCGGTGAGCGCGACTGAACGTCGCTGGCACTTGCCGTCCTTGGTGTGACCGTCGATTAGCGCAAAGCAGGTATCGGCCGTTGCGGTGTTCTTGAAGTAGGTCGGATACATGACCCAATCCGGTCTGTATTTGTTCAGGATGATCTTCAAGCCGACTTCGTTGAAGTGGTCTGCGTCAAAGCCCGTTACGATCAGGCCCTTGAGATCCTTTCCAGGCAGAATCTTGGCGAGCGCACCAATGACATGCTGAACGTCTTTGTCTGGGTTCATTGGAAAGTACGAATCGACGATGAAGGCTTCCTTCTGGCCTGTCACCACCACAAACTGTCCCTGACCTACGTTCAGCGTAAATATCTCCACCGTTTGCTCCTCAAATCACGTCGAGGTTTTGGCGCGTAGCCTTACCATCGGGGTTAACAGCGAAGACGTATGCCTCGCGCCGGTCCTTGCGTGCGCTGTGTCGAGCAACAAAAACTGACTCGCCGTCAGTTCGTACGTGCACGATCCCGTATGTAGTTCGCTCGCGCGCATAAAAAGTTCCCGCAGCGATATCCGGGACGGATTTGCCATCTTTGTCTTCGACGGCCTTGAAAGCGGGGCCCTTCCATTTGTCGAACGCGCTAAGATTGGTGACGAAGATGAGCGGTTCGTCGCAGCGGCCGACTTTTCCCAAAAGGCCAACGACGTTCGCCCTCGGATGGAGATAGTCGCGCCGAGCGTCCTCGTCGCCTGCGGAGATGACCGATAACACCGGAGCAACTTGGCGAAGAAAGTCTGCCGACACATCGTCCGAACCGTGGTGTGGAACCTTCAAAATTTCGGATTGCAAGTCGATCTTTCCATCTCGCGCCAGAGCAACGAGGTTCTCCGCTCCAGCGTGAGTGAGATCGCCGGTCAGTAGAACTTTGACTCGACCAAAAACTAGGCGAAGCACAACCGAGTGACCGTTGATCGTCGCCGACGATGAAGGAGCGCTCCCGGGGTCGTCACTAAGCATTACTAGGCCTTCGCCAGCAGGCGACGCTGTGGTCAGGCGAGGTCCCAGCACTTCAAAGGTTACCGAATTACAAAAATCGAACGCGTCGCGGCAGGAAGAATCCAACTTCTTGACGATCATCGATGGAAAACGCGCGGCGAGTTCCGAAAGTGCATCGGCCCACTTCTGAAAATGCTGATTCGCTTCTTCACGTGGGACCGACCGCGGATCATCCACCAGATCGCTCAACAAGAGTGTGCCGTCTGTGGAACGAAAAGTGTTCCCGAGCAACGCCGCGTCCGGTCTCTTCGTGCCGTCCGCCGCCGCAGCGCGACGCTTTACGATCCCGTTGTGAAAAACGCGTTTCGCAAGCACACGAATACGCTTGAAATCACGCGTCTCCTTGGCCGCATCAACCAGCTCGACGAGCCCACGGAAATGATCGGCGTCACCGTGCGTCACGACGATCGCATCAAAAACGACGTCCGTGCCTGAGGCGGTCTCCGACCAGTAGCGTTTGGCGATGTAGCGAGCGGCCATCTGATTCTCGCCACCATCGACGAGAACGCGTCGGCCATCAGGCGTAGTGATCAAGCATGCGTCGCCTTGACCAACATCAATGAACGCGAGGCCGAGAGTCGGCTGGGGTCGAGTTCGGAGAGCGCCTTTGACCCACCCAGCCTCGCCCCCTGCCAGCACGACGCGAGTAAAGTCGCCTTCGACCTCCGCTGATCGAAGTTCGTCGCCCCAGAAGAGGCTCGCGATCAGGTTCCCGGTAGAACTGCCGGCGTCTTTGTCTTTCCAGATGCGTGTAACGTGATGATCCGAGTAGACAGGCATGCCGCTTTGCGCGCTCCAAAAAGATCGAGAGACCACGTTAGGTCACGCGACGACTCGCTTTTCGACGAAGATGTTTCCGACGTGGTAGCCCTTGTACTCGTCGCTGTACGCACTCGACGGGTCAAGCGCGACCGCATACGCGCGGTTAGTGACGAACACGGGCATCGAGCGGGTCTCCAGGTCAACAATTACGCTTCCGGCCTGATTGTTCGTGATGAAGACGAGGCCGCGCGTGTTCCACGCATCGTATGCCAGATGCTCGCTGGGCGCGTTGCCAAACAAGGTGAGGCGCGGACGCAACACGTCAAGGAAATCGTAGCATCGCCCGGATTTACGCCCGTGGTGTGGGGCAATCAAAAGATCAACGTCTGAAACGTCGGCTCGATGATTTGCGAGGATGTATTCCCAGGTAGCGTCGTGAGAATCGCCTGCCAAAAGGATCTTTCCTCCGCAAGCAGCTCGGTAGAGCAGCACATAGGAATGGTCGTTGTTGTCGCCCGAGTCGTTCGCCGCCGCCGTCAGCCGCGGGGTGGGCGCGAGGACGTGCAATCCGTCGCCGCCACTCGCTCCATCGGCACCCACGTTGAAAAACTTTCCCTGGGCGCCAGCGGCAAGAACCAGGCGATTCGGCCCGCCGGTACGGAGGGGATCGCGAAGAGACTCATAGAAGTGCCAATCGTCGCCGCTGTATGTCGCCGCCTTGCTGAGATACTTCTCTTCGTTGTTGTCGGTGTCCCAGAAATTGGTCGGCGGATAGGCCTCAAAAAAATCGCGGAGCCCGCCCATGTGATCCATGTCGGGGTGGGTCAAGACGAAGCGAAAGACATCAGTAATTCCGCGCGCGCGTAAGTACTCGATCGGGTTGACCGGGTTGTCCTTCTGTCGAAAGTTGCCAGGGGTAGCTTTTTCCAAGAAGTCATCAAGGATCGCTTCCGCGACGGACTTTGGCGCGACGGCTTTTGCGTTGTTGACGTCCACCACCGTCACATGACCGGTGGCATGCTCGATGACGGCGCAATCGCCGTTCGCCACGTTCAAGAAATGAAATCGCTTGGGCACCGAGTCCTCCCTCTGGCCCGGACCGGCGCCATCTAGAGTAGGAATGTAGGCCGGCATCGAGCCCTGTCAACGCAGAACCGCCACACGAACGCAAAAAACCCACATCCGAGTCGAAACGGTCTGTGAATTAATAATAATTCAGCGGACAGGAAGCTCAGATCCACAATTGTAAGGCTAGGCATCAACGATGCGGACGTGCGCCATACGACTCGTTGCGTCATAAAATCTGGGGCTTGCCTAGCGAAGTTGAGAGGTTTCTAGCGCAGGGCAGGAGCCGAAGCGCGAACTCAGAAATGGCCCGCAAGGACAGCGAACCCAGAATAATCATCGACGAAGGGCCGGAAGTCGCTCGCTGTGCGCGCAGCACGACACGTCGTGCGTCCCCACACCCAGAGCTAGCGCCGAGCGCGACCGGGTCTGCCCTGTCGCTCGAAAATCAGACCCGCAATCTGCCGAATGAGCTCTACGTCCTCGGGCTTTCGTCGCCGTAGTTCTCGAACAAACTGCGTCAGAACCTCGCCGCGATCGTCACGGGCGCTCTCGAAGGTGAACAAGTCACGAAGCTCGATCCCGAGGACAATCGCCACCGCTTCCAATCGTTCGACCGACGGCGTGCTCGCCCCGCGCTCAAGCCGGCTGATGGTCTCGACGGTTACGCCGACCTTTTCGGCGAGTTGCTCTTGGGTGAGCTTGGCGGCATCGCGGTACCCGGCGACCTGCCGGCCCAGCCGCTTCTCAACCTGGCTTCCCATCGCTACCTCCAGGCGATGGAAGAAACTCCACGTAAGATGCCGGAACCAGGACGTAATTTGTTGTCTTTAGATCCTTTGAATAGACGTAAAATGACGTTGGAAGTAAACTCGCGGGTCAATGCACAGATTCTTCCGACAACTTCCGCCCTATTTTGGTCGGTCTCAAAGCAGAAACGGACTGCACAAATTCGCTGCATTTCTTCTACTCGCCGCCGTGGCATTTCACCCGTCGGCTGGCGGCTCGGCAGAGATGACGCAAAAGGAGCGCTACGAGACGTGGCTGCGACGTGCGCAGAAGGCGACGAATTCCGAAGAGAAGATGGAGTACTTCAAGCAAGCAGACCGCGCGATGCAAACCGCGGAGCTGCCGGTCATCGTCGGCGACTACTACGCGCAGCGAGGGAACACCGATGGAGCCGAAAAGGCGTACCGAAAGGCGATAGGTCGGTCCGCGGGTGTGCTCGGCGCGCGTCTTGGGCTGGCCGCGCTCGCTTTCCGTCCCGAGCGGCGCGATGTGCAAGCGGCTCTCGCGTTCCTTGCTGAAGAAGAAGGTCTCCAGCCCGGCCGAGTGGAGGTCGCAGCTTTGCGTAAGGAGGTCGAGCGGTACGCCGCGGAGCAGGCCGAGATCGCACGGGACATCAAACAAGCAGAAGAGAAAGAGCAAGAGGCCAAGCAGCGCGCCGTGGAGACGAAGGCCAAACTACAGGCACAACTCCATCGAGTGGGCGCAATCGAGTGCCGCACGATCTCATACGACGTACTCGAAACCGAGATCGGCGACGACATCGCCTCGGTCACCGCAAACGGCGTCTTCGTCGGCGTATTGGTGAAGTGCACGAACATCGGAAAGCGTACGGCGAGCGTGAACTCGCCCGACTTCGCCTTAGTGGACGCGGCAAAGAGGCGATACGAGATCGATCGCAAGGGCTCGTACTACTACGCGGTCACCGGCGGGACCGCCGACAACGCCGAGAAGTTCCGCACGCCCGAGTTCCTTCAGCTTCACCCAGGCGTCCCGAGCTACATCGCTCTGGTCTTCGACCTGCCCACGGCGGTCGCGTCGCAAGCGGGTTTAGCGCTGGACTTTCGCCGCTCCAAATTCTCTCTCACGTTCCCGAGCGCGACCGAGACGAAGGCGGCGAAGTAGCACCGTTTGCAGGCCGGACGTGCAGCAAATGCCGTTCCGCGCCGACTACAAGGGTTCCCTTTGGATCGGAGGACTACATGAAGACGAACAAGAATGGCCCTGCGTTGATCGCGTACATACGAGTGAGCACCGACGAGCAAGCCCGCGGCGGCGTCTCGCTTGCTGCCCAGCGTACGCGAATTGCCGCCTACGCTCGCGCGATGGGCCACGATCTCGTCGGCTTCGAGGAAGACACAGTGTCCGGCAAGGTCGCGCCAATGAAGCGCCCGGGTCTTTGCCGCGCGCTAGCGCGGGTCCGAAGCGGCGAGGCGACGGGCCTCGTAGTATTCAAGCTCGATCGCCTCTCCCGATCGACGCGCGACATTCTGGATCTCGCCGACGAGGCGAAACGGCGAGGCTGGCAGTTGCTCTCGATGAGCGAGCAACTCGACACCTCGAATGCGTGCGGTCAGTTCGTGCTGACGATCTTCGGGGCACTCGCTGAAATGGAGCGCAAACAAATCGGCGAACGTACGCGAGTAGGCATGGCTGAAGTAGCGAGGCAGGGCCGGGCCAGGTCTCGCTGGCTGCCGTTCGGCTACCGGATCAAGGGGAATCTCCGATCGATTGAAGCCTCGCGCGGCGACAAGCGCCCGCTGATCGAATATCCGCCTGAGCAGAGAGTGCTCGCTCGAATTCTGGCCATGAAACGAGGCGGCAAGGGCGCGTGGAAAATCGCGAGGGAACTCAACGAGGCCGGAGAAGTTAACCCCCGCACCAAGCGAGCATGGAGCGTCGGCGCGCTTGCTGGGATCATGCGGACGGCCGCGCAAAGAACAGCCTAGCGCCCCTTACTCAAGCCATGGCGGTATCGCCTGCGGTGGCCCTCGACCAATTTTCGCATTTTCTCGCCCGGGTCCCCGCGCCCGATCTTGAAGCCTGGCACGTCCGCGACGGACATCGCGACGCCTAGAATGATGAAGCAGTCTCGCTCGGAAAGGTCTCGCGTGATGGGAAACGAAACGGTCCGGGCTTTTGCGGTCATCGTGTAGCGGCCGATGACGGCGTTCAATTTGTCGAGATCGACGTCCAGGTCACCGAGCAGGGTTTCGAGCGCCTGATTGCGACTGTGGCCCACTCTCTGATCGACAACTTCGAGTATCCAGCGCCGAACAGTCCGCGTCATTTCGCGCGGCTTGGGCCCGCGCCCGAGTCCGGATGCGCTCAACCAGAGCAGTTTGGCATCACTGTCACCGGCCCGGGCTCGTTGGAGAACAGCCATGAGCCACCAATATGAGGCGAGGCTGCGCGCATCACGGTTGCCAGGCTTCGCAGCCCTCCATGCGACTCTGAGAAGACCGACCTCGCGCACGTAGCTCGCATATTTTTCGTCGCGCTTCGCGGCGTAATCCTTCTTTGTGCTCGTTTTGCGCGGAGCCATTTCCCGGGGAAATAGCTCCGATCCCACCGACTGACCAGATGCGTACGGTGCGCGCCATCTCGGGCATGCCGCCCGATACAGGGAGCGCCCAGTGAAGAGCGAGTCTACGCCAAGCCTGTCCAACGTGATTCTTTGGTTTAAGCAGCACTTTTTCAACCGCACCGATCGCATCGCCGTTAACGTGCCCGGCCGCCGTCCTTGCCCCGCGGAGGTGCCCGATCTCGATGCCGCGATCCGCGCGCACGTAGGAGGTGAAAGCGAACCCGCCGCCGAAGCCACGCTGCTGCTCGGCGCTGGGCGCAAGAACATCAAGCAGCACTTCGGCCTCGGCGCGTACGCGCCCGCTCCGGATGGCACAACGAAGTGGCTATGTTTGGACTTCGATGGAGGCACCGGACACGCCTCCCCGCTTGCCGCACCGGAGCAGGAGGCATTGAAGTCGGTCCACGCAGCCGAGCGGTTGGGACTGACTCCATATCTCGAACGCTCCGCGAGCGGCTGCGGCTTTCACGTGTGGATCTTTTTCGAGAACGGCGTGCAAGCGAAAGACGCACGCACCCTCGGTTTCGCACTGGTGCCCAAAGATGCCCGCTTCGCGGACGGGACTCCTGTCGAACCGACGGCGGGCCAGGGCATCGAGGTTTTTCCGAAACAAGACGTGCTCTCGCGGGGAGGGACAGGCACGCCCATGCGTCTGCCTTGGTGGCACGGCGCGACCGGCGATGGGTGCTTGTTCGTACGCCCCGACGCGGACGGCGTACTCGCGCCCTACTTGCCGACCGCGTTGATCGCCACGCGAGCGGAAGCGATGAAGGACCTAATCAAGTCGCTGGGCATCTCGGAGCGAAAAACGAGCCGGCGGACGCCGGCCGAAAGGCGCGGGTCAGGTACTCACGCGTCTGATTGGTTGGCTACCGCGCTGAGCAAGCTACCGTTGGAGGAAGTTTACGGCGACTGGCTCACCGGCAAGAAGGGGGCGACGGGTTGGCTGGAGTGTCGAGACCCTTGGTCTGAATCGGGCGATCGGACCCCATCTGCGGGAGTCGCCGATGACGTAGCAGGCGTAGAGCGCGGCTTCTTCCATTCGTTCGCGACTCGCAAAAAAATGAACGTGCTCGAGTTCCTAGTGGAAACGGGCAGGGCAACGGACATGAAAGCGGCGTGTCTGCTCGTCGCGTCTCTCGCGGGCGTGGAGGTTCCGAAAGACGACCTGCTTCCGCGCGTCCAGATCAACAAGCGTCAATACCGCGACGTGATCGACGACGCGTTGCGCGCGCTCCGTCTATCAAATGTTCCGCCGGTGGTGTTCGAACGCTTCTCAAGCCTCGTTCGCCTGACCCGGCGCCATGAGCACGCGCAAGTGGAGTTGATAGATCGCGCGTGGCTTCTTGAACGCCTGGGCCGTGTAGCGAACTGGTTCACGGCAACGCAGGACGGTTGGACGCCGACGAAGCCGCCGGCCGACTTGGCCAACGCGATCCTCTCAAGCGAAGGCACCGGTCTGCCTCGTCTCGAAGCAGTCGCGACGACACCGACATTCGCGGCCGATGGAACGCTTCTCACCGAGACGGGCTATCACGCGGCTCACGCGTTGTACCTCGACCTTCCCAGTCGGTGGGCCATGGCGCCAATCCCGGAAGTGCCGTCCAAGGCCGACGTAGATCGCGCTCGGACACTGATCCTCGATGAAGTCTTTTTCGATTTCCCTTGGGTGAACGAGGCCGACAAAGCTCACGCCTTCGCCGCACTCTTGCTGCCGTTCATGCGACGCTTCATCACTGGCGCCACACCGCTTCACCTTTTCGAAGCGCCCACGCCGGGAACGGGCAAGGGCCTGATCTGTGACGTCGTCTCGCTCATCGCTTCCGGTAAAGCAGCCGAGAGCACGACGCTCCCGCATCAGGATGACGAGATCAGAAAGAAGATCACCGCCGAGCTGCTGCGTGGCAGCCCAACGATCCTCCTCGACAACGTGGACTTCGATGACAAGAAGGGCCGGCTCGACAGCAGCGCGCTCGCGTCAGTGCTCACGTCGCTTACGTGGAGTGATCGCTTGCTCGGCGCGTCGAAGACCGTTTCGATGCCCAATCGCGCTCTTTGGATGATGACGGGCAACAATCCGCGGCTGAGCATGGAGCTGGCACGCCGCGCGATTCGGTGCCGCATTGACGCGCGTGTCGATCAACCTTGGCGCCGTACGGAGTTCAAACACCCGGACTTGCGCGCCTGGGTGCTCGATCATCGGCCGTCTCTGGTGCACGCGACCTTGTTGCTCGTGCGTCACTGGCTCGCGCTGGGTCGGCCGCGATTCAAAGGCGATGTACTCGGCTCGTTCGAACAGTGGTCTCGGATCGTTGGCGGTGCGCTGGAAGCGGCGGGCATCTCGGGTTTTCTCGGCAACCTCGAAGAAATGTACGACGAAAGCGATGCCGAGGGCGGCGCTTGGCGCGAGTTCGTTGAACGGTGGTGGGAGCGGCATGGCGGGGTGCCGCAATCGATCACGACGCTGCTGAAGTTGTGCCGCGAGTACGAGTTGCTCGTCGAAGTCCGCGGCGACAAGAGTGAGCGCTCGCAAGAGACCAGCCTCGGTATTCACCTCGGTCGGCAGCGCGATCGGGTCTTTGGCAACTACCGCGTCTGCTTGGTGATCGATGGTGGTCACAAGGGAAAGAAGTACGGCCTGACGCCCGTCGATAGTGACTATGACGACGACCACGATGACATCGGGGAACCTTCCGGCGAACCTCTCGAACCTCTCGCCGATGAAGGTGCCCGCGAGAGTTCCGCCGCTCCCGTCTGGACTTCGCGCAAGGTCGGGGACGTAGGGGAACCTTCGGACGACTCATCGGCGCCGCCCGCATCAATTGGCGAAAAGGTCCCCGACGTTCCCTCGTCACCGAGCGCGCCCATCAATCAACGAGATTCGCTCCGGGGACCTCGCCCCTCCGAGGTCGGACGCAACGACGGCGAACGTTCCCCTTCAGCAACCGGCGACAACTTCGAAGACGACCTCAGTGATCTCGACGCGATGCTCGACTCTCTGAACGTGCCTTCGCGCGCCTGAGCAAATCACTTTTCACCTAGTCCATGGAGCCGATTTTGATCGATTTCACTGCCAATCAATATTATATTCAATGTAACACAAAGTTCTGTCCGCTTCCCCCCGACTTTGTGCGGTCCACCGAAGCGGACGAACGAGCCAGAAAAAAGGGAGATACAGATGGCTCACAAATCGAGGCGCAAGAAACGCAGGGCACGACCGCGCACCGCTGCGCGCAAACCGCGCAGCACACCGCGGAAAGGTACGCACCCGCGGCACCCTCGCTGCATGGGCTGCGGCCGCGCGATGTACAAAGCGATGGGACCCGCGACGGTGAGCAAAGAGGATCCGTGGCGCTTCTGCCGGAACGCCGCCTGCAGGCATCACGGGCTCGATCAGTCTCTCACGAGAAGAGCGGCGACTTAGCGCGACGGTGCCACCCACCCCCGCCCACTGGGACGAATACGGCACGCCGACCAACGTTCAGCGGCCATGGCTGGCACGTTCGCGCCGCGCAACACGAACGGCAGGTATCGAGCAATTGCACAATTTCTGGAACTGGCTCGCCGCGATCAAGATCGACGACCCGCTCTCAGAAAAATCTGGAAGGGGTCGCCGCATGAAGACGACCGAAATCATCCAGACAGCCGACAACGACGGTCAGCGCTTGCCGGGCATCGATCGCGACCGCCTCGCGTCTGTCGTCGGCGCCATCGCATCACGCGCAGCGAACTGGCCTTGGTACCCGGTCTACCGCCGGTGGCGGCAAGGCGAACGCGTCTCCGCCTTTCACCGGAAGTGGGCTGCGGTTTCGTTGAGGCGTCTTCAACTTCACATCCAAGGGCAACCATTCAACGCGAGCGACGCAGTCACGATCAAACCATTGCCCAAGAGGGAAACCATATGACGACGACGGAAACGCCCAAGGCTCTTTGGGCGATCTATACGCGCGAGAGCAGCGAGAAGCAGCTCGCCCACAAAGACTACGACTCGCATGACAGCCAGCTCGACTACCTCCGCGATTGGGTAGCGAAACGCGGCGGCGAAGTCTTCAAAGTCTACCGAGACACCGAGTCGGGCACGAAGATGCGCGAAGGCTTGAGCGAGCTGATGGCCGACGCGGAAGCCGGAAAGTTCCAAGGCGCCGTCGCGTATCACACGGATCGTTGGGCGCGCAGCATGGACATCTTCGGCCTGATGAAGCGCCTCGAAAAAAAGACGGGCGTTCGCTTCGAGTCGGCGACCCAGCAGTTCAGCAAAGACGCCGAGGGCGAGCTGATGGAGGTCCAGCTGGCGGCTTTTGATCAGTACTTCAGCCGGCTCGTCGCTCGGAAGGTGACCATCAAGCGGAGCGAGATGGCGAAGCGCGGTCTTTGGCGCGGCGGCAAGACTCCGTACGGCTACCGAGTCGTAGAAAAGAAGCTCGAACCGCACCCGGAAGAGGCGAAGGTCGTCGCGATGATCTTTGAGTCTTTCGACGCGCATCCGTCGGTGGCGGCGATCCTTCATCGCTTTCGCGCGATGGGGCTCAAGACCCGCGGCGGCAAAGAGTGGTCGAACACCACGATCGAATGGATTCTTCGCAACCGCATCTACATCGGTGAGACGGTCGAGAACGGCGCGCGCTATCCCGGCATCCACGCCGCTCTGATCACTCCAGAGCTTTTCGATCGGACGCGCACGCGTTTGCCAACGAAGAGACGTATCGAGAGGAGAACCGACAGGATCTACCTCCTCGTCGACATCCTTTTTTGCACCGAATGCGGCAGCCGCATGACGCCGTGCTCCGTCAACAAGAAGAGCGGGAAGAAGATCGGGTACTACCGCTGCACGAGTACGTTCAAACGCGGGTGGTCGGCGTGCTCGATTCGTCACGTCAACGCCGACCGGATGGAGAGCTGGGTCGAGAACTTGCTCGGCGAGCTTACGGCGACGCCCGCGTTGATCGAGCGAGCGATCGCGGCGTCGAACAAGAACGCGACCGAACATCTGCGCCCTCTTCGTGAAAAGGAAGCGGCGCTCGTCGAGCGAGCGAAGGCGATCACCGCCGGGCTCAAGAATTTGGTCGAGGTGCTGAAACTGGGCGGAGCTGCAGCCCTACCCATGGTGCAGCGCGAGATCGAGCAGGGTGAGCAAGATAGGACACTTCTTGAAGCAGAGCTGGCGAACGTCCGGGAAGAGGTCGCGCTCCTGAGCCACGCCGCCATCGACGCCGGCCGAGTGCAGGAGGTGCTGAAGGACTTTCAGCTCATCTACCGCCTCGCGACGCCACGGGAACGGCAGGAGCTGATCCACCTGCTGCTCAAGAAAGTCGTCTTCGCGGGCAAAGAGAAGCCCGTTAGCGTGGAGCTTTTCGATCGAAGCAGCGTGGAGGTGAAAGAAAGTTCGTATCTATGTACGAAATGGCGGGGTGGACGGGACTTGAACCCGCGGCCTCCGGCGTGACAGGCCGGCGTTATAACCAACTTAACTACCACCCCGCCGAACCGCGCCCGAAAAAGCTGTCACTTCGGGCGCCTTGCGGAAGGGCCGCGTCTGTAAAGGAGTGCCTGCACGCTGTCAAGTACGGTCCGGGTCGGATCCCGCTGTCTATATATATCGAGCGCGCTCAGCGCTTCGTCGGGTCGCCCTTCTCCCGGTTGAGCCGCACCGCCTGGCGCACGTAGTCGGCGATCGCCGGATGCGCCGCATCCTCTTTGCTCCGCAGCTTCACGTGCCGCATCTTGGTGCCGTCGCCCTCGAGCTTCTCGGCGGCGTCGCGCAGGTCGGCGCCGCGCCAAAAGCCGAAGGTCACGTGCTCCCGCGCTGCGCGAATGAACGCGAACGGTCCGTTGAGCTCGAAGATCGGCTGCCCCCACTTCACGACCTCGCGCGCGTCGCGTTCGGCGGTCTTCACGAGGCCGCGCACGGTGTCGATGATCTCCTGCTGCCAATCGGCGAGCTTCGCCATGTAGCCGGCGACGGTCGGACGTGCCGGCGCTTTCTTCTTGGCCACCTTCTTCTTCGCTGCGACCTTCTTCTTCGCCATCGCTTTCCTCCTTGCGCAGTGCGGAGAAGTGCCACAAAACATGCGGCCATGGCCATCACCGCCAAGGACCTCACCTACACCGAATCGAGCCCGTATCAGCTGGAGGTGACGCAAGAGATCGCGGCGTCGAAAGACCTCGTGTTCGACGCGCTGATGGATGCCCCGGGGTGGCGGCGCTGGTTTCGCGATTGCCTCTCTTGCGAGTGGACGACGCCGGCGCCCTACGGCGTGGGCAGCGAGCGTGAGATCCGATTGAAGCTCGTGACCGCCACGGAGCGCATCCTCGCCGCCGATCCGGGCGAGCGCTTCGCGTTCACGCTGATCGCCGTGTCGAAGCCGCTGGCCAAAGCGATGCTCCAAGACTTTCGGCTGAGCGACGCGGGCAACGGCAAGACGCGCATCGACTGGACGATGCACTACGAGCCGTCGGCGCTGGCGCGGGCGATCCATCCGATCTTGCGCGCGGTGTTCAAGAGCATGCTCACGAAGTCGCTGCGTACGTTGGAGACGCGCATCGAACGCAAGAGAACCGGTCGCTAGCGCTGCTTGACGATCGCCGCCCACGTTTGGATCGCCGGCCGCGCTGAAGCAATCGGTCGCCACGGCTTGCCGATCCAGCGCAGGTATCCAAGCATCGGATAGAGCAGCCACGACGCCGGCCGATCGCGGCCCGTCACGAGCGCGCGCTTCTTTTCTTGCTCGGCCATGTCCACCCACTCCGGCACCCGCCGCGATCGCACCGCGTACAAGCGTGCTTCGTACGGCGGCATGAACGCTTCGAGCTCGTCGATGTTCATCGCGATGGCGGTGCAGCGATCGAGGCCGTAGTCTTCCAGCATCTGGCAGCCCCAGCTCGCATGCCCGGCGTTCGACGCAACGGCGATGCGCTTCATCCCGAGCAGCGTGGCGATGCGCAGGCTGTTGTACATGTTCTCGTCGGTGTGCAGCGCCTCACCCTCGACGTAGATGCGCTCGGCCGGCACGCCGACGACGGTCATCCCTTCCGCGATCGCTTCGGCCTCGACGTAGGGCGAATGCACCGCGCCGCCGGAGGGAATGAACACCTTCGCCCAGCCGCGCTTCCAGATGATCCCGGCGAGGCCCGCACGGCCTAGCTGACAGCGCGACATGGCGCCGTCGTCTTCGCTCGGACAACCCGGGATGATCACGGCGTCGAAGGGCTCGCGCGGCGGCTCGCGCAGCGCGAAGCGCGAAGGTGCACAGGCGGCGCAGCCGACGAGGAGCAACAAGAGCCAGCGGATCATCCGGCGCCGCGCAGCCGCAGGATCTCGTCGCGCACGCGGGTGATGAGCGCGTCGCGATCGCCCTCGACCGAAATCGGCGCACCAAAGCTCACGGTCACGCGCACGCCACGCTGCACGTCCGCGGCTTTCGCCGGCAGGATCGCCCGCGTGCCGGCGATGCCGACCGGCAAGATCCGAAGGCCCGTCTCTTGCGCGAGAACGAAGCCACCCTTCTTGAACGGCAAGAGCTCACCGGTGCGCGAGCGCGTACCTTCGGGCGCGATCCAGATCGAGATGCCGCGATCCAAGCTCTCTTTGGCGCGCCGCAGTGACGCGATCGCACGCACGCGGTTCTTCCGATCGACCTCGATGAAGCCTGACGCCCGGAGCGCGCCGCCCCAGATCGGCACTTTGAACAGCTCGGTCTTCGCCACCATGCGCAAGCTGCGCGGGAACGCCTGCATCAGCGCCGGGATGTCGTAGTGCGATTGGTGGTTCGACATCAGGATGAACGACTCCTTCGTCCCGATGTGCTCGCTGCCGGTGACGACGAGCTCCGACTCGATCTGGGCGAGCAGCCGCTTCGACCAACGCGCCAAGCGGACGTCGCACTTCTCGAGCGTCACGCGGCCGACCAGCGCTTCGAGCACCGTCGGCGCCGAGATCGCCAGCGTTTCATACATGGCCCGGAGGGCGAGCATCTTGCCGCGCATGCCGGCGGGCGAGCTAGCATCACACCTCGAAAGAAGCGAGGCACACGCATTTGCGTCGCAGCGCATTCACTGGCATCCTGCCTAAAGCAGAAAAATGTGATTTCAGTGGGTATAGAACCAGTCACCAAAGCCGGTGGATTCGCGGCGACCGTCGCCACGCTGCGCCGCATGGTCGACGCGCAGCACTACGCGGCCTTCGCCGAAGCGCTTGCGGCCGACACGCGAGAGATCGTCGATCGGCCGCCGTCACCGAGCAGCTGGCTCGCGATCGGGCATTGGGCCGTCATGCTCGACGCTGCGCTCCGCGTCGCCTTCGACGGCAGGGCCGAGCTCGTGAGCCAGCTCAGCGAACGCTCGATGCGCGAGGATCTGAGCCGGGCGTACAAGATGGCGATGCGCTTCACGACGCCGCAATTCGCGATCACCCGGGCGACCAAGCTGTGGGACAAGCACACACAGAACGCCGGCCGCGTAGAGGTGGAGCTCGTCGCCAGCGATCGCGCCGACGTGCACTTCCTCGAAGTGCCCGTCGCCGAGCTCCCGGCTTTTCTACCCTTTCAGCGTGGCGCTGTTCACGCGGTGCTGCACCTCGCGGGCATGCGCGAGTTCGAGGTGCAGTGCGTGCCAGGCCAAGATGGTCGGCGGCAGAGCTTACAAGCACGCTGGCGCATCTGCTGAGCGCGTTTGGCAAAAAGAGACATCCTGCTTGCTGCAAGGCGCCGCGCGTACTATCTAAAGCGCATGTTCGTCGAAGGCGAGGTCGAGATTTCCGTCAAAGATGCCACCGCGGTCTTGCGTGACGATCACGACAAGAAGCTCTGGCTTCAAGGCGCGTTCAAAGACATGAGCTGCTATCGCATCTCCGGCCTAGCCGACATCGCCACCCGCAAGTTCAAGGCGACCGTGGCGCTCAAGCTCGACGATCGCCCGCCAGAAGAGCGCGACGCGATCTTGCGCAGCCGCAACAACCCGATGGAGCTGCGCCGCTTCATGGAGCGGATGTTCGTCGGCAAGGGTGCGATCAAGTGCACCTCGGATCCCAAGATCAAAGAGACTTGATCCCGATACCGAACAAGATTCGGCGGCTCCTCGACAAACGTCCGACGAAGGACGATCTGCAGGCGCAGCTCTTTTGGCTCGTCGACGTCATCTTCGCGTGCGGTGAGACGAACATGTTGCACGAAGCAGCGCATCTGCGGCGCGCGCTCGGCCACCTCGGCAAGTACTTGGAAGACCATGACGAGCCGGAGCTCGCGCGTGCGATGAGCGAGCTCGAGGCGTTCGAAGGATTGCTGCGCGAGCGCCGCAAGGAAGGGGTACGATGAGCGCTGGCGCTCACGGCAGCGGCGGCACGAGCTCGTAGCTCGGACCCTGCACGTGATACGAGAACGGAGCTTCGGCCGGAAACTGCAGATCCGACGCTTGCAGAAGGCCCGCGCGCACGAGGGCCTGCAGATCGTCAGGGTAACGTCCTTCCTCCAGGCGCAGCGTCTCGAGCGCAAGGGTGATCCGCTCGCGCTGCGCCGAGAGCAGCGCCGCCTTCACCGCGGGAGGCGTCGTCACCGCGAACGAGCGAGGCAAGAGCGACACGTCGGCGCGGCCGACGAAGATACCGAGGCCGACGACGAGCACGACGGCGACGAGACCGACGAACGACCACGCGAGCGTCGGCGCGAAGGATTTGTCGGTGACGAGCCCGCCGTGCTCGATGGGCGGCGTGGTCGGCCGCTTCGCCTCGACGGTCTTCGTGGCGATGTAGCCCTTCTGCAAGAGCACACTCAGCGCCTTGCAGGTCTCGAACTCGCCGATGCGCCCGAGGTCGATGAGCTTCTGCACGTCGCGCTCGGGCGTGACCAGGGCGAAGACCTTGCGCTCGGATGCGCCGATGTCGGGATCGCCCTTCTTCTTCTTCTTTGGCTTGTCGTCGCCCATCTCGCCGAAGGCGTCGTCGAAGCCGCCATCGTCCTCGGCCGCCTCGTCCGGCAGCGGCTTCATGGTCGCGAAGCACATGCCGTAGCCGGTGATCTTCTTTCGGATCATCGGCCACTCGTCGACCATGCGGAAGCCTTCCATCAGCACGCTCTCAGCGCGCAGGGCCTCTCCGAAGTCGGGATCGGGTGCGACGTCCTTCTGCTCGAACTCGTAGGTGCCGCTCTCCCACGAGAAGAGCCGGTAGATCGTTTCGGTCGCCTGCAAGCGCGCGAACGAACCGAGCAGCTCTTTGGTGATCCAGCCGTTCTGCGTCAGCACGTCGCCCAAGCGGCGCAGGCTCCGGCGCTGGTTCGTGAGCGCCTCTTCGAGCTGTTGATCGGTGAGCACCTCGGCGCGCACCAGCATGTGCCCGAGCAGCTCTTTCTTCTGGCGCGTCTGCGACTCGACCTTCACGACGGTGCCTTCTTTGAAGCTCACCTTCACTTCGCTGTCGCGGTTCTTGAGCAAGAGGATGCCGGTCTTCGTCTGGTGGCCGATCAACTGAAAGATGTCGGCGATGCCGAAGTCCTTGAGTGTTCCGCGCAGCGCCATTCAGGGCACCCTTCAGTCTTTCTTCGGCACGGTGATCAACGCCACCGTGCTCGAGACGATCCACAGCAGGCCGGCGGTCGCGAGCATCGGGATCTTCACTTGGGTTACGCCGAAGCGCACCGGGAACGGCACGACGTCGCCGCCGGAAAGACCGACGATCCACGCGATCGCGGCGAGGACGCACAGCGCAGCGCCGATCGCGACGCGGCCGCGAAGCAAGTGGCCTGCCCCGGAGAACAGGATGCTCACCAGCGCGACGAGCTGCATGCGCCGCCGCTCGTGCCGGCGACACTCGACCTCTTTGGCGATGCGCATCGCAGTCTCGACGTCTGCGCGCACGAACGCGTGATAGCACTGGCCGCAGAGCGAGCGGTCCGGAAGATCCTTGTCGGTGCGCAGACAGATGGCGCGGCCGCAGCGCGGGCACGGCAGCGCTGTCTGCACGTTGCGCATCGCGAGCGCCACCGCCCACAAGAGGACGAGCCACCCGGCGGCGATCAGCGCGAAGAGCTCGGTGGCGATGGAGCCGACGAGCCACCGCGAGAGCGCATCCGTGGCCGAGGCCGCGAGCAGGGACTCGTGAGGATACGGCGCCGCTTGCCACAAGTGCTCGGCGCGCAAGGTCTCCTCCACCATGAAGCGCGCGCCGATCATGCGCGAGATCGTCACGAGGGCGCCGGTGCGTTCGGGGTCGAGCTGCTGCGCGTTGCCGAGCGCTTTCGTGCCGCGCTCGGCTTCGCCGGCCTTGTAGTACATGCGCGAGCTGTTGAAGAGCGCGGGGATCGATCGGGGATCGAGCTCGAGCGCCTTGTCGAACGCCGCCTCCGCGTCGGCGGTCTTGTTCGTCAAGAAGCGTACGGCGCCGAGGTTGACCCACGCGTCGGCGCGCTTTTGATCGAGCGCGACGACCCGCTCGAAGTGCTTCTTTGCGACGTCGAGCTCGGCGCGACGCTTGGCGTAGAGGCCGAGAGCGAGCTGCGCGTCGATGGCGTCGGCGGTGCCGGCCGCTCGTTCGAGACGCTGCTTGGCCTCGTCGGCGCGCATCGTGCGGGTGAGCGCGTAGAGATCGCGCGCGCGCCCTTCGGTCCGCACCCAAGCTCCCGCGACGAAAGGCAAGGCGAGCGGTGTCGCCGAGAGCAAGAGAAAGGCGATGCTCGCGGCGATGCGCTCACCGCGATCCATATGAATGAAAGGCAAGAGCAGGAGCACGAAGCCGACGCCGATGATCCCGAAGCGCAGGCCGAGCGGCAGCGCGATGAGCAGGACGAAGAGCCCGTACGCAAAGAGCGGGCTCGCGCCCTTCGGCATCAGCAAGGTCAGGTCGTGCGCCACGTAGCGCCATTGCTTGCCGAAGAGCACCACGAGGACGATGAGGCACCCGAGCAGGACGACCAAGACCGCGAGCGTCGAGGCGTTGGCGACGAAGCGGGTCAGCGCGTGAAAGTCGCTGAACAAGACCCGCGCCGCCGCGAGCAGCTCGCGTACGTGACCGCCGAGGTCGGCAGGATCGCCGGCGATGCCCGCGCCGACGACGCGCAGCCGCGGCTCGAGCAGCGACGGCGACAGATCGCGCGCGAAGTGCAGGAGCTTGCGTTGGCGCGGGCGATTGCCTGCCTTCAGCGCGTCGTCGGCGTCGCGCATGAGAACGTATGAGAACGGCTCGAGGTTTGGCCAGTTCGCCGCGAACTTCGCCTGCATCAGCTCGGCGAACGCGCGATCGATCTTCGCGTCGTCCGCGCTCGTCCGCAGCGCCCGCAACGCCGAGAAGCGCGCCTCGAGCTCCGCCGGCGATCCGAACACGGCCGGCACCTCGACGGCGGCGTTCGGCGCCGGCGCCGGAGCATCGCTGTCCGCGGCGAATGCGCGCACCGCTGTCGTGACGATCACGAGCGTGATCAGACCGGGCTTTGCCATCGACTTGACGACCGACCTCGCTCCCTCTTAACCCGCCGAAGAAATAACCCCACGCTGCGTGGGTCCGCAAGAAAAGGCCAAATTCCTCATGAGCACGCACGACCGATCGCCTGACGACTTTCTCGCCCACGTCAAAGACAGGATGGCGCACCTCGCGGCGATCATGGAGCGGCTGCGCGCGCCCGGCGGCTGCCCGTGGGATCGCGAGCAGACCTTGGAGTCGCTCAAGCCGTACGTGATCGAAGAGGCCTACGAAGTGCTCGAGGCCATCGAGCACGGCGACCCGCGCGAGCACTGCGAGGAGCTCGGCGACCTCTTGATGCAGGTGGTCTTCCAAGCCGAGGTCGCGCGCGAGGCGAAGAGCTTCGACCTCGGCGACGTCGCCAACGCCATCGCGACGAAGCTCGTGCGCCGCCACCCGCACGTGTTCGGCGACGTGAAGGTGAAGGACTCGAGCGAGGTGCTCGACAACTGGGAGGCGCTCAAGAAGAAGGAGAAGGCGGGCCGCGGTGCGTTGTCCGGTGTCCCGCGCGCTCTCCCGGGGCTCATCCGCGCGTTGCGCATGGGCGAGAAGGCCGCGCGCGCCGGCTTCGACTTCGTCGACGCGGCTCAGGCGCTCACCAAGGTGCGCGAAGAGACCGACGAGCTCGCGGCAGCGACGAGCGCGGAGCACAAGCGGCAGGAGCTCGGGGACCTGCTCTTCGCCGTCGTCAACGTCGCACGCAAGGATGGCATCGATCCCGAGGAGGCCCTGCGTGAAGCGATGGACCGCTTCGGGGCGCGCTTTTCCGCGGTGGAATCCGCCGCTGGAGATCGCCTGCGGACGATGAGCGACGCGGAAAAAGAGGCGCTCTGGCAGCGGGCGAAGACGCAAACGGCACCCGTGCCTAAGCTCAAGTGACTGGGGCATCCCCTCAAGTCGACCCAAAGCGCCCCACTCTTATCCACAAAATCTCGGGATAACCTGTGGAAAACTGTGTGCAATCGGCAGCAAGGGTCCTGATTTGCTTGGCTTTTGACGTCTTTGCCTGTTTTTTAGGCAGCCACGAAAGATCTTGAGAATCAACCACTTGCCGATTTTTTGCGGCAGAATGTCGGCTTTTTGGTGGGCTGCGTCACTCGGTGTATGCATTGCGTTACACTCATTCACAGGTGACATTGGTGATCGCTATCCTACAGTGTGGCAATTTTCCTTAGGAATTTCAGGCAGAAAGCCACGGACAATAAATTTGGGAGCGCGCGATCCGCGTGTTAACACGCTTGCTGAACACCTTCCGCCTGCCTTGACCGGCTCAGGCGCAGCATGATAGGGGCGCGCTTCCTTGAAACGTAAAGGAGCCTCTCGTGGCAAATCATCCGTCGGCCGTCAAACGCGCGCGGCAAAACGAAAAGCGGCGCGCTCGCAACCACGCAAGAAAAACCGCCGTCCGCACGCTCGTCAAAAAAGTGCGCGCCGCGCTGGAAGCAAAGGACCTCAAGGCCGCCGAGGCGGCGCTGCCGGAAGCCATCAGCGCGTTGGCCAAGAACGTCACGAAGGGCGTGGCCCACAAGCGCACGGCGGCGAGGAAGATCTCGCGGCTCACAAGCCGTCTGAACAGTTTGAAGAAGTAGGCGTCCGTGTGCTCCGCCTCGGGCGCGAGCACAAAGACGAGGTGATGCGCTTTCTGCGCTCGCGCTCGGACGCTCCGCTCCCCCCCGCCCTCGCCCAGCTCATCGACGAACGACAGCCGCCGGCGTTCTTTGCGACGTCGCAGAACCAGTGCATGTCGTTCATCTCGCTGTGGTTCGACAACCTCGGACCAGAGGCGTGTGCGCAGGTCTCGTACTGGATCGACGCACCGGCCGACGTCGCGGTGCGCCGCTGGGTCGACGCGAACTTGCTCGACACCGTCGTGCCCTTCGCGAAGCAGAACGGTGTCAGCGTCATCCGCGCGCGCGTGTCGCTCGAAGACGAGGGCCGGCAAGGCGCGCTCGCCGCGACCGGCTTCGAGCAGGTCGACGAAGTGCTCACCTTGAGCTCGCAAGTGCCGCGCGACATGAGCCCGCTGCTCTCGAGCCTCGGCGTCGTCTGGACCGTCAGCTTCGAACGCGTGACGCCCAAAGATGTCCTGAAGCTGCACAACGACGCGTACGCCGACGATCCCGACGTCGTACGCGTACACAAGACGAGCCTCGATCTCTACAACGCCGATCGCAGCGAGATTTGGCTCGCGAGCGTGGCCAAGAAGCCGGTCGGCTTCGTCGAAGTCAGCCAGCACGAGCGCCCGGACAATGCGCGCATCGGTCACATCGACTCGGTGGCGGTGATGCAGCACTTTCGCGAGCAAGGCATCGGCAGCGAGCTCGTCTTGTGGGCGCTCGATCGCTTGTCGCAGCAAGGCGTGCGCGCCGCGTCGCTGCAAGTGCGCGCGTCGAACACGGCGGCGCTCAGGATCTATCGCAAGATCGGCTTCGTGCCCGTGGCGCGCCAGGCGATTTGGCAAATGAGGCTCAAGCCCGCCCCGGCGCCGGCGATCGAATCCAAAAAGAAACAATAGTCACAAATCGCTCGCCAGTAGCGCGTTCGAGAAGGGTCCAGGTCCGAGGCGCGACCGAGTGAGCAGCGCTACCAACGTAAGTGCGCGTGGTTGGCGTGGATCGGCCAGCCCGTCGAGCCGCCGGTCAAGGTCGCGTCGCGAAAGAACGGCAGATCCTTCGGTCGATCGCGCAGCGGCTTCAAGACTTCCACGTCGTTCTGCACGAACTGCGTCACGCCCGCGTGATCATAGGCGTACTCGCCGAGCGTCAAGAGCAGCGTCGCCGCCGGAACGTGGCCGGGCACGGCGAGGTTCTCGGGATCACCGCTGAACTGCTCGTCGTAAGTGCAGTTCCACACGCCGCCAGGTTGCGAGCATTGGCTCACCCAGAGCTCCGGGTTCTCCATGTCCAGCGAGCCGCCCTGAAGCTGCGGATAGGTCAGCAAATAGATGTCGGCGTCTTTGCCGACATCGTGCGACGCGTGGCCGGCGATGTCGCCGCCGGTCGCCAAGCTGACGTCGCCGACGCCGAGCGGCTGGCCGTGCGCCATCAGGTACGCACGCGCCATCTCGGCGATGTACATGATCGTCGAGGGCAGCGCCCACTGCGCGACCTTGCGCTGCGATCCGTCGATCTTGATCGGCAAGTAGTCGGTGCCCGGCAAGAGCTCACCATCGAGCGGCAGCCACTCGACGCCTTCGACCAACGCGAAGTGCCGGCCGCGATCCGGATCATAGCTCGGCCGCTCGGTCGCCGCGTCAGCGTAAACGAAGTAGGTCGTCCCCTTCTTCACCGCGGCAACGCGCGAGGTCCACAGCGGCCCTTGGTCCGTCGCGAGATGGCCGCGCGGATAGCCGTAGAGCGCGTCGGCGAACGCATCGTGCATCGTGTCACGCGTGGTCAAGAGCCGAAACGCGCGGCCGGCGGCGATCTCCGTGTCGACGTCGTGCACGTTCGGCAGATCGCTCGGCCGCGTGCAGAGGCGTTGCCAGTTGAGCGCGGTGCCGGCGGTGCCGAGCGCGAGGATCGTGTCGGCCAGGCCGTGCACGAGCGTGGCCGGCACGCTTCCAAAGCCGCCGCCGCACGTCGTCGCGAGGATTTGCGTATACGGCTGCGCCGGCTGCGATCCACCCGCCTTCACGCCGGTCACCATCGCGCCGTCGGCCGAGAGCTCGAGCCCAACGGACCATGGCCCGGGGACGCACACTTCGTCGGCCGTCGTCGTTCCGTTGCGCACGCGACGCTCGCAGTGCAGGCCGCTCCGGCACCCGGCGTGTGGGAAGAGCTTGAAGTCGCAACGGCTGACGCAGACGCCGTCCGTGATCGCCGGGGCGAGCCCGTGGCCCAAGCGATCTTCATAGACGGCTTTGGCGATGCAAAAGGTGATCGGCGTCGTCGGCACCGTGCGATCGTCGCACGTCAACGCGCACGGAGTGACGCAGCTGCCGCCTTCGACGCCGAGCTCGCACTTGCTGCCGGCGGGCGCGCAGTCGCTGTCTTGCTCGCACTGGCCGCCGGAGAAGCCGAGGCCGATCAACTCTTCCTTGATGCAATCGTTGCGGCAGCCGTCGTGCGTGACGCTGTTGCCATCGTCGCACTGCTCGCCGCGCGACGATTGCACCAGGCCGTCGCCGCAGCGCGCGACGCAGGCGCCGGCGCCGCACTTCGCTTCCTCGCCGTCGAGCGTGCACGTGGCGCCGTCGACCGCGGCTTTCGTGGCGCACACTCCGCTGGCGCCGCAGGTCGCCACTTGGCAGGCGACGGTGCTCGCAGGGCAGTCGCTGTCTTTCGTACACTCCTTCTTGCCGGTGGCCCCGGTCGCTCCACCATTTCCGTCACCGATGACGTCGCCATCGTCTGATGTTGCCCCGGTTGGCCCTTGCCCGCTCGGTGCCAAGGGATCGCCACCGTCAGGCGCCTTCGACGGGCACGCGCAGAGGAGTACACTGAATAGAACGCAAGCACGTACAGGCATGGGTCTACCGCCGTTGTCGGCAGCAAAGGCGGTTTCGGTACGGGGATCAAGTCGTCATTTGCGCAGAAACGCAGCGGGCACGTTTCGGCGACGGCGACGTCAACGGCGACGGAAACGCGCAGGGGTTAGCCAGAGATATCCACGAGATACGTCTTCTTAATCCGATCGAGCGCCTCGTTCGCCTTGTCGATCCAGTCGCTCTTCAGCCCCGTGCGCTTCGCCATCGCGACGGCCTCGTCGTAGATCTTCACCGCCTTGCGCAAGAGGATCGCGATCTTCAGCCGCAGCTCCTGCATGTACAGCTTCTGCTGCGACTCGGTGAGCTCGGGCGGCGGCTCGAGCGCGATGAGCTCCTGATGAAACTTTTCGTACATGCCGCCGACGCGAAAGCCGGCGGCGGCGGCCACTTCGAGGCTGCCCAAGCGGATCGAGCGCAACAAGTACGCCTGCGCGCGCAAGAGGTACTGCGACTTCTCTTCGAGGCGCGCCTCGAGCATCGCCTGCGGGTACTCGAGCTTCGTCCGCTCGAAGCGCAGGCGGTACACTTCGCCCAAGTGGTACGCGGCCTTGGCGACGATGAAGCGCGTCTCGATCTCGGCGCCCATATACTTCGACGAGTCGCCGTTGTTCTCCCGATCGATGGCGATGACCATCACCAGGTCGCGCTCCGCGAGATCGATCTCGTCGCGATCTTTATTGGCGATGCCGCGGCCGACCATCGCCTCCAAGCGATCGGTCTTCGTCAGGCCGGGATACTTGATGAGCTCAGAGAGTAAGTCGGCCGCGTCGCCGGCGCGCGCCAAGGCGAGCAAGCACGAGGCTTCGCGAAAGTGCACGTCGACCCAATCGCCGACGTCGCCGAGGTCGGGATCCTCGGCGCGGATCGCCGCGTACTTCGGCAGCACGACAGAGCAACCCTCGAGCGCCTCCTGCGATCGCGCGGCGCCGAAGCGTGCGCTGCGCCCGAGCTTCGACTCGGGGAACTCGTTGAGCAAGCGCTCGTACAAGCGGCGCGACTTCGCATACTCACGCGCCCGCTCGGCCTCGCGCGCGTAGTGCAGCACGGTGTCGGCGTCGTAGGTGTCGGTGGGCAAATCGGCGGGCGCTTCGTGGCGGATGACGACGGCGTCCATCTCCACGGTCGGACGCTGCTCCGCGACGCCGGCTGCACACGCGGACGAGAGCCCCATGACGATCATGATGACGGATCGGCGCACGCGCACACTCTCCCCCGCCCCCGAGGATAACCGCAAGCTCGCCCAGAGAGTTTCGAAATGTTACACAAACGCCGTGCCGGTGTTCCATCTGAGTGAAGACATCGCCTTCCCGAGCCCCGCCCTCGCCGACGAAACCGGCCTGCTCGCGGTCGGCGGCGATCTGAGCGTCGAGCGCCTTCTGCTCGCGTACAGCATGGGCATCTTCCCTTGGTACAATCGTGGCGAGCCGATCCTGTGGTGGTCGCCGCCCGAGCGCGCCGTCGTGACGCCGAGCGAAGTGCACCTGCCGCGCAGCTTGAAGAAGGCGCTGAAAAAGACGCCCATGAGGGTGCGCATCGACACCTGCTTCGCCGAGGTCATCAAGCATTGCGCGAAGACTCCGCGTCCGGGCCAGCGCGGCACGTGGATCACGGCCGACATGCGCGAGGCGTACCTGGAGCTTCACGCGAAGGGCGTGGCGCACTCGTTCGAGACCTTCGAAGACGACATGCTCGTCGGCGGCCTCTACGGCGTCTCGCTCGGCGGCTCGTTCTTCGGCGAGTCGATGTTCAGCCACAAAGACGACGCCTCGAAGGTGGCGTTCGTCGAGCTCGCGCGCGTGCTGACGGCGTGGAGCTTCGACATGATCGACTGCCAGCTGCCGAACAGCAACGTCATGCGCTACGGCACGAAGGTGGTGCCGCGGAAGTTGTTCCTCGAGTTGCTCGCGCTGTCGGTGAAGAAGCCGACGAAGGTCGGCAAGTGGACTTCCGCTTCCACGGAGGCGTCCCCCACGGAGGCGTGAAGCTCGTGCGAAGCGATGGGGAAAATCGCGAGACGGGTTGCGTATGCGAGGCGCGACCGAGCGAGGAGCGGAGGCGTGGCGCCAGCCACGTTGAGCACCGGAGCGACCGAGCAACGAAGCAGACGCGCCCGTATCGCGATTTTACCTAGAAGTCGTCGCCGTAATCGGGGGTCGCGTGGTCGGCGCCGGCCGATGCACCCTTCTTCTTCTTCGGCTTGTCGGCGACGAGCGCTTCGGTCGTCAGCATCAGCGAGCTGACCGACGCGGCGTTCTGTAGCGCCGAACGGACCACCTTCACCGGATCGATGACGCCGGCCTTCAACAGGTCCTCGTACGTCTCGGTCGCGGCGTTGAAGCCGAAGCCGCCTTTGCCTTCGCGCACTTTCTGGATGACGATCGAGCCGTCGAGGCCCGCGTTCTGCGCGATCTGACGCAACGGCTCCTCGAGCGCGCGCTTGACGAGATCCCAACCGAACTTCTTATCACCTTCGAGCGTCGTCTTCTCGAGCGCGTTCAACGCACGCAGGAGCGCGACGCCGCCGCCGGGGACGATGCCTTCTTCGACCGCCGCGCGGGTCGCGTGCAGCGCGTCTTCCACGCGGGCCTTCTTCTCTTTCATCTCGGTCTCGGTGGCCGCGCCGACTTGCACGACCGCCACGCCGCCGACGAGCTTCGCCAAGCGCTCTTGCAGCTTCTCGCGATCGTAGTCCGACGTGGTCTCCTCGACCTGCGCGCGGAGCACCTTCACGCGGCCGTCGATGTCGGCCTTCTTGCCGGCGCCGTCGACGATCGTCGTGTTGTCTTTGTCGATCGTGATGCGCTTGGCGCGGCCGAGGTCCTTCAGCTGTACGCTCTCGAGCTTGATGCCGAGGTCGTCGCTGATGACGTTGCCGCCGGTGAGCACCGCGATGTCCTTCAACATGTCCTTGCGGCGATCGCCGAAGCCCGGCGCCTTCACCGCCGCGATGTGCAGCGTGCCGCGCAGCTTGTTGACGACGAGCGTGGCGAGCGCTTCGCCCTCCACGTCTTCGGCGATGATGAAGAGCGGCTTGCCCGAGCGCGCCACGCCTTCCAGCACCGGCAGAAGATCCTTCATGTTCGAGATCTTCTTCTCGCTGATCAGGATGTACGCGTCGGCCAAGACGGCTTCCATGCGCTCCGGATCGGTCACGAAGTACGGCGAGAGGTAGCCGCGGTCGAACTGCATACCTTCGACGACTTCGAGCGAGGTCTCCATCGACTTCGCTTCCTCGACGGTGATCACGCCCTCTTTGCCGACCTTCTCCATCGCTTCGGCGATGATCTTGCCGATCGTCGTGTCGCCGTTCGCAGAGATCGTGCCGACTTGCTCGATCTCGCTCTGGTCTTTGGTCGGCTTGCTGAGCTTCTTGAGCTCGTCGACGACCGTCGACACTGCGTCATCGAGCCCGCGCTTCAAGTCCATCGGGTTGACGCCGGCCGCGACGAGCTTGCTGCCCTCGCGGTAGATCGCCTGCGCGAGCACGGTCGCCGTCGTGGTGCCGTCGCCGGCGGTGTCGTTCGTCTTCGACGCGACTTCCTTCACCATCTGCGCGCCCATGTTGGCGAACTTGTCTTCGAGCTCGATCTCTTTGGCGACGGTGACACCGTCCTTGGTGATCAGCGGCGAGCCGAAGCTCTTCTCGATGACGACGTTGCGACCCTTGGGCCCGAGCGTCACTTTGACCGCGTCAGCGAGGGTGTTGACGCCGTGAAGGATCGAAGCGCGTGCGCGCGTATCGAACTGGATTTCTTTTGCGCTCATTTTAGTTCTCCAAAACGCCGAGGATGTCTTCCTCGCGCATGATGATGTGCTCTTCGCCGTCGATCTTCACTTCGCTGCCGCTGTACTTGCCGAAGAGGACGCGGTCGCCCGGCTTCAAGTCGAGCTTCGCGAGCGTGCCGTCGTCGAGGCGCTTGCCGTTGCCGACGGCGATGATCTTGCCCTCGACCGGCTTCTCTTTGGCCGTGTCCGGGATGATGATGCCGCCCTTGGTCTTCTCTTCTTCTTTGACGCGCTTGACGATGACTCTGTCGTGCAGTGGACGAAACGCCATTGTTCGGTCCCTCCGTTGGTGGGTTGGTTGTGGGAACGGCGCGCAAATTAAACTTCGGCGCACTTCTGTCAAGGCTCGTTTAGCAGTCTCAGAGCGAGAGTGCTGATATTGACGCGTTGTGTTATTGCTTGACGACCTATGAGTTGAACGCCATATTCGCCCCATGCCTATTTACGAGTACCAGTGTGACGGCTGCGGGAAGGTGTTCGAAGAAGTCCAGAAGATGAGCGATCCGCCGCTCAAGAAACACACCGCTTGTGGATCGAAGAAGGTGAAGAAGCTCATCTCGGCCACTTCGTTTCAGCTGAAGGGCGAGGGCTGGTACGTGACGGATTACAAGAAGAAGCCGGCGGACAAAGAGAAGCCGGCGGAGACGAAGCCGGCGGAGAAGACCGAGACGAAGCCGGAGAAGACCGAGAAGAAGACGAAGGCCGAGAAGGGCGATAAAGCCGCGTAGGAGTTTTCGGCCACGGCCACGACGACCTGCCACGAGCTACGCCTACCTGCCACCGCGCCAGAAACGTCCACTGGATCGATCACGTCATTCGCTGAGGCACACGTCGCCAATCGTGAGGATGCTCTCCTCGCCTTGTTGCAACACCGCACATGAGGACGGGCACAGCACGGCGAGCGGGCTGCCGTCTTTGGCGGCGGCGTAGTACCAACCGGGCTTGCTCGCGTCGCACGCCGTCTCGACTTGCACGTACGGCACGGCGTCCTTCGATCCATTCATTTCGATCGACAACGACAGCTTCGACACATCGAGCTCGCCTTCGGACTTGATGTTGAACTCGCAGCTGCGCGCGGCGGCCCGCACGTCCTTCAGCGCCTCCAAGAATTGATCGGCGGCATCGGCCGCTTTCGCTTCGATGAGAAACGCGAGCTGCTTGTCGCCCGAGCCGGCGAGCGCGATGCTGTTCATGACGGCCGAGCCGACCCCGAGACCGATGACGAAGGTGCGCAGCCCTTTGTCGAAGCCGGCCTTGGCGATCGCCGCGAGCCCGTTCTTGTCTTGCGGCGCGCATTCGGTCGGCTCGCCGTCGGTCGCGAAGAGCAGCGCCGTCTTCGTGTTCGGGTTCGCGGCGGCGTAAGCCTCGAGGTACGCGAGCGCGCCGGCGAGGGCGGGGCCGGTCGGCGTGTTGCCCCACTGTTCCTCGGTCGAGAACGTGTTGATCACCTTCGTCGGCTGGTCGGCCACTTTCGCAGGCAGGATCACGGGCGCGACGTAGTCGTTGAAGTCGCACGACGCGTAGGGCTTCATGCCGGCGGCGACCAAGCAAATGCCGCCGCCCGAGAACGAGTAGCACGGCCCGTAGAGCCCGCAGTCCGCGTCCTTCGCGCACGACTTCGGCGGATCACCTTTGAGCTCGACCGGAAAGAACGAGAGCCCGACGCGCAAGGTCTGCGAGCGCTCGTCCTTCAAGAAGCTCTGCATCGCCGAAGACACGACTTGCCAGCGCGTCGAGCCGTTGCCGGTCGTCAGCACCTTCATCGAGTTCGAGCGATCCATCATCACGAGCAGCGCCGTCGGCACGGCTTCTAGGTGCACCGTCTGCGGCTTGAACGTGCACTTGCCCGTCGGCTCGTCGGTCGTCGGCGTCGTCACGACCTCCGGCTTCGGATCCTGCGTCTCTTGCAGCTCGAGCGGCGGCCGCGTTTGCACCTTTTCCTGTTCACAGCCGAAGCAGAGCAGCGCCGCGATCGCCACGTATTTGAGCATTGCGCGTCATCACAAGCGCGGAATTGACTCCGAATCAATGGACAGATAGCGCGCCGCGCATGCACTCGTTGATCATCGCCCTGACGCTCGTCGCCGCGAAGCCCTACACGATCCAAGATCAAGTGACGATGCGTCGCGTCTCGAGCCTCGCGCTCTCGCCCGACGGCATGCACGCCGCCTTCGTCCTCCGCTCGACCGACATGGAAGCGAACCGCGGCCGCATGGACATTTGGGTCGTCGCCACCGACGCTGGCGAGCCGCGCCGGCTGACGAGCCACCCTGACAACGACACCGATCCGTCGTGGTCGCAGGACGGCAAGCGCGTCTATTTCCTGTCTTCCCGCGGCGGCTCGAACCAACTCTACAAGATGGCGATCGACGGCGGCGAAGCGGAGCAAGTGACGAAGCTCGCAGTCGACATCGAGACCTACCGCCTGAGCGCCGATGAAAAGACGCTGGTGTTCTCGACCGAGACCTTCGCCGACTGCCCGACGCTGCAGTGCACGCAGCAACGGCAAGCCGAGCAGAAGAAGAAGCTGTCGAGCGGCAAGCTCTACGACGCCCTCTTCTTTCGCCACTGGGACACCTGGAAGCAGGGCACGCGCTCGCACTTGTTCGCGTACGTGCTCGGCGATGATCCGGCGAAGACGAAGGACCTCATGAACGGCGTGAAGATGGACGCGCCGACGAAGCCGTGGGGCGATGCCAGCGAGTACACCTTCACGCCGGATCAGAAGAGCGTCGTCTTCACCGCGCGCGATCCTGGGAAGAACGAGGCGCTGTCGACCGATCTCGATCTCTACGTCGTCGCGCTCGACGGCAAAGCGGCGCCGAAGAAGCTGACGACCGAGAGCCGCGCCACTGACACGTCGCCCATGTTCTCGCCCGACGGAAAGACGCTCGCGTACTTGGCGATGAAGCAGCCGGGCTACGAATCAGACAAGCAGACGATCATGCTGCGCGAGTGGCCGACGGGAAAGACCCGCGCGCTCACCGACGCGTGGGATCGCTCAGCCGAGAAGATCCTGTTCGCCGCCGACGGCAAGACGATCTACACGCTCGCCGATCACCAGGGGCAGCATCCTCTCTTCGCGATCGACGTCGCGAGCGGCAACGCGACGGCGCTCGTCGCCGAAGGTCACGTCGGAGAGGTCGACGCCGCGAACGGTCATATCGTCTTCACGCGCGACACGCTGAAGGCACCGGCCGACGTCTTCACGCTCGATCCTGCGACGGGCGCCGCGAAGCCGCTGACGGCGATGAACGATCTGAAGAACGTGGCGTTCGGCGAGTTCGAGCAGTTCGACTTCACGGGCGCCGCCGGCGACAAGGTCTATGGCTTCGTCGTCAAGCCGGCCACCTTCGACGCGAAGAAGAAGTACCCTGTCGCCTATTTGATCCACGGCGGCCCGCAGGGCTCGTTCGGCAACCACTTCCACTACCGCTGGAACCCGCAGGTATATGCCGCGCGCGGCTACGTCGCCGTGATGATCGATTTTCACGGCTCGACCGGCTACGGCCAGGCCTTCACCGACAGCATCCGCGACGACTGGGGCGGCAAGCCCTTCGAAGATCTGCAGCTCGGCCTGGCCGCCGTCGCGAAGAAATACAACTTCGTCGACGAGAAGAAGGTCTGCGCGCTCGGCGCCAGCTACGGCGGCTTCATGGTCAACTGGATCGCCGGCAACTGGCCCGATCGCTTCAAGTGCTTGGTCACGCACGACGGCAACCTCGACGAGCGCCTGGCGTACTTCGACACCGAGGAGCTGTGGTTCCCTGAGTGGGAGCACAAGGGCACGCCGTGGGAGAACGCCGCCGGCTACACGAAGCACAACCCGATCGATCACGTGGCGAAGTGGAAGACGCCGACGCTCGTCGTTCACGGCGGCAAAGACTATCGCGTCGTCGACACCCAAGGCATGGCCACCTTCACCGCGCTGCAACGCCGCGGCGTCCCGTCGAAGTTTCTGTATTTTCCAGACGAGAATCACTGGGTGCTGAAGCCGCACAACAGCGTGCAGTGGCATGACACGGTTCTTGGGTGGCTCGATCAGTGGACCAAGTGAAAGACGCCGATCTCGGCCACCCGGCGCACCTTAGGTTTGCTCACCGGCACCCCGCCGGGCAAAACTAAGGGATGAAGCTCGTCCACCTCAGTGTGATCGCGCTCACGCTCGCGGCCTGCACCTCACAACCCTCCGCCACCGTCGGTGTGTCGCTCTTCGGCTTGAAGGCGATCGACGACGGCATCGGCTTCGATCGGGCGAGCATCGGCACTGTGCGCCTGGCGATCGCTTGCGACGATGGGCGCAGCGTAGAGATCATCGGCCGCCACGGCGACGGCGACACCGTGTTCTTCGACGGCGCGCCGACCTGCGCGCGGGCGGCGCTCGACCTCACGATCACGCGCGCGATCGAAGACGGCGAAGTGACCGCGCTCATCGGCGAAGCCGAGGCGCAGATCTCGAGCCCGGGCATCGACGTCGTGTTCCAAACGCGCCGCTTCGGCGAGCTCGTGATCGATCTCGGCAGCGAGAAGAACCCGAGCGCCGCGGAGACGTGCACCGTCACCGTCTTCGACGCGGACCCGCACGCGGACCGCCACGCCGCGGCGCAGGTCGAGGTCGAGGCGGCGCCGAAGAGCGAAGCGCTGCCGCTGCCCGCCGGCGACTTCGCGATCGCTTGCGGTGAGCGCCCGGCGTGGCTCGCGACCGTTGCGTTCGCCGAGCGCGTGACGACGTCGCCGCCGACGGACGCGCTGCCCTCAAACGACGCGACGCTCTCCGCGATCGTGCCGAACGTGGGAACGCTGACGCCGGCGTTCACCAGCGGAACGCAAGACTACACGCTGCGCGTCCCTGCGACGCTCAACGGCGAGATGCCGCTGACTGAAGTCACCGTCGCGTTGACGGCCTCGCACCCGGCGGCGCGGATCAGCGTCGGCGCGGAGAATGTGGCCGGCGCCCTGATGGCCAACCTCACTTGGCAGGTCCTGCCCGCCGATTTTTCCTTCGATGTGCTCGCCGAAGACGGAACGACCAAGCGCACGTACACGGTGCAAGTCGTGCAGCAATCGAGCGACGCTTCGATCAGCGACCTCACCGTCTCTGCCGGCGCGCTTCAGCCGTCCTTCTCGCCGGCCACCAACATGTACGTGCTCGAGCTGCCCGAAGCGAACAAGAGCGTCGACATCACCGTCACGCCGAACGACGCGCGCGCGAGCGTGGCGATCAACGGCGCCACTGGCGCGATGGGCAGCGTCAACCTCAACGTCGGGATCAACTCCGCGGCCATCGCCGTCACCGCCGAGGACGGCACGATGGCCACGACCACGCTCACGATCCGCCGCGGCTTGCTGTCGGCCATCGGCGTCACCGCGCACACCTTGGTCCCCTCGTACTCGCCGGAGGTGCGCCAGTATAAGGTCGTGGGCTCGACGGGCACCGCGTCTTACAATGCAAACGCGACGGCCAGCTCGAGCGCCGTGACGGTCTCGTTCAACGGCGGGGCGGCGACGCCGGGCGCGGGCACCATCATCGGCGTCACCGCCGTGACCGGCCCGAACCCGAACCGCATCGTCGTCAAAGCGAGCGGGCCGGGCGGGGTCTTCGAGGAGTTCTGGATCAACATCGATCGCGGCGGCCCCAACGGCGATCTCTTGATGCTGCTCGGCGCGCCGACCGGCGCCACCGGCAACCTGCGCGCCTTGGGCATCAGCGCCGTCACCGGCACGATGAATACTGGCACCGCGCCCATTCCGCTCATCCCCGATCAAACGTCGTTCGCGTCGAACCCGATGGGCAAGCGCATCGCCGTCGGCTGCAGCGGCCCGACGTCGACGACTGGCCCGACGATCTCGTACACCGCAGCCACGCAAGACCTCGGTGGCTTGGTGACGTCCGCCACCGCGCCGCAGTCGGGCGTCGTCTTCAACCCGGCGGGCGATCGCCTCTACGCGTTTCACGGCCTCGTCGTACGGCGCTGCAACTTCGATCCCGTCACCGGCTTCGCCAACGCGTGCGTCAACGACTCGCTCGCCGCGACGTCGAACGCCGTCGCGGCCGCGATCGATCCGAGCGGACGCGGCCTCTACGTCGTCACTGGCGGCGCCATGGGCCGCGTCTACCGCTACGATCTCACGGGCGCCCTGAACGAGGCTGCTGACAACTTTCCGCTGCCGAACACGACGGAGCTCGTCGCCCATCCTGGCGGCGCGCTGATCTACGCGGTGCAAGGCAACGTCCTCACCGCGCTCCACCTCGAGCGCAACACCGGCGCGATCACCGGCTCGATCGCGACGATGCTCGGCGCGGCGATCACAGACCTCGCGATCGCCAAAGACGGCAGGGTGGGCGTCACCGCGCACGGCTCGTCGACGGTGACCATGATCGACTTTTTCCCGGGCGGCTTCATCAAGAACATGGTGCCGGGGACGCTCACCGGCGCCGCCGCGAAGGTGGAGATGCACTCGATGAGCTCGATCCTCTACACCCTGGAGGGAGCGAACGCGCGTTCGTACCAAGTGGCGCCGTCGACGCTCGTGCTCACGTCCTCACCATACACCGCGATCGGGCCGGGCGCGTCGGACAAGCTGCTCATCCACACCATTTATTAGACCATCGTCTCCGGCCGCACCCACGCGTCGAAGTCCTCGCCGCTAACCAGGCCGAGCTTGAGCGCCGCCTCTTTCAGCGTGCTGCCGTCGTGGTGCGCGGTCTTCGCGATCTTCGCGGCGTTGTCGTAGCCGATGTGCGGATTCAACGCGGTGACGAGCATCAGGCTGCGCTCGAGGTTCTCTTTGATGCGCGCCTGGTTCGGCGCGATGCCTTCGGCGCAATGCTCACGGAAGCTCTGCATGCCGCCAGCGAGCAAGCGGCACGACTGCAAGAACGCGTGCGCGATCAACGGCCGATAGACGTTGAGCTCGAAGTTCCCCGACGCGCCGCCGAAAGAGATGGAGACGTCGTTGCCGAGCACCTGTGCGCTCGCCATGGTCAACGCTTCGCACTGCGTGGGGTTCACCTTGCCCGGCATAATCGAGCTGCCGGGCTCGTTCTCGGGGATCGTGATCTCGCCGATGCCGGAGCGCGGGCCAGACGCGAGCCAACGCACGTCGTTACAGATCTTGATCAACGCCGCCGCCGTTCCCTTCAGCGCGCCGTGGGCGTGGACCAACGCGTCGCTCGCGGCGAGCGCTTCGAACTTGTTGGGCGCCGTGACGAAGGGCAGCCCGGTGAGGGTCGCGATCTCTTTGGCGACTTTTTCGCCGTAGCCCTTCGGCGCGTTCAAGCCGGTGCCGACCGCGGTGCCGCCGAGGGCGAGCTCGAAGACATGCGCGAGCGACGCTTCGACGTGCTTCCTGGCCTGTGCGAGCTGCGCGCCCCAGCCGGAGATTTCCTGACCGAGCGTGAGCGGCGTCGCGTCCTGTAGGTGCGTGCGGCCGATCTTGACGATCGCCTTGAAGGCTTCGGCCTTCGCCGCGAGCGTCGCTTGCAACGCCGAGAGCGCAGGCAGCACGCCGGTGACGAGCGCGATCGCCGCCGCCACGTGCATCGCCGTCGGGAACACATCGTTGCTGCTCTGGCTCATGTTGACGTCGTCGTTCGGGTGGACCCTGCGATCTTTGCCGCGGCCGCCGCCCATGAGCTCGCTCGCGCGGTTGGCGAGCACTTCGTTCATGTTCATGTTCGTCTGCGTGCCGCTGCCGGTCTGCCAAACACTGAGCGGGAACTCGCCGGTGTGTGTGCCCGCAAGCACTTCGTCGGCGGCGGCGATGATCGCCTGCTGCTTCGCCGCGTCGAGCTTCGGTGCGTTGGCGATCGCCGCGGCCTTCTTCACGAGCGCGAGCGCGGCGATGAGCTCGTCCGGCATCCGCTCGCTCGAGATGGCGAAGTGGTGGCGTGATCGCTCGGTCTGCGCGCCCCACAGCTTGTCGGCCGGGACGGCGATCGGGCCGAAGGTGTCGTGTTCGTCTCGTGTGGGCATGGCGCGCGTAGGCATAGCGACCCATGAAACACTGAGGCCCGCGGCGCAAGGCGGTAAGAACCTGTCCGATCGGTCAGTATTTTCGCACCGTTCCTCTAGCGATGCCGATATCCCATTCATGGGTGAAATCAGCGTGCGTTCGTGGGTCCCTTCGAGGGTGGTGTTCGGGGTGGTGCTGACCTTATGGTCTGGGTGTGGTCAGCGCCAGGAACGATTGCCGAAGGACGTCTACGACGCGCTGATGGCGGCGGGTGCGGCGGGCGGCGACAGCAAGGATGCGTCGCCGTCCGCCGTTCTCGAGACGACTGTGGCGCCCGACATGGAGCTGCAGCCGTCGGATCCAGACGCGCCCGAGGTGCCCCCCGAGATCGCGAGCGACGACGACGCGGGGACCGCCGAGTCAGAGGGCCTGCGGATCATCGTCGGCACGCAAGACAGCGCGAGCTTCGCCGGCGTCTTCGGTCCGGGCAACGGCGCGCAGAAGATCGTGCTCTCGCGATCGTGGGACGCCTTCGTCGCCGATTGGCAGAGCTACTCGCAGAGCGGCTACCGCTTGATCGATCTCGACTCGCACGCGACCGGCGGCACGCGCTACTTCGAGGGCGTCTTCGAGCCCGGCAATGACGCGTACTACTTGTGGGCCGCGAGCGACTGGAACGGCTTCGCCTCGAAGTGGAGCGAGCTCTCCGCTCAGGGCATGCGCCTCATCGATCTCGAGACCTACGTGGACAACGGCGGGCGCCGCTACGCCGGCGTGTTTCGGGGCGGCAACGACGGCTACGCGCTGTGGGCCGGCGCCGGCTTCGACAACTTCGTCGCGAAGTGGCGCGAGCTGTCGCAGGCCGGGCTGCGCCTCATCGATCTCGAGGTCTACGAAGAGAACGGCGGGCTCAAGTACACGGGCGTCTTTCGCCAAGGCAGCGGCGGCTACGGGCTGTGGATCGGCGCGAGCTGGATCGGCTTCTCGGCGAAAGCGCGAGAGTTTGCCGCCCAGGGCCTGCGCCTCGTCGACATGGAAGCGTACACCTTCGGCAGCAAGCGGCTCTACGCCGGTGTCTTTCGCTCCGGCGGCGAAACGCAGGAGATCGTCGCGGCGACGGCGCGCGGGAGCTTCTTGCAGCAAGCGAACGCGCTCGCCTCACGCGGCTTTCGCTTGCGCCGCGTGGAGCACGACCAAGGCGATCAACCGCCGGCGCGCCTCGCCGCCGCCTTCGTTCCTTTGGAGCAGCGCGCGAAGGGCTTCACTTGGGCGGTCATCGACAACGGCACGCTGATCTCTGCCGGCGGCAACGGCTGGGCGCGTGATCCGTGGAGCGTGGGCGTCGCGGCGAACGCGCTGACGCGCATGCACCTCGCCAGCATCTCGAAGTCGGTGACGGCGATCGCGCTGATGAAGGCGCTCGAGCTCACGGGCAAGAGCGTGGACGAGCCGTTCTATCCGATCATCCGCACGCGCTTTCCACACGCGGCGACCGGCGTCGCGAACATCACCATCCGCAACCTCATGCAGCACCGAAGCGGGATGGCGGAGCAAGGCGGCTGCGGCGACGGCGGCTTTACGGCGGCGATGCAAGCGCTCCTCGATCGTCCACTCGCGCGTACGCCGGGCGACGAGCAGCGCTACTCGAACGGCAACTTCTGCCTCGTCCGCACCGTGATCGAGGCGCTCTCCGGTCAAGACTACGAAGCCTTCGTGCAAGCGCGCGTGTTGGCACCCCTCGGCATCACGACCATGAGCTGCAAGCCGGAGCCGTGGCTGCCGGCGCGCTACTACGCGCCGAGCTCGTCGCTCCCGGGCATCGACTTCGGCGACTTCACCGGTCAGTGCTCGGCGTACGGCTGGTATGCGTCGGCGGTCGACTTGGCGCGCCTGCTCGACGGCCTGCGCAGGAACATCGTGCTGACGGCGGCGTCGCGCTACAAGATGCACCATGAGAACCTCGGCTTCTGGCCGAGCACCGCCGGCGACGTGTTCTTGGCGGATCACAACGGCGCCTGGAGCGATGGCTCGTCGCGCGGCTTCAACGGCTCGATCATGTACGGCGAGAACGGCCGCTCGAGCGTGCTCCTCGTCAACACCACCGGCTTCGACACGAGCGGGATATTGCGCGCGGGGATGTTGCCGTGACAGCCCGCTCCGTAGTCTTGTCGCAGCCGTGATCGCCCACCTCCTGCAAGCGGCGCCAACGCCCCTCGTTCTCGCCGACGTCACCGAGTGGAAGCAGTGGTTCTCCGCAGGCGCGGCGTCGGCATCGGTTGATGCAGCGTTGGCGGCAGGGTTCTCCGCCGATCGCATCGGCTATGCCTTCGCTTCTGGCTACGCGATCGCGCTCGGGCGCATGATTCCGGCGGTGCACGGCAAGGTCGCGTGCCTCGCCGTGACCGAAGCCGCCGGCGCGCATCCGAAGAAGATCGCGATGACGCTGCGGCGCTCCCAGCACGGGTATGTGCTCGACGGCGTGAAGACCTTCGCGACGCTGGCACCGGTGGCAGACGTGGTCGTGGTCATCGCGCGCAACGCCGGGGCGTTCGCGGACCGGCGCGAGCTGCTCGCGGTGACCGTGCCTTTGTCCGACGCGCGGATGAGCGTGCACCCGCCGACGCCGTTTGCGCCGGAGATTCCGCACGCGGAGCTCGCGTTTGCCGGCACGGCGGTCAGCGAGGCGCAGGTGCTTCGTGGCGACGGGTATGCCGACTACACGAAGCCGTTTCGCACGATCGAGGACGTGCATGTACACGCAGCGGTGCTGGGCTACGTCGTGCAGGTCGGGCGGCGGTGCGGCTTTCAGCGGACGATCATCGAGGACCTGCTCGCGGTCGCCGAGGCGCTCGTGGCGATCGGCGCGCGGCCGGCCGGAGACGCGGCGACGCACCTGGCGCTCGCGGGGACGCTGCGACAGATGCGGAGCGTATTGCTGAGCTCCGCCGGCGAGTGGGCGAAAGCGGAAGACGACGTGCGCGGGCGGTGGGAGCGGGATCAGGGCTTGTTCGCGATCGCGGAGATGGTGCGGGCGAAGAGGACGGAGCGGGCGTGGGAAGCCATCACGACGTGATCTCGGCCACGGCGACGAGAACCTCTACGCCTCCGCCACCTTCGGAAACACGACGCAGATCCGCGTCCCCGACCCTGCGCTCGACTCGGCCGTCAGCTCGCCACCGTGCTCGGCGACGATCTGCTGCGTGATCGGCAAGCCGAGCCCCGTGCCGCCTTCCTTCGTCGTGTAGAACGGATCGAAGATGCGCGTGAGCACGTGCTCAGGAATCCCGACGCCGTTGTCCTTCACCTCGACGTAGATGCGATCGTGCTCGCGGCGGGTGCGGACGAAGAGCTCGCCGCCGTCCGGCATCGACTCCATCGAGTTCTTGATGATGTTCATGAACGCTTGGCGGAGCTGCGCGGCATCCGCGAGCACGCGCGGATCCAGGGCGTCGAGCTCGACCCGCGCGGTGATGCGCCGGCGCCGCAGGTCCTCGCCCATGAAGTCGATGAGCTCCATCAGCAAGTGGTTCACGTCTTCGGTGTGCATCGCCGGCGGCCGCAGGCGCGCGAGCCGCAGGTACTCGTCGGTGACCTCGGTGAGCCGCTCGACCTCACGCGAGATGGCAGCCAAGAGCTGCTTCGCTTCCGCCCGATCGCCGCGCCCCTCCGACAGATCGGCGATCTCCTCATCGAGCAAGTCGGCGTTCAGCGCGATGGCGCTCAGCGGATTGCGGATCTCGTGCGTGACCTGCGCGCTCAGCCGGCCCATCGCCGCGAGCCGCTCCGTTTGCATCAAGCGCCCGCGCGTCTCGATCGCCTGCGTGACGTCATCGGCGATGAGGATCAAGCCGCGCACGTGGCCGGCTTCGTCGACGTAGGGCGTGACGCTCGCGTAGAACCAGCGCGTCCCTTGCGCGCGATCGTCGCGCAGCTCGGCCACCTCGATGCGCGTCGCCTCGGTGAGCAAGCGCGACAACGCCGCCATTCCGCCGATGCCGTCGACCAACGCCTTCAATGACGGCATGTCGAGCACCGAGCGGCCGATCTGGCCGTCGTCGAGCGCGAACGTTTGCCGCGCCACGTGGTTCGCGAGCCGCACACACAAGGTCGTGTCGCAGACGATCAACGCCGAGCGCATCGACTCGGTGAGCGACTTCTGCTCGAGCCGGAGCAACGCGAGCTCGAGCGAAACCCGTCGCTCCGCTTGCCGCGTCTGATCGCGCTCGACTTCGGTCTGCGTGCGGCTTTGGCTCAAGGTCGACAGGCTCGCCTCGACGCCGCCGATCGCCGCGGCCTGCGCCTGCATCCGCCGCCAACCGAGCAGCGCGCCGAGCGTCAACGAGAGCAACGCGATGAACAGCAACAAGCGCGCCTCGGTCACCGCGGCGCGCTGCGCGTCGATCTCGGCGCCGACCGCGCGCGGCCACTCGTCTTCGTACCCGTGCAGCAAGCGGCTCGCGACCTCGACCGCTTCCTTCGCCGTGGCGAGCAGCGCCTGGCGTTGCGCTTCGATCTCCTCCGAGCTCGCGGCGCCGCTGCCGACGCTCTCGATGTGCAGCGCCAGGCGGGCTTCCAGGCGCTGCTCGATGGGCCCGAGGCGCACGAGCTCCTCCGTCAAGCGCGCGCTCGCTTTGCTGCCCGGCCGATCGGCGAAGACCTCGCGGGCGGCGAGCTCGACCTCTTTTTGCGCGGCCGGCACGCTGCCCAAGGCGGTGTTGCGCGCGGCGCGCAGCAGGGTCTCGTAGGCGGCGTCATTCTCGCTGAGCAGCGCGACGACGACCTTGGTCTCCTGAGCCGCGACGGCGTCTTGCAGGCCGATGAGCGCCTGGCCTAAGCGCGCGTAGCTCGCCGGCGCGTCTGCGGCCGGGCGCAGCATGCCGAGCGCAACCGCAGTCGCACAAGCGCCGATGACTAGTGCAGCCAGCGCGGGGCGAGAGGACATTGCCTTCGGCGAGGCCATCAGAGAGGTATTGTCCAAGATGGCCGCTTTGAATGTAAAGAAAGAAGCTGCATGTCACGTCTGAATTTCGCTGTCTGCCTGGGGGCCTTCATGCTCCTCGGCGCCGCCCATGCGCAAGCCGCCCGCGCCGAGAACCCCGTCCGCCTGGTCTACGCCCCGATGACTACCCTCGACGAGCGCAGCAAGAAGCTCGCCGAAGAGATGGACAAGGCGCTGCTCACCGAGCTGAACGACCGGAAGCGTCTGACCGTCGTCGAGCGTGAAGCGCCGGCCAGCGCCGGTGACAATTATATGGGGGTCGCCGCCGTCCACGCCGCGTGGGTGCACGACGCCGACAAGGCGATCACCCAGGGCAAGAACGATCAAGCGGTGGCGCTCCTGCAGCGTTACCTGCGCGACGTCACGAACAAGCCGGAGACCGCGAACCTGAGCGAGCTCGGCCGCGCCTACTTGCTCTTGAGCGTGGCGCACTTTCGCCGCGGCAAAGAGGACGACGGCCACGACGCGCTCGATGAGCTCGTGCGACTGCGGCCGGACGTCGAGGTGCCGGCGTCGGCTTATCCTCCGCTCTTCGTGCGCTTGCACCAAAAGGCGACGGCGCGTTGGAAGGACAAGAGCGACGCGACGCTGGTCATCGAAGCGCCGGACAACGCCGTCATCACTTTGAACGGCCGAGCGGTGCCGGTCGGCACGATCACCGAGGTGCCGGCGGGCTTTCACTACGTGGCGCTCTCGGCGGGCATCAAGCAGATCGTGCGCAAGATCGAGGTGCTCTCGGGCGAGGTGAAGCAGGTGCAGTTCGGCGCGCTCGCTCCGAAGGGCGCGCTCTCCGGCAACCGCTTCGACACCGCCACCAAGCGCGCGCTCGCCGGCGTCGCGGATCGTCAGGGCGCACCGTTCATCGTCACCGCGGTTGGCGCCGTCATGGGCAACGAGCTCGTCATGAAGGTGCTCTTCGTCAACAGCGCCGGCGAGGGTGGATCGCTCGGCGACTTCAGCGTCGATCTCGACATGCTGAGCGCGTCGGTCGAGGCGTCGAAGATCGCCGACCGGGTGCTGACGGCGCTCGATCGACCGCCGACCGACATCGAGATCGCGCCGCTGCTCAGCACCGCGCAAGTCACCGGGCAGATGCAGACCCTGTCGTTCTTCGCGGCCGCCACCGAAGCGGTCTCCATCGCGCCGACGGCGAACAAGCCGGCGGTCACCGTCGCCGAACCCAAGCCGGAGACCGCGCCGAAGGTGCTCGTCGTGCCGCAGATCGAGCCGCGCGAAGATCCCCCGGCGACGGGCTTCCGGCCGATCACGGTCGTGCCCGGTGAAACGCCGAGCGCCACCGTGACGTCGTCGAAGCCGAAGCCGGTCTACAAGCAATGGTGGCTGTGGACGCTCATCGGCGTCGCGGTCGCTGGCGGGCTCGTGCCGGTCATCATCTACGTGACGGCGCCGGTCGGCAACGTCGCCGTCAACGCGGACTGGCGCTGATGTTGCTCTCGCAGAAAACACGCGCGATCGTCGCCCTCGCCTGCGTGCTCAGCACGGCCTGCTCGAAGACGCTCGACCTCTCGCTGACCGTCGTGCCTGCGTGCGATCAACAAGACGCGCTCGACGGCGCCCGCTTCCTCACCGTGCGGGCCGAGGGCGCCGCGCTCGACACGCCGCGCGAGCAAACCTTCGACTTTCAGCAAGGCAGCGGCAGCCTGCAGATGGTGCCGCCCACCGAAGACGCCAAGGTGAGCGTGCTCTCGACGAAGGGCGCCGAAGGATCCCCCGCCGACGTCGCCGGCGGCTTCGGCCCGATCGATTTGTCCGGAAAAAGCGGCGAAGGCCCAAAGAGCGTGCGCGTCGTCGTCGGCCGCGTCGGCACCTTCATCAGCACGAGCGAAGGGCCGAAGCCGTCGGTGTGCAGCCAGCTCAACAAAGGCCGCCAGGGCCAGAGCGCCACGCTGATGCCGAACGGCGACGTGTTCATCGCCGGCGGCGAGCAGATCGTCAACGGCGAGCGCCTGCTCCTGCGCAACACCGAAGTCTACAACGCGCAGACCGGCGCCTTCACGGCGACGGCAGACTTGCCCGAAGGGCGCGCCTATCACACGGCCACCCTGCTGAAGAACGGCAAGGTGCTCGTGTGCGGCGGGCTCGGCGTGCTCGGCGGCCGCGCGGTGTCGCTCGCCACGTGCTTGCTCTTCGACTCGCAGACGCGCCGCTTCGTCGAGCCGACCTTGGCGCTGAACGCCGGCCGCCAGCAGCACACGGCCACCTTGCTCGACGATCAGCGCGTGGTCATCGCCGGCGGCGTCGGCACCGGCGCCGACTTTCTTTTGTCGACCGAGGTCTACGATCCCGACGTCGAAGGCCTGGAAAAACTGCAGCCCGGCCCGAACATGGTCACCGCGCGCGCGCAGCACACGGCGACCTTGCTCAACGACGGCGCCACGGTCGTCATCGCCGGCGGCCGCGATCGCGACACGGTCAAGGCCGACGTCGAGGCATGGACGATCGCGATGAGCCGGCGCATCGGCGTCTACGTGCCACGCTACGCGCACGCGGCGGCCAAAGCGCCTGACGGCCGCGTGGTCTTCGCGGGCGGCTTCAACAGCATCGTCGACAACGGCAACCCGGCCACGGTCGCCACGGTCGAGATCTTCGATCCGGCCGGCGGCGGCAGCGTCTCGTGCGGCGACACCCTGCAGCTCGACACGCCCCGCGGCAGCTTGTTCGGCGAGGCGCTCCCGATCTCGAGCGACGGCGTCTCGCGCGTCGTCGTCGGCGGCGGCACGCTGATCGACGGCAGCGCCACGCACCTCGCCGAGCTGATCACGCTGCCGAAGGCGAAGAACTGTACGGGCGTGACGATCACCGCGACGGCGGCGCCGATGAAGCTCCTGCGCACACGCGCGTCGTCGCTCGTGCTCCCGGGCGGCGATGTGTTGATCGTCGGCGGCAGCCAGAGCATCGGCGCGCTGACGGTGCCGGCCATCACCGGCGAGATCTTCATTTCGCCGCGATAGTCTGAGGAGGCCGTCGTCCGACATCGCTCGCCACGAGCGCACTCGAGCAAGCGTCAGCGACAGCGCATCTTCTTCGTCGGATCCGTCGTTTGCGGCGGCGGGCAAGGCTCCCAGTTCGGACCACAGTTGTCGGGCACGCAGTCGCCGCACACCTTCCACGCGCCGGCCTGGCCGCACTCGACGTTGCCCGCAAAGCCTTCACGCACGAACTTGCCGGTGCACTGCCCGGTCGCCGGATCGAAGCCACAAGTAAAACCGGTGCGCCCATCGCTCTGCGTCGCGGGATCGCGGATCATGCCGCAATGGTTTGGCAGATCCGGATGCACCGCGCAGCACGGCGAGCTCTGGCCGGTGTTGTGGCACTGCCCAAAGTTTGCACCGAGGATCGTCGCGTCGTACTGCAAGGTGCAAACTTGGCAGCCATTGCCGAACGCCGCGAGCGTCTTCGTCTCGACGCCGTCGCAATCGAAGTCGTAAGCCGACATGCCCACGACGGGATGCGCGCGCGCGTGATCGAAGCCTGTCGTCTGACCGCGGAAGGTCTCGGCGTCGTTGTCGTCGCAGTCGAGGCGGCCCTTTTGCGGCAAGTCGTTGGGGTACCAGTTGAAGCCGCCCTGCGTGAGCATCGGCGTGCCGACGCAGCCGGCGAGCGCGCGGCCGTTCGCGAGCGTGCCGAATTCGTCGCCGTGGGCGTCGCTGTCGGCGTCCTTGTAGAAGAGGCGGCAACCGTTCGCGCAGGTGATCGATCCGCATGAGCAGGTGCCGACTGCGCCCGGCGCGTCGCAGCTCATACCCGGCTCGTTGCACTGGGTGGCGCAGCAAAGCTTGGTGGCGCCGCTCGTCGGGTTCGCGCACACGTCGTGCTCGCACTCGTAGGGCTGTGCGCAGCTGGCGCCGTCGAGCTTGCGCGCAGCACACTGGGTCGCGGCGACGTTGCAGTAGTCGGCGGCGCGACAGTGATCCGGCGCGGCGCAGTTCGTGCGGCAGCTGCCGTCGATGCACGCGTAGCGGCCGCAGTCGCCGTCGCTCGCGACGCACACGCCGCTGCCGTTGCACGCGAACGAGCGCGTCGTCGCTTCGCCGCTACACCGCGCATCGCCACACGGCGTGTCGGCGAGCGCAAACACGCACGCGCGCTGGCCGTTGCACACGCCGGCGCACGCCCCGACGTGCACATCCGCGAAGTCGTCGAGCTCCACGTTGACGGTGCCCTTCGGCCCGCACTCGTGCGCGGGATCGGTGCCGCCTGGGACCGCGGTGCATCGGCCTTCGCTGCCGCTCACGTTGCACGCTTCGCACGCGCCGGCGCAGGCTTCGCTGCAGCACACGCCGTCGACGCAGCGGCCGCTCGCGCACTCTTGGCCTTCGCTGCACGCCGTCCCGAGCGCGAGCGCCGTGCCGCCGACGGCCGGCGCTTGCAGCGTGGGGATGCGCACGAGGAAAGGCTCGGTGCACGCTGCGAGCGAGACCACGGCCATCACTGCCAGCGCGCGCAGCATTTCCCTCTGGACCTCCTCAGGCGGCAGCGAATTGAGCGATCGCATTGCGCACGTCGTTGAGCGACGCGTTCGCTTTTTGCACGTGCTCCATCACCGCTTGGCGTCCTTCTTCGGCGCGCTCGGCGTCGGCCTTCTGGGTGTTCTCGTCGTTCGCGAGCTTCCTGATCGCGTGGAGCAGCTCGTCGAGGCGCAGGTTCAAGCGCGCGAGCTCGCGGCTGAGCACGTCCATGTCACGCTGGGCGTTCGCCCACGCCCGGCTGACGTACTGGGTCGCCGCCAGGTTGACCACCGACCACACGAGGTTGATGCCGTTCGGCAGCAGGTTCATGAGCGCGCAGAGGGTGCCGAGCTTCATCGCCACGCCGAGGACGCTGACGCTCACGCTCATCGCGCCGCCGGCGCCCATCGCAAAGCCGGCGCACATGCTGCCAATGCCGAAGATGATGAGCAGCGCGATGCAAGCGTACTGAAATTCTTTCTTCGAGCCGATGTTCTCGTCCCACGTCTTGTACATGTCTTCGAACATCTTCTGCTCGGACTTCAAGCCGAGGTACTTGCAGATGACGCCGGCGCCTTTGAGCAAGGGCGAGATGTTCATCGCGATGGTCACGGCCAGAGTGCCGATGGCGCAGACGAGCACGATGACGGCGCAGACGATGATCCACGCCGACACCGCGCTGCCGGCGCCGCACGTGCAGACCAGCACGACGATCGCGATGATGACGGCGATGACCGCGACCGCGATCGCCACGCAGGCGCCGGCGAATGCGATCATGGTCGCCACGTCGCCGAGTCGCTCAGCTTTCTCTTTGCCTGCCGCGATCGAGTGTTGCAGGCTGGTGATGCGCTGCTCTTGCGCGACGATCGCCGCGACGATCGCCTTCCGCTCGTTTTTCAGCGCGCTGAGCCCGTCCATGATCAGCTTCAAGTGCGCGTCGAAGACGCCGGTGAGCGTCTCGGCCGCGTGGGCCAGCATCCAGTCGAACGAGGCCTCGCCGAGGAGCGCGAACGCGTTGCCCGCCATCATCCCGTTCAAGCCCCGCGTTGCGTTGCCCCCTGGCGTCGTCGTCCTCGCCGCTTGCGCGCTCTGCGACGCCGGCGCCGTTCCGGTGACTTGCCGCGACGACGCCTGCGTCGTGCCGAACAGCGCCGCGGAGACTTTGTCGGCGCCGGCCATGTGCGCCTGCGGATCAGCGACGACGGCCGACGTCAACGAACGCATCGACTCCGCGTCCGTCAGACAGGCGCCGGCGGTCTTCATCCAGTTGAACGCGGTCGCGATGTCGGCGTTCGTCGCCTTGCTGAGCGCGCCGAGGATGTCGCCACCGTTCAGCACGTTGCCGAGGATCTTCGCGCTGAGCTCCCGCTGCTCCGTCACCATGAGCACGGTTTGCGGCGAGACGATCTCGAGCATCTTGCCTTGAATCTCGGTCCACTGTGCGTCGGCCGACGCTTTGCCGGCGGTGATGATGTCTTGCAGCTCCTGCTTGAGGGTCGGATCGGCGAGCGCCGTCATGACGACGGACTCACTCGGGTTCGCTTGCAGGTGCTGCGCGCGCTCGACGATCTCGCCGATCGTCTCCGGCCGCAACACGCGATCCTTGATGGCGTCGAGCGCGCTGATCGTCTGGTCAGCGAGCGCGGGATCCGCGTTCGCGGGCGCCTTGCTCTCGCTCGCCGGAAGCGCCGGCGCCTCGAGCGCGCTCGTGTCGATCGGCTTACTGTCAGCCTTTCCGAACGCGTCCTTCTCTTCGACCGGCTTCTTCGTGGCTGTTGCGGTCCCGGTAGCCCTTGACGTCGCCGTCGCCGATTTTCCCGCTCCAGCTCCCGCCCCCGTCCGCGCGTCCTGCCGGATCGGCGCCGCCCCCGTATCGACCGGCTTCTCCGCCTCGCCCGTCCCAACCTTCTTCTCGCCCGGCCCCTGAACTTTCATTGCACACTCCTGACCAATCGGTCAGCTTCCCATACACCCCGGCTCCGGCCCTGGCTGCCAGTGTGCCCGCCCGTCACGCAATGCCCAATAAATTGCCAAGGTTAGCGGTTCGGCTACGATCCGAGGCTCGTGGCAAAGGGGACGTTTTTTGCCGCACGCTGTGCCCGGTGCGTCATCGCACTGGGCGCGCTGTGCCTCATCGCGCGCGAAGCCCGCGCCACGAGCGGCGTCGTCTATGACGCGGACACCTTCGCGCCCGTCAGCGGCGCTGCTCTCACCCTCGTCGACGACGCCACGGGCCAGCCGGTGCCGCGCGCGCAGCTTGGACCAGGTCAACAAGGGCAGCGCACGGGAGCCACGGGCGCGTACCAGTTCGATCCGCCGGCCGGCACTTTTCGCATCGTCGTCGCGCCTCCGATCGGCCTCTACGAATTTCCCGCTGCGCTGCCGATCGGCGGGACCGCTGCCGCGCCGAATGGTGCGCTGGCCGCCGCAGGTCCGGGAAATCTCGTCAGTCCGTTTCAACGTCCGCAAGCTGGCGCCGTCAACCCGTACTACTTGCGATTCACGAGCGCCGGCGCGCGCGGCGAGTTTCTGAACAACCACATTCCGATCCAAGCGGTGACCGGCCTCGTGCGCGTGACGATCGAGACGAAGACGCCGCGCATCACGACCGGCGAGCGCGCGGTCATCTCGGCGCGCATCATGAACGGCTCGAAGACCGCGCTGCCGCAGCCGCTGCTCGCGCCGATGGACTTTGCGCTGGCGTTCGCGCCGGGCTTTCAGCTCGTCGCCGGGTCCGTCACGGTCACCGATCTCGGCGCAAGCGCGCCGGCGGCCGTGGCGATCTCGACGGGTCCGAACATGGTCGCGCTGAACAACCTCAGCGTGCCGGCCGGAACGACGTATGAAATTCGTTACATGGTCAACGCCGGCCCGCAGACGCGGCCGCAGCGCTACGACTTCACGGCGCGGCTCGACGGCGCTCTCGGCGCGCTGCATCCGCAAGTGCAGACCAGCGTCTACGTCGAGGCGGATCCGATCTTCGATCGCAGCGAGGTCATCGGCCGCGTCTACTGCGACAAGAACGAGAACGGCTTCTTCGATCCCGGCGAGCACCCCGTCGCCCGCGCGCGCGTCTACTTGGACAACGGGTCGTACTCGGTGGCCGACGGCGCCGGAAAGTATCACTTCTCGAACGTGCAGCCGGGCTACCACTTGGCGAAGGTCGACGAAGACACGGTGCCGCCGGGCTCGCAGGCCACGCGCTCGAACCGCCGCGACTTTCACCTCACCTGGGGCACGCCGGCGAAGATCGACTTCGGCTTTCGCTGCGTCTTCGATCGCGTCAAGGCGTTCGAGTCGCAGCCCGCGTCGGTGCCGACGATCGACATCTCGGGCAGCGAAGAGCCGCTCGCGATCAACGTGGGCGACGAGCAGTACCTCGCGCACGTCGTCGACGTCGATCTGCGGGTGAAGGGCGAGGCGCCCGCCTTCGATGGATCGCCGCGCACGCTGCGGCCCACGTCGCCGGGCGCGCTGCCCGAGATCGTGTTCCACACCCGTCACGCCGGCATGACCCCCGCACAAGCGCACGCGTTGATCATCCGGAACGAGAAGCTCGACGTGCTCTACCGCGTCGACGGCATCGGCCCACCGCCAAAAGAGATCGTGACGGACCTGAAGGACAAGACGCGGCTCGCGGTCGAACCGAACGCGGCCTACTTCTACGATCTCACCGTCTGGTCGAACGATGAGATCACCCGCTCACCGCGGCGCGCGTTCGTCGTCGAAGCGTTGCCGGCGCCGAGCGGCAAGCCCGAGCCCATCGCCACCTTGCGCGGCGAGCTGTTCACGCCGACGAACAAGGCGACGCCCGAGCTGCTCGCGAAGATCGGCGAGATCAAAGACAAGCTCCAGGGCGGCGGTCCGATCGCGGTCGAAGTCCACGTCGCCAACGACGGCCCCGCCGCGGAACGCCAACCGACGACGGACAAGCGCGCGCAAGCGGTGAAGAAGGTGATCGCGAGCTACGGCGTCGACGAAGCGCGGATCACGGCGACCGGCAAAGCCGACAAAGAGCCGCTCGTACCGAACCTCGGACAAAAAGGCCGCGAGCTGAACCGCCGCGTCACGATCACGATGGTGCCGATGCTCGCCGCGTCGCAGCCGGCGTCGCTGCCGAGCTCGCTCCCCAACAGCGCCGATCAGCGCGCGAGCGTGCACGGCGTCGACGTTGCGTTCGACGGCGGCGAGTGGAAGACGAACGTCTTCCCCACGGAGCGCACGACGGTGTTCATGCAAGCGAAAGACGGCCGTGCTTTCGGGGTGCGCAAAGGCTACGCGCCGGCCGAGGCGAAGGCAAAAGCGCGCGCCGAAGTGCAAGGCGGCGTGGCGAGCGACGCGATCTTCATCGACGGCGTGCCGACGCCGCTGCCGCTCGCGACCTTCGGCTGCACGCTTGCGGGCGGCACCGGCTTCGTCAAAGACGGCAGGCTCGTCTCGCCGCTCGTCTTCACCTTCACGGGCGACATCGACAAGCTGCAGGATCTGCGGCTCGGCCTCTACGATCGCACGGACACTCTGCAGCAACTGGTGAAAGTGCCGGCCGGCGAGAAGATCCTGAAGTACGACGGCGGCGGCCTCGCGCTCGTCCCTGGGTCCTACGCTTATCGCTGCGCGGCGAAGGACAGCGAGGGCGGCAACGTGATGACGGCGCCCGAGCTGTTCACGCTCACCCAGCCAACGCTGCAAGAGACGCTCGTACGCGGCGCCTTGTTCACCGAGAAGACAATCGGCCTCGACCTCAAGCGCGCGCTCGATCAAATCCTCGCGACCGCCGGCAAAGATGTCGCTCTGACGATCAGCGTGCACTCCGGCGCCGGTCCCACAGCCGATCCGAAGCGCGAGGAGCTGCAGACCCTCGCCGAAGCGGGCTTCATCAAGAGCTACCTCGAGCAGAAGGGCGCAAAGAACGTGGTCGTGCGCGGCCTCGGCAAGTCGGAGCCGCTGATCCCGCCGCTCGGAAAGCGCGCGCTCGACGTGAATCGCCGCGTCGCGATCAGCTACTCTGGCCCCGCGAGCGACGTCGCCGAGCTGCCACCGCTGAAGCCGCCTGAGCCGCGCCGCGTGACGATCAACGGCACCGAGACGAAGCTCGACGAGAAGGGCCAGTTCGCCCACAACGTGCGCTTGGATCGTGGCGAGATCACCATCCTGATGCAGAACGGCCAAGGGCGCGAGACGACGCTCGTGATGAAGCCCGGCAGCAGCAGCGGGCCGTCGCGCACAGGGCGCATGCCGTTCGCGGGCGAGCCGACACCGGAGCTTGCGTTCACCGCGGTCGAAGAGAAGGACGAGCCGGCGTCGATGGCGACGATCGCCCCCGTATCGAAGAAGAACCGCGTGACGATCGATCTGCCGGCGGAGAACGCCGTCGTGAAGCAGGATCGGCTGATCGCGTTCGCGCACGGGCCGCCCGGCACGAGCATCACCGTCGTCGACGCGGATTTGTTGCCGCCGGAAGCGTCGTCCCAAGCGAGCTCGCAACCCGCGTCGCAGCCGCTCGCGAAGGACAAGAAGAAGCGCGCGCTCGCCGCGATGGCCGAGCTCGACGCGATGGCATCTTCACAACCGGCATCACAGCCGGCTTCGCAGCTCGCGTCTGTTCCGGCTTCTGCGCCCGCGTCCGAGCCCGCGTCGAAGCCGATGCAGCCGCTCGTCGCCGCCGCCGCGTCGCAACCGGCATCGCTGCCGGCGAGCGCGCTGACCTTCGTGCTCGACGCCGAAGGCCAAGTCGAGATCAACGTGCCGTTGAAAGACGGCAAGAACAAGATCGCGTTCATGGTGACGACGCCGCACGGCGAGAAGAGCACGCTCGTCAGACAAGTGATGATGTCGCCGAACCGCTGGTTCCTGCTCGCGCTCGCCGAAGGATCGATCGGCCAATCCGGCGCGCTCGGCATGCTGCCGGAGGCGAACGAGGAGTCGACGATCAAGGTCGCAAACGGCGACTACTTCCTGCACGGGCGCGCGGTCCTCTATTTCAAAGGGCGCTTGAAGGGCGACTGGTTCTTCAAGGACAACCGCTTCACCGCCTACGTCGACACAGCGCAGCCGCAAACGAGCACCTTCTGGCGCAACGTCGTCGAGCCCGACAAGTTCTATCCGATCTACGGCGACGCCAGCGAAGAGGTGCAAGACGCGCAGTCGGGCAAGAAGCTCTACGTGCTCGTGGAAGCAGACGCGTCGAAGCTCGAAGCCGGCAACATCGTGACGCAGGTGAAGGGCGTCGAGCTCTTCCGCTACGATCGCGCGATCTTCGGCGCGCGTGTCGCGTGGGATCGCGGCTTCTCGAAGTACGATCACACGAAGCTCGACGCGTTCGTCGGCCAGCCGCTGCAGTCGTCGCGGCGCGTGCACGTCGCCCTGCGCGGCACCGGCGGCGCGCTGTACTTTCTGCGCGATCGCGACGTGCTCGAAGGCAGCGAGCAGGTGCGCATCGTGGTCCGCGACGGCGTCAGCGGCACCGTCGTGCAGGACGTCGTGAAGAAACGGAACGTCGACTACACGATCTCGTACGACACGGGCCGCCTCGTGTTCCTGGAGCCCGTCGCCTCGCTGACCAGCGGCTCTTTCGGCGGCATGCTGATGCCGATCTCGGTGGCGCAGGGGAATCCCGTCTACATCGAGGTCGACTACGAAGCGCGCGACTTCGGCCTCGGCAACCAGCTCGCGGGCGGCGGCTACGTCAAGGAGACGCTCTTCGATCGCGTCACCGTCGGCGGCGGCTTCGTCACCGAGCGCCGCGGCGATGGCTCGCGTCCGGAATACCGCTTGTACGGCGCGTCGGTCGAAGCGAAGCCGTGGGACGGCATCGTCGTCAGCGGTGAGCTCAACCACAGTGAAGGACGCGACACCGATCTCTCGGTCACCGCGGACGGCGGCCAATCGTTCGCCGACGTGCAGAAGCCCGAGACGGTGATGAACGCCGACGGCTCGCAAAAGCCCGTGAGCGGCTACGCGATGAAGGCCACCTTCGCGCTCGATTTTCAGAAGATCTTCAAGTTCCCAAAAGAGCTCGTCACGGTCTCGGGCTACGCGGCGCGCATCGATCCCAACTTCTACGCGAGCGGCGCCACCTTCGAGCAAGGGCAAGTGAAGTTCGGCGTCGCCGCCAAGGGCACGATCACGAAGAAGGACTTCGTGCTCGCGCGCCACGACGGCATCTACAGCGACCTCCCGGCGTTCCTCGCGAGCGATCTGCGCCGCTGCGAAGCCCAGCTCGGCGCTGCCGCTGACCAGGGCTGCGCGACGCGCCGCATGAACCGGCAGCTGACGCTGATCGGCTACGAGCACGTGGATGACAAGTGGTCCGCGGGGCTCTCCTATTATCACGGCTTCGCCGACGACAGCGCGACGGTGCCCTTCGTCAACACCGACACGCTCACGCTGCGCGGCGCCTACAAAGTGACGCCGAAGCTGACCCTGTTCGCGACTCAAGAATTCATCCTGCGCGGCGATCCGAGCTTCATCACCAAGGTCGCCGATCAGTTCGCGACCGAGATCGGGCTGCGCTACCAGCTGCACAAGTACCTCGAAGCGCAGATCAGCGAGACGGTGCGCTACGGCGGCTCGAACGCGACCACCGTCGGCTTGCGCACGCCCTTCGGCGAAGACGGCCGCATCTACGTAAGCGAGCGCTTCAGCCGCGATCTCGGCGGCTGGACGACGACGACGATCGTCGGCGGCGAGAACACGATCGCCCGCGGCAGCAAGGCGTACGGCGAGTACCAAGTGGACGCCACCGCGTTCGGCCCACACGCGCGCGCCGTCTACGGCCTGAACAACCGGTGGGAGCTCGCCGAGGGGCTCTACTTCAACTTGCTCTACGAGCGCTCGCAGAACGTGGGCAACGCGCCGGGCGTCGGCACCGGCAGAGCGAGCGAGCTCGGCGGCTTTCCGGCGACGTCGGGAACGTTCGTCGGCCAAGGCTCGGGCATGCTCGCGCGCGATCGGGCGTTCTACAACCCGAGCGCGATCTTGGGGCTGCAGTTTCCGGTGGGCATCGCCTCGCGCGACGCCGGCAGCGTCGGCTTCGAGCTCGTGCGCTGGAAGGCGATGAAGCTCACCGGCCGCTTCGAGGCGCGCTTCGACAATCAGGACAGCGCGCTCGGGGGCAACGATCGCCTCACCCTGTATCTGACCCTCGGCCTGATGCTGCAACTGCACCGCGATCTCAGCTTCATGGGCAAGGTCGAGTGGGCCGATGCTCACGAGTGGCAACAAGGGAGACCGATCGCCGGCCTCACGCAGATGACCTTCGGCTTCGCCTACCGCCCGGTGAAGCATGATTGGGTGAACGCGCTCGTCAAGTACACGCGCCGCGGCTTCATGCGGCCAATCGATCTCGGCAACGGGTACGAGAACGAAGTCGTCGACGTGGTCTCGCTGGTGCCGATGATCGAGCTGCCTGTCATCCGCACGCAGCTCGTCGAGAAGCTCGCCGTGAAGTTGCAGCAGCTCGAGCTCGACGATCTCGCGGCGCAGCGCACGACGTCGATGCTGTGGATCAACCGGCTGAACGTGCACATCCTGAAGTGGCTCGACGTCAGCGCCGAGTACCGGATGAAGCTCGTCGGCAACGCGCTGCAGAACGGCTTCCTCGCCGAGATCTCCGTGTCGCCGTGGGACTACGTGCGCGTCGGCGTCGGCTACAACTTCACGCACTTCTCGGACGACGAGCTCGCCGACGATCGCATCGACAACAAGGGCTTCTTCATCCGCGCCGTCGGCAAGTACTGAGCGTGCTCACTTCGCGCTGAAGCGCACGAGCTTCGACGGCTGCCGACCGACCGCCGCGAGCAGCGCGCCATCGCCGCCGATCGCGAGCGCGACCACGGCTTGGCCGGCGAGCACCGACTCCGGTACGTCACGCGCGCCGTTCTTCGGATCGAGGCGCGCGAGGCCGGAATCCGTCGCGGCCCACAGATCGTCCTGCCACACGATGAGATCGTTGACGTGACCGTCGGGTAAGCCGTTGCTCTCGTCCCACGCGTCGGCCTCTTTGCCGCGCAAGAGCACGCCGTCGCCGAGCGTCGCGAACGCCGTCGTCGCTTCGTCGATCGCAACGACCTGCGTCACCTTCGCGCTGAGCTTCTCCTTCGCTACGCACGCGAGCGACTGTCCGGCTTGCGGCGGTCGATCGAGCGCGCACGCCCACGGCGCCGCGTCGAAGCGGAGCCACTGCCACGCGCGCGTCGTGCCGGCGACGCCGCGCTCGGTCGTCAGCGCCACCGGTGGCGTGAGGAAGGGCGCCGACGCTTTCAGCACGCCAATGGATTTCTCCGAGGCGAAGAGCACCTTTCCGCCCGGCATCGGCGCGAAGCCGACGACGGAGGGTCCGTCGTGCTCGCTGGCGCGCTTGCACCGCGCACGATCGTCATCGAGCTCGCAGACGAAGGTGCCAGCGTCGGTCGCGAGCAAGACGCTCTCGGAGAGGGCCGCGATCGCGCGCACGCTCGCGAAGCCGCCGTCGCTCGGGTCGTAGGGATATTTCGAGACGCTGCTGCGGCCGGCGACGAAGAGTGCGTCGTCCGCCGCGATGAAGACGTCGCCGGAAGCGGCGCGGGCCATGCGGGCGGGCGTCACCGCGTCGATCGCGACGCCGAAGTCCTTCACGCGCAGCTCGGGCGCCGGCTCGACGTCGGTGCCGGTCGGCTTCACCGGCGCGCCGCCGCCGTCGTCCTGCTTCTGCTCATCATCGCCGGCCGCTGCCGGTCCCTCCGCGCTCGCGCCGCTGCCGAGCTGCACGCGCATGAGGCACGCCGGTGTGAGCGCGAGGATCAGCATGACACCGACGTTCTTCATCGCTGCAAGAGCTCCGCGATACGTGTTTCGGCCGCCTTCTTGATCTCGGGCGCCGCGCTCGGCTCGGCCATCGCACGGCGATAGGCCACGAGCGCGCCGCTCAAGTTGTCGAGCTCGCGATCGTACATCGAGCCGAGCAAGAACAGCGCCTCGGCTCGCCGCGACGACGACGGTGAGCGCTCGATGACCTCGTCGAGCCAGGGGGTCGCGCGCTGCAACTGGCGAGCGCGCGTGAGCAGCGTGGCCAGGCGCCACGCTGCGTCGGCTCGAAAAGCGCCGTCCTTCGCCGTCGCGAGATAACGTTCGAGCCGTTCGCGCGCGACGTACTCGCGCCCCGTGTCGATCGCGATGAGCGCGCTCGCGTACAGCGCATCGGCGGCGGCATTTCCAGCGAAGCGCTCGCCGATCGCGACGAAGTAGACCTCGGCATCGGCCCGCGCGCCGCGGGCGAGCAAGCTCTCGGCGACGGAGAGGTACGCATCAGCGCCGCGACCCTCGAGGCAGTGCACCGCGCGCTTGCCGTGTTTGGCGATCGCGGCGAGCGACTCTGGGCAGACGAAGCGTGGCGGCGCCGGATCGTCGACGGCCTCGACCAGCGGCGCGTGCGGCGGCATCGCGATGGGCGCCGCCGATCGCGCGCTCGACACGTTCGCGAGCGCCGGTCCGGCAAAGGGCGTCTCGACAAGAGGTGGCGGCCGCAAGAGCACGTCCGGGATCGCGGTCGAGGCCGACGGCTCTTGCGCGACGAGCACCGGCGCGGACGGCGGCGACGGCGCCCGCGCGACGAACACGATCAACACCGCGGCGGCGATCGCCATCGCGGCGCCGATCGCCGCGCGGACACGTCGCGTCCTCACCGGTGCACGCTCAACCGACACATCGGCGCGCGCGGCGTCGGCCACGATCGCCGCGGTGAGCCGCGCTGCGTGATCCGGCGAGAGCACGGGGACGCTGCTCGCTTGCAAGGTCGTGCGCCATTGATCCCACTGCAAAGAGAGTGCGGCGCACGCGGCGCAGCCTTGCAGGTGCACGTGCGCGCGCAGGGCGTCCGTCTCGGCGAGCTGTCCCGCGAGGTGTCCGAAGACTTCGCGCTCGACGTCGGCGCAGGTCCACGCGTTCATGAGCGCACGCTCCCTTCGCTGAGGAAACGCGCCAGATCCGGGTGCTTCGCTGCTTGCGCTTCGAGCTGCTGGCGCGCGCGCTCGACCGCCTTGTAGGTCGCGCCTACGCTCGTCCCACTCATCGCGGCGACGGTGTCGATGTCGTGCCCTTCGAGCACGTGAAGGACGAACGCTGAGCGCAGCGCCGGCGTCATCTCGGAGAGCAGCCGCGCCACGATGCGCAGGCCGGCGCGAGCGGCGATCTGGGCCTCGGGGCTCTTGCCGTCGACGAGCATCAGCTCCGGCACATCATCCGTGCTCGCGTGGTTCTTCCTCTGCTGCCAGTAGGTCGAGGCGACGTTGACGCAGATGGAGCCGAGCCAGGTCGTGAACTTGGCGTCGCCGCGAAAGGTCTGCAGCGACCGGAAGCAGCGCGCATACACCGTCTGCACGAGGTCGTCGTGATCAGCGCGGCGCCCGACCAAACGGCTCATCATTCTGTGCACCATTGGCAAGGTTCGCTCCACGAGCACGCGCCGCGCACGTTCGTCCCCTGAGGCGGAGGCACGCACGAGCTCTGACCACGGGTAGTCATCGTCGCTCCCTCGAGTGTGCGTGCCGGTCGGGACGGCGTGCAAGACCATGCGGGCCATCAGTCCCGGGCTCCGTCGGAAATTCGACATTTGATCTCAGAACCTGAAGCGTCAGAACCTGAAGCGTCAGAACCAAAGCGCAAGGCCCACCTCGCTCCCCCAAACTATCGGCGGCAAAGCGAAAAGGGTGACGTCACCCGAGACGAATTCCGGGCGATGGAACGCCGCGAGGACGCGCCCGTCGAGGTAAATTCCGACCCGCGGGTGCAGTGCGTAGCTGACGCGCAGATCCGCGCCGGCCGCGCCCGTGGCGACCAAGATCGTGCCGGAGCCGGAAAGGCGCAAGAGCGCGAGGACGGCTTCGCCGGCGGCGCTGACGCAAAGCGCCACGCGGGTGTGCGGATCAAAGCAGTAGCCGGCGCGCACAAACGGTTCGATCCACGTGCTGGCGAGCGCCCCGGATGCGGTCGCCAGCGGAGGTCGAAAGCCGAGGCGCACGCCGACGCCGATCTGCACGGGCACCCGAAACTGCCCGACGATCGCCAAGCCGAAGCCACCCGAGACCAGCGCCGAAAAACCGGTGAGCGCCCCTCCCAGAGTCAATCCCACGCGCAGCGCTGACGCAGCGGTCTCGCCTGCCGCGAGGCTCGACGCGAAGGCGTCCGCCGCTGGCGCCGGCTCCGGTTCGGGCGTTGGCAACGGGGCAGCTTTCTCGGACTTCTCGCGGATGCCTGGCTCGCGTTGTTTGCGGGCGAGCGGACTTTCGACTTGCCGCAAACGGCGCGCCCCGCCCCGCAGCGTGCGCAACGTCTCTTCGAAACCACCGTCGAGCTCTCCTTTGATGTGCAACGCGAGCGGGCGCTCCGGCTCGTGCGCTTCGTCGCACACGAAGGTCGCCGTGCGCGGCGCCGCAGCTTTGTCGAGCAGCGCGATGGTCTCGATGAGGCACTCGGCGCCGCGCTCGAGCAGGGTCACGCGAAAAACGGCGTCCTCACTGGTCTCACCATTCTCCGCAGCGACGACTGAGACGGTGTAGGTCCCGCCGTAGATCGCGAGCTTCTCGGCAAGGCGAGCGCAATCGATGCGGCCGCCCTCCGTCTTGAGGCACGCGAGCTCGACGAGCGGTGTCTGCACGGTGCCGAGCGCGATCGTCACGAAGAGCGGGGGGAACATCGGATAGGGACCGAACACGGCGGCCATGGGCGTGTCGAGCGAAATGATTTCGTGTCGAAAATTTGTAGAGTGTCGGTCTCACTCCCCCGCATGCCCACATCACCGTGCGCTTGCATGGAGGAATGACAAATGAAATCCATGACTTACTCGAGTATCCTTGGCCTTGCTCTCACCGTCGCCTGCGGCAGCCCGACCGCGACGCCCACCGGCAGCGACCTCGAGGCGCTGACCCAGAACCCGTCGCAAGCCAGCTTCGGAAAGTTCGACAAGAACGGCGACGGCAAGATCGACGCGTCGGAAGTGTCGGCCGAGATCTGGGCGATCATCGCGCCGGCTGACGCGGACAAGGACGGCTTCGTCACCTTCGACGAGCTGCTGGCCGGCGTGTTGAACGGCACGGTCAAGCGCCCGCACAAGGACGACGACAAGAAGCGGCCGAAGGGCCCGAACAACCAGTGCCGCCACCTCGACAAGGACAAAGATGGCGCCATCACGAAGGCGGAAGCCGGGAAGAAGTGGGATCGCATTTCGGCGGCAGACACCGACAAAGACGACAAGGTCACCGAGGCCGAGTTCGACGCCGCGGTCGCGGCAGGCGTCTTCAAGGGTAAGCAACAAGAACACGGTCGCGACGTGTGCGACGACGACGACGACGAGAAGGGCGACGCTGGCGACAAAGACGACGACGACGAAAACGACGACGAGTGCGAAGGGCCGAGCGGCAAGACCGGTCCCACCGGCACGACTGGCGCCACGGGCGCGAGCGGCGACAAGGATGACGATCACGGCGGCGAGCACCGCCCGAGCGCGCACGCGTACTTCGAAAAATTCGACAAGAACAATGACGGCGCGCTCGACGCGAGCGAAGTGCCGGAGCCGTACTGGACGAAGATCGTCGTGAACGCCGACGCGAACGCCGACGGCAAGGTCACCGAGGCCGAGCTCAAGGCGTACTTGGAAGCGCAGAACCCGTAACGCTCCCCGGTCCCTTTTCGATTCCGCCCGATCAGCGCGGCGCGAGCACCGACTCCGGCAGCTCGAAGGAAATGCGATCGACCCCGTCCGCGCTCCCATGCTGGGGCACACCCTCTGCCGGATACTTCTGCTCGACGAACATGTCGCGATAACCCCGCAGCTCCGGATGATCGCTGTAGAGCGCCCTCAGCTGCTCGGCGCGCCTCGTCGTATCGGACGCCATTTGATAGGTGCTCGCGAGCGCGGCGTCGAACAAGAGTCCGCGCGACGTGCGATCGCCGGCACGCACTCGGATGATCAAGTTGCCGGCGAAGCAATCGAAGTTCAGCCGCGCGTCGCCGCGGGAACCGTGGCCGCTCGCCACTTGCGTGCGATCCGGCGGATGCAAGACGAGCGTCGACGCCGCCAGCAAGCGTCGCCCTTCGGTGCGCAGATTCTCGAACGCGTCCGTGATCTGTGCGCCGGTCGCGCCTTCGGACTGCGCCGCCACGATGATCGCGCGTGCTTCCGGCACCGTGATCACGCCGCGACGGTCGCCATCGCTGTGCGTGTTCGTTTCCCGTGCGCTACGAAAGGCTGCGACGAAGTCGTAGGCCATGGCGCCGTGGAGTATGGCATATTTTCGCTGTGAGCGAGGAACGACATCCGACACACGCGGCGGCGATCTTGGACGCCGCCCGCTCTGCGCTGATCGATGACGGCGATCACCCGCCAGAAAAACGCAGCGGCCGCCGCCGCTACCCTGCCCTCGAAGCGCGCGCGGGCAGCGTGCTGCCGGCGATCGTGGGCGAGGCGGTGCCGGCGTTTCGCGGCGCGCCGATCGTGCAAGAGACGGCGATGATCCGCGCCGACACGACGCGGCGGGCGCTCGCGCGGCCGGCGGCGAAAGACACGGCGGCGAAGAAGCTCGCGGCGCGCATGGTCACGCAGACGAAGGGCATGACGGCGCAGAGAAAATTCCAGCAGCTGATCGAGAAGACGGTGCAAACCTTGCTCATCACCGCGAGCAAAGACGGCGATCTCGCGTTTCGCGCCGACGTCGACGCCAACGTGATGAGCGACCTCAGCGTCGACGTCATGCTCGCGCCCCGCGGCCTCGAGATCGCGTTTTACACCGAGGACCCGAACACGCGACGCCTCCTGCAAGGCTACGAACGCGATCTCGTCGCCCACTTGGGCTCGCGCGGGTTGAAAGTGCTGCGCGTGCGCTACGAGCGGGAGCCGGATCCGAACGAGGCGCCACCGGTGATCGTGAAAAAGTAGATCGCTACGGCCACGACGCACCGTGTCTACTTAGGCGCAGTTTAATTGTGGCCCCCCGATTACCCGGGTAAAACTTCGGCTGGCGAAACGACCGCGATTTTTCGCGCGAATTTCGCTTGGAATGACGTTTCGCCACGGGACTTCGAGTGAGGACATGCCCACTGAGACGGACACAGCCGCGCGCGGCCAGGCCAACATGGTAGGCGCCGTGCCTCCAGACGGCGACGGCGCCAAGACCGCGGCGCTCCGGCAGGAGTTCCAGCTCCGGCGCACGCTCGAATCCGATCCCGACAATCAGTCCGCGTTCTCCGCGCTCCAGACGCTCCTCGAAAACGCCGGCGATCTCGCGCGTTTTTGCGCCCTCGGCGAGCGCTTCGTCGAACGCACGCAGGATCAGTACTTGCGGGCGGCGCGCTTGGCCACGCTCGGCGAGGCGTACGAGCGAATTCAAGATCTGCACAGCGCGGTGGCGATGCACGAGCGCGCGCTGCAGATCGACGCCAGCCTCGGCGAATCGCAAATTGCCGCGCTGCGCGTGTGCCGTGCGCTCGGCCTCGCGACGCGCGGGATCGCGCACTGCAAGCTCGCGGCGGCGAACGGCGCGATCGAAGGCGAGCTCAAGCTCGAGGTCGATGCGATCTTGGATCTCGCGGCGACGCATCCGATCGCGCACGCTGCAGCAGCGGCGTGGGTCGCGAGCCTCGGCGCCGCCAGCCCCGTCGCCGGAAAGCTCGCCGCGCTCAGCGTGAGCGCCGCCGACGTGGAGCCGAAGCTGAAGGCGCTCCGCGAAGAGGCGATCGTCACGCGCGACAAGTCTCGCGCCGCGGCCAACTACGTGCAGATGGCCGAGCTGCTCTTCGTCTACCAAAAGGACGCGACGCGCGCGCGCGACCAGATCGACAAGGCGTTGCTGCTCGTGCCGGCGCAAGCCGACGCGCTCCGCCTGCTCGTCCACGTCGCCCTCGCCACGCAAACCGTCGCGGCCGCGCTCGAGCCGCTCAAGACAGCGGCGCTGAAGATCAAGGCGAAGGACAAGACGCGCGCGGCACGGCTCCTCGTGGCGGCCGCCGAAGATCTGCAAGCCGCCGGTGCTGCCGAGGCCGCCCAGCTCTTTGGCGCCGCCTTCGAGTGCGATCCGAACGATCGCTACGTGCTGCGCCGCTACACCGCCGGGCTCTCGCAGAACGGCCAGCGTGTGCAGGCGCTCACCGAAGCGACGCAGCTCGCGCGTGAGCCGCACGCCGAGCTGCACCTGCGCACGCTGCTCGCCGAGACCCACAAGAGCGCTGGCGACGCCGCCGGCTTGCGCGCCGCCTTCGAACGGATCGCCGCGCTCGATCCGTGCGACATCGGCGCCCTCGACGCGCTCGAGAACGAACGGCGCGGCAGCGGCGATGCGCAGGGTCTGTTGCAGCTCTTGTCGGCGCACGGCCGCTTGCTCGAAGGCGCCGAGCGCGCGCACGTGCTCGACGAGCAGGCGAAGCTCTTCGCCTCGGTCCAGAACAGCACGCAGGCCTACGAAACGCAGATTCAGGCGCTCGCCGCCTGGCCTACGGCCGAACGCGCCAAGGCGTTGATCGCGCTGACGACGAACGCCGACGACAAGGACCGCACGCGCCACGCCCTGGTGATGGCCGGCAGGAACGCGACGAGCGAGTATCGTGCTGGGATCGAGGCGGTCCTCGCCGAGCTCGATCAGGCGCGCAGTGCGGCCGCCGCGGCGCCGGCGCCGGTGGCGCTGTCGCCCGAAGAGCAACGAGCCGCGCTGCGCAAGGAGGCCGCCGAGCTGCACACCCGCGATCCAGCGAGCCCGCGCCTCGTCGAAGTGTGCCAGCAGCTCCTCGCCAAGGAGCCGAACGACAAAGAGACGCTCGCGCACCTCGCGCACGCGCAACACGCGACGCAGCGCTGGTCCGATCTGTCGATGACGCTCGTGCGCCTGGTCGCGCTCAACGCCGACAAGCTCTACAGCCGCGAGCTCGCCAAGCTCTACGAGCAACGCCTCGGCCGCCAGGCAGACGCCGTCACCATTTATCTGCAGCTCTTCTCCGAGAGCGATCGCTCACCGGACGTCATCTCCGGCTTGGAGCGAGGCATCGCGGCGCGCATCGCCGTCGCCGATGTGGCCGAAGCGCTCGGCGATCACGAAGCGAAGCAGAACGCGGCAGAGCGTGCCAAAGAGCACTTCGAGCGCGCGCTCGCCGAGACCAAAGACAACGTTGCCAAGCAGCGCCTCACGCTGAAGCTCGCGAACGTCGAGCGCGATGGTCTTCGCCGCGGCGACGCGGCGATCGGACGCTTGGCGGAAGCCTTCCGCTTGGCCCCCGAAGACCGCGCGATCTTCGAGCAGCTCGTCGCGAGCGCGCAAGCCGCGAACGCGCACGACGTCATGCAGGCCACGCTCGAGGCAGTGATCGCGTCGCTGCCGAACGGCACGTGGAAGGCCACGGTCAGCCTGGCGCTCGCCGATTCGTACAAGCGGATGAGCAACGGCACGCAGGCAGCAAGAGCGCTGCTCGCGGCGTACGTCGCCGAGGCCGCGAGCATCCCGAACACGACCGAGCTCGAGTGCACGCTCGTCGACTACGGCCTCTACGACGAGCTCGACGCGTTCTACGACGCGCGGGTCGAGCGGGCGGCGACGGGCGACAAGGCCGAGCTGCTCTTTCGCGCCATCGAGCTGCGCATCAAGCACTCGCGCGATCCCGAGAAGACCCGCAACCACATCGCCTCGTACTTCGCGCTCCGCCCGGCTGATCCGAAGGGCGTGCAAGCGCTCGCGCAACCGTGGCGGCCGCTCTACTCGCCGAACGAGCTCACGCGCCTGGCCGAAGAGCAGCTCTCTGTGGCGCAGGAGCCCGAGAGCCGCGGGCACCTGCAGCTGCTGCTCGGGGACCTCTGCGAGCAAGCCGATCACCAGAAGGCCGTCACGTACTTGAAAGGCGCGCTCGACACGCCGCGGGGCAAGGACGCCGTCGCGATCTTGAAGACCTTCGGGCCGGATCCCTTCGCCGCAGCGGCGCTGCTCCCTTTCGCGGAAAAGAGCGGCGACGACGACGAGAGCATGCGCTGCCACTCGATCCTCGCGAACGAGGCGAAGGGCATGGAACGCGGCGCTCACATGCGCGCGCTCCTCGCACTTTGGCAGAAGAAGAAAGACGACGTCGGCACGTGGCACGCGGCGAAGGAAGCCTTCATCGCCGAAGGCGGCGCCGATCCGGAGTTGGAAGCGCAGTTGATACAGTTATCGAGGCTGCTCGGCAAATCGGCCGAGCTGATCGATGTCTTGCGGCAAGCGCAGAAGTCCGCTGGCACGGAGCGGGCGAAGGCGTTGTCGCTTAGAATCGCGAGTACACTCGAGATGGAAAATCAAGTCACCGACGATAGTACGATCGAAGCGTGGCGTCAGGCCGTGGCGGCCGACCCCAACAACCTCGAGGCGCTCGGCTCGCTCGAGCGGGCGCTGCGCGGAGCCGGCCGGCTGCGCGACCTCGTCGAGGTGCTCAGGCTGAGACAAGCGGCGGAGCCAGCGCGCCGAGTCGAGCTCGGCATCGAGCTCGCGAACATGTTCGCGGGGCCGCTCCAGGACCCGAGCCAAGCTGTGGCCGAATACTACCAAGCCGCCGAGCTGAGCCCGACCGACCCGCGCCCGTACCGCGGTCTGACGGACCTCCACCTCGCCAATCGCCAGTTCACCGAAGGCAAAGACACGCTGCTGAAGGAGCTCGAGCGCACGCCGGACAGCCCAGACCGAAAGACGCGCCTCGTGCTGCTCGCGCGCGTGTACTTCGAGGGTCTGCAAGACGTCGACGGCGCCACGAACGCGCTGATGGACGTGTTGAAGGCCGAGCCGACGCACCAAGAAGCGACGGCGCTCGTCGAGCAGGTGATGCAGATCGTGAGCCCGGAGACGCAGGCGCGCCTCGCCGAGGTGCTCGAGCCCGCCTACCTCGCGCAGAACAACTTCCCGAAGATGGCGCTCGCCCGCGAGATGCGCATCAACCACACCCCGGATCCGGCGAAGAAGCGCGAGCTGATGGTCGACGCCGCCAAGCTCCACGAGACGCGCGGCAATGATCCGGCGACGGCGCTCTCGCTGCTCGGGCAAGCGTTCCGTTTGGATCCGCGCGACGAACGCGTCCGCGCCGACCTCGAACGCCTCGCCGCGAAGGCGAACAACATCGAAGCGCTCGCCGGCGAATACGAGGCCGCGCTGCAGGGCCTCTCGGAGCAAGACAGCGGGCCGAAGATCGCGATCCACCGCCGCTTGGCCGAGATCTATGAGAAGCAGCTGAAGCGCCCGAACGAAGCGGTCACGCACTTGAAGGCCGCGGCCGATCTCGCCGGCGGCGACACCCAGTCGCTCGACCAGATGGCGCGCCTGTTGCGCTCGCAGGACAAGCCGCAAGAGCTCGCCGAGGTCATCGCCAAGCAAGTCTCGCTGATGGGCGACGCGCAAAAGGATCAGCGGGTGCGCTTGCTGCAAGAGCTCGCCGATCTGCGCCTCAACAAGCTGAACGACAAAGACGGCGCCGTGCAGGCGTTTCAGCAGATCGTCACGCACGATCCGAAGCACCAAAAAGCGCTCGAAGCGCTCGACAAGCTGCTGACCGAGCTCGATCGCAAACAGGATCTCTACGGCGTCTTGATGCTGCGCAAAGAAGTCGCCGGCGCGAGCGATCTCGGCGTCGACATCAACGTGCGCCTGGGCGATCTCACGAAGGACCGGCCGTCCGAAGCGCTCATCTTCTACAAGACCGCGCTGCAACGCCGCCCGCAGAACGCGCCGGCCCTCGCTGCTCTTGAAGCCCTCCTCGATCAACCCGACGTGCAGATGGACGTCGCCGCGATCTTGGAGCCCTTGTACACGGCGAAGCAGGACTACGCGCGCTTGGCGAAGGTGCTCGAAGTCCGCCTCTCGCGCGCGCAGCAGCTGGCCGAGAAGAAGGGTCTGATGCGCCGCATCGGCGACATCTACGAGAATCGCTTGTCGATGAAGGACAAGGCGTTTCAAATGTCGCTGCGGGCGATGCGCGAAGATCCGGCCGACATGGGCATCCGCATGTGGCTCGAGAAGCTCGCGCAGGAGACGAGCTCGTTCCGTGATCTCGCCGACGCGTACGTAGAACAAGCGTCGAAGGCAGAAGCCGCGCTGGCGCTGCAGTTCCATCGCCGCGCCGCGACGCTCTACTACGAGAAGGTCAACGACCCGCACAAAGCGATCGACGAGTTCAAAGAGGTGCTCGCCAAGGACGCCAAAGACGTCGCCGGCCACACCGCGCTCGAGAAGCTCTACGGCCAGACCGAGCAGAAGCGCGAGCAATCCGAAGTCCTGCTGAAGCTCGTCGACTTGACCTCGGGCAACGAACGCAAGCTCGAGATGCTGCTCAACGTCGCGCGCTTGCAAGAAGCGATCGGCGAGTACCAGCTCTCGCTCGAGACGCGCCGGCGCATCATGACGCTGGCGCCGGAAGATCCGACCAACTTCGACGAGATGGGCAGCCTCTACGAGCACTTGGGCAAGCCCGAGGAGTACGTGAAGGCGCTCGACACGGAGATCGCCCGCATCGCCGAGAAGCGCAGCCCGGAAGCGCGCGCGCGGCGCTTGGACCTCTTGTTCCGAAAGGGCGTCACGCTCGAGACGACGCTGCAAGACAAGCAAGAGGCGGCGAAGATCTTCGACCTCGTGTTGAAGGAAGAGCCGAACCACGAAAAGACGATCAACCACTTGGAAGAGCGCGTGAAGGCGGGCGACGCGGCGCTCGCGGCCGTCGCCTTGGAGCGCGTCTACCAGCAGAGCGGCGACTGGCGAAAGTTCATCGACGTCTTGGAGGCGCAGCTCGGCTCGACGACCGACGCCCAGGCGCGCAAGGCCCTGTTGATCAAGGTCGCGCAGACCTATCAGACGAAGCTCAACGTCAAGGACATGGCGTTCCTCGCCCTCTCGCGCGCGTTCGGCGAAGACTCGGGCGACGCCGAGATCCGCGCCGAGCTCGAGCGCTTGGCCGACGAGAACAAGAACCACGAAGAGCTCGTCGAGCTGTACGCGAGCGAGATCGACGCGATCACCGATCCGATCTTGAAGCTGCAGCTGACGAGCAAGATCGCCGACATCTATCATCAGCGCCTGGCGAGCACCGACAAGGCCGTCGAGTGGTACAGGAAGGTCTTGAGCCACGACGCCCAGAACCCGGCGGCGTTGAAGGCGCTCGACAAGATCTACAACGAGACCGAGAGCTGGTCGGCGCTCACCGAGATCATCGACACCGAGGTCGCGGTCGCCGAGCAAGACGCCGAGAAGGTGGAGCTCCTGGTCCGCCTCGCCGCGGCCTGGGGCGACAAGCTCTTCGAACCGGACGCCGCCATTCGCGCGTTGGAGCAAGCCCGCGGCCTGGCGCCGAATGACCTGCGCGTGCTCGGCTCGCTCGAGAAGTACTTCCGTGAAGCCAAGGCGTTCGACGAGCTCGCCAAGGTCTTGCGCGAGCTCGACGCTCTGCACCAAGCCGCGCCGCAGCCGAACATCCCCGAGCAAGTGCGCCTGCGCGCCGAGCTCGCCAAGACGCTGAAGGATCACCTGCGCGATCCGGGCGGCGCCGTCGACGCGTGGCAGAGCGCGTTGAAGCTCGAATCGGCGAACGTCGAGGCAATCGAAGCGCTCGATGCGCTCCTGCGCGAGCTCGGCCGCTTCCAAGAGCTCGCCGACATGCTGCAGATCGCGATCGACACGACCAAAGACGACGCGCTGCGCATCGAGTACAACCGCCGCCAAGCCGAGGTCATGGCCGATCACCTCGGCAACACCGACGTCGCTGTGCAGCGGTGGAACTCGGTGCTCACCGCCGAGCCGAAGCGCGTCGACGCCTTGCGCGCCCTCATCGGTTTGCATGGCAAGCGCAACGAATTCGCTGAGCAAGCCGAGATGGCCAAGCGCCTCATCCCGCTGGTGCCCCCGAGCGAGGGCAAGGCCGTGCGCTTCGTTCGTATGGAAGCGCTCTCGCACATCGAGAGCGCGTTGCAGGACGCGGTATTCATCGGCCGTGAGATCCTGAGCGCCGCGCCACACACGCCCGAAGAGCTGGCGAAGCTCGCCGACTTGTTCGAGGCGACCAAAGCGTTCGAGGACGCCGCCAAGGCCGTCGATCGATCGGTCGAGCTGCAGGCGACGCCCGAGCTGCGCTTGAAGGCGCTGCGCCGCTCGGCCGACATTTATTTGGATCGTCTGAACCGGCCGACCGCGGCGGTGCCGAGCTACGAGAAGATCCTCGAGCTCAACCCGACCGACAAGGGCGCGTTCGACCAGGTGCGCAAGATCCTCAGGACCGCGCGCGAGTGGCGGCGCTTGGTGGCGACCGACGAAGGCTTCGTCGCGCAGTACACGGGCGACGGACGCTTGGAGCTCTTGGAAGAGATCCGCGACATCCACGACAAAGAGCTCGGCCAGAAGGACCTCGCGTTCATCGCCTCGTGCCGCGTGTTTCGCGAAGCGCCGATCGAGAGCGCGTCGCTCGCTGCCGAACGGCTGGCTGGCGAGACGGAAGGTTGGGAAGAGCTCTGCGCGGTCTACGAAGACGTGCTCGAGGAGATCGAAGACGCGCGGGTGAAGATCGAGGTGCAGCGCCGCTTGGGCCGCCTCTACTCCGAGCGCATGAACGAGCTCGGCGCCGCCGAGGAGATCTACGAGCGGCTCTTGGACCTCGCGCCTGGCGACGCCGACGCGTTGGATCGGCTCGTCGAGATCCGCAGCAAGCAGGGCCGCACCGAGGATCAGATCTCCGCGCTCGAGAACAAGTTCTCACACGCGCCAGACATCGACGCGAAGAAGTCGATCCTGCGCCAGATCGCCAGCGTCTGGGACTCGCTCGCGCAAGACGTCGAGAAGGCGATCGCGACGCACCAGCGCATTCTCGATCTCGACCCTTCCGACAAGATCGCGATCGACAACCTCTCATCGCTCTACGAGCGCGAGAACCGCTTCGACGCGCTGATCGGCATCTTGACGCGCGCGATCGATCTCGCCAGCGACAAGAAGGCCACGGTGCCGCTGCGGGAAAAGATCGGCGCCCTGTACGAGGGCAAGCTCGACAACGTCGAGAAGGCGATCGAGACCTATCGGCAGATCCTCGACATCGACGCGGCGCAGCTGCCGACCTTGCAGTCCTTGGAGCGCCTCTACACGCAGCTCACGCGCTGGCGCGAGCTCCTCGAGGTGTTCGAGAAGCAGATCGCCGTCGTCCCCGAGAACGAAGAGAAGGTGAAGCTCTTCACCAAGGCGGCGGCGGTCTTCGAAGAGCACTTCGAGGACAAGAAGAACGCCCTCGTTTGCTACGACAACATCCTCGCGCTCGATCAGAACAACCTCTCGGCGATCAAGCACGAAGAACGCCTGCTCCGCGACACCAAGGAGTGGGAGAAGCTCATCCAAGTGCTGCAGCACCACGCGTCGCTGCTCGGCGATCCCACCGAGATCGTGAAGCTGTATATTCAGATCGGCGAGATCTTCTACAAGAACATGGCGCGCGTCGATAAGGCGGAGGAGTACTTCAACGCCGCCCGCGCGATGGATCCGAACGCCACCGACGCGTTGAACGCCCTCGGAAAATTGTACGAGCGCTCCGGCAACTGGTTCCAGTCGCTCGAGATGCTGCAGAAGGAGGCCGAGGCGGCCAAAGACAGCCCGCAAGCGGTCGACCTCTACTACCGCATGGGCAAGATCAACGAGAACATGCTGATGGACAGCTCGGCGGCAAAGGGCTGCTACCAGCGCGCGCTCGAGATCAACAGCAAGTACGTCCCGGCCCTGGCGGCGTTGAAGGACATCGCGTCGGGCGACAAGGACTGGGACAACTACGTCCAGTACATGGTCGAAGAAGCCGAGGCCACCGAGGACAGCGAGCTCAAGACCGAGCTCTTCTACGAGTGCGGCAAGTTCTTCGCGGAGAAGAAGGACGATCAAGAGAGCGCGATGCGCTACTACTCGAAGGCGCTCGAGTTCACGCCGGACTACGCCGAGGCCGCGCGGCCGCTCGCCGACATCTACTTCCGCCGCGAGGACTGGGCGAACGCGGAGCGCGTGCTCGAGGTCGTCGTCAACAAGCTGGACCCCAAGGCCGACATGAAGGAGCTCGGGCAGAAGCTCTATCGCCTGGGCTACCTCGCCGACAAACAGACGAAGCAAGAAGTGGCGCTCGAGCGATACGAGCGCGCGTACGACGTCGACCCGAGCTACCTGCCGACCCTCGAGGGCCTCGGCCACGCATACCTGCGCTTCGAGAAGTGGGAGCAAGCGCTCAAGGCGTTCAACGCGATCCTCGTCAACCGCGACTCGCTCACGAACGCCGAGGTCGTCGACCTCTTCGCGCAGACCGGCGACCTCTTGCTGAAGACGAAGCAGCCGGAGAAGGCGAAGAAGCAGTTCGAAAAGGCGCTCGAGCTCGATCCGCAGCACCCGGCGTCGTTGAAGAACCTGTCGAAGGTGCAAGAAGAGCTCGGCGACTTCGAAGGCGCCTACGACGCGCTCCACCGCTACATCGATCTCGCCACGCCGGACGAGCGCGCGAAGATCTTGCTCAGCTTGGCGCAGCTCTCGCGCGAGCGTCTGAACGATCCCTACCGCGCGATCGACGCGTTGCTCGAAGCGCAGAAGGCCGAGCCGAACAACGTCGACGTGCTCGAAGCGCTCGTGCAGCTCTACACGGACACCAAGCAGGTGCCGAAGATCGCCGAGCTCTCGGAGCAGCTCGTCGGGCTGCTCAAGGACGACAAGAAGAAGGTGCTCTTCGCGATGCGCCTCGGCGATCTGTACCAGAAGGACATCAAGGATCTGAACCGCTCGCTCAAGTACTACAACGCCGCGCTCGACGCCGACCCGGCGCAGGCCGCTGCCTTCGAAGCGATCGAGAAGATGCTCGGCGACCTGCAGCAGTGGAAAATGCTCGAAGAGAACTACCGCGCGATGATCGCCCGCTTGCCGGCGACGGCGCGCAAGGCGAAGGCGGCGTTGTTCCGCACGCTCGCCGAGCTCTACAAGCAAGTGCTGAAGGAGCAAGACAACGCCACGACCGCCTACGAGGTCGTCGTCAAGCTCGACCCAGGCAACCAGCAAGACGCGCTCACGCTGGCGGCTTTGTATGGCGAGAAGCCCGAGCTGCGGCCGAAGGCCATCGGCATGCAGCAAGAGATCATGCGCAACGCGCAGAACCCGGTGCTGGCGCTGCACGAGCTGCGTAAGCTCTACCAAGCGGACAAGAAGTTCGACAAAGTCTACTGCGTTTGCCAGGCGCTGCTCTATCTCAAGTCGGCCAACGACGAAGAGAAGAAGATCTTCGAGTATTTGAAGAAGGGCGTGCCGGCCAAGGCGCAGAAGCCGCTGACCGAAGCGATCGTCAAGGAGCACTTGCTGCACCCGAACCTGAAGGGCGGCATCGGCGACCTCGCCGCCGGCCTCTACAAGTCGGCGCCGGACATGTTCACCAAGACGGCGAAGGATCTCGACCTGAAGAAGAAGGATCTCATCGACGTGAAGTCGTCGCAGCTCTTCTTCGTCAACATCTTGAAGTACGTGCAAGGCGCGCTCGCGGCGCCGATGGTCGACGTCTACCGGCGCTCAGGATCGATGCAGGAGCTCGAGCTCGTCAACGCGCGGCCGCCCGCGGTCGCCGCCGGCGAAGAGAACCCGGTGTTCAAGGAGAGCTCGCACAAGATCCTCTGCTATCACATCGCGCGCAACCTCACCTTCGCGCGGCCGGAGCTGTTCTTGGCCCGCATTTACCCGGGCGATCAGCTGCGCGACCTGCTCGCGGCCTTCGTGGCGATGTTCAACCCGAAGGCCGGCACGCTCGGAAATCAGGCCGAGGTGACGGCGTGGGTCGAAGTGCTGCAGCAGATCCCGGAAGCGTCGCTGCGCCGCATCAAGGACCTGGCGATCGGCGCCTACAACGACATGAAGGCCGGGCTGCTCAAGATCTTCGCCGAGGCCGCCGAGCACACGGCTTATCGGGCCGCGCTGCTGATGTCTGGCGATCTCGAGGTGGCCGCCCGCGCCACTGCGGAAGCCGCTGACGGGGCGGCGCGGGTGGCCCCGCAAGAGCGCGTCAAAGAGCTCGTGCTCTTCTCGGTCAGCGAGCAGCACTTCGCGCTGCGCGAAGCCCTCGGTCTCGCGATCAAGGGTTAGCGATCGCGGTCAGCGCCGCAGCGGCCAAGGCGTACATTTTCAGCGAGCTCGTGTGATAGCGTCTTTGGCGGATGCACGCCGTCTTCTCGACGACCGAGGATCGCTTCTTCCTTTCGCACCGCGCGCAGATCGCCGAAGCGCTGGCGGCGCAGGGCGTGCGCGTGACAGTGGCGGCCGGAGACACCGGCCAGGCCGAGGCGATCCGCGCGCTCGGCTACGATTTTCGGCCGATCCCGCTCGTGCGCGAGAGCCTGTCGCCGATGACCGAAGCGCGAACGATCGCGGCGCTCGCGAGGGCCTACACCGAGCTGCGCCCCGACGTCGTCCACCACAGCACGATCAAGGCGAACATGTACGGTTCGATCGCCGCGCGGCTCACCGGCGTCAGCGCGATCGTCAACACCATCACCGGCCTCGGCTTCGCGCTGACCGAGCGACCGGCGGACGACTTGAAGCAACGCGCGCTCCGGCGCTTCGCCCGGCGGGCCTACGGCGTGGCGCTCTCGAGCCCGCGCTGCGTGAACATCTTTCAGAACCACGATCAGCTCGAAGACTTCGTGCGGCGCGGGCTCGTCGACAGATCGCGCGCCACGGTGATCCTCGGCGCCGGCGTCGATCTCGAGCGCTTCGCGTTCGCGCCGCTGCCAGAGGGTCCGCCGCTCGTCGTGCTGCCGGCGCGCATGCTCTGGGACAAAGGCATCGGCGAGATGGTCGCTGCGGCGCGGCGGCTCCGTGGCAAAGCGCGCTTCGCGCTCGTCGGCGGCGAAGATGCGCACAACCGCGCGCGCATTCCCGTAGAGACGTTGCGGGCGTGGCAAAACGAGGGCGTCGTCGAGTGGTGGGGCCACCGGAGCGACATGCCGAGAGTCTTCGCAGACGCGACGCTCGTCGTCCTGCCGTCTTATGCCGAGGGGCTGCCGCTCGCGATCGCCGAGGCGCAAGCGGTCGGCCGGCCGTGCATCACGAGCGACGCGCCGGGCTGCCGCGAGGCGATCGCGCCGGGGAAGTCTGGGCTGCTCGTGCCCGTACGCGATCATGAAGCGCTCGCCGGCGCGATCGATCGCTTGCTCTCGGATCGCGCGCGCCTGCAAGCCATGAGCGTCGAGGCCAGGCGCTACGCCGAGCAACACTTGGACAAGCGGCTGATCGTCACGCAAACGCTCGCGGTGTTTCGCCAACTGGGCGTCGCATGCTGAGCGCGCGCGTCCTCTATCTGAGCTTCGACGGTGTGCTCACGCCGCTCGGCTATTCACAGATCGTGCGCCCGCTCATCGAGCTCGCGCGGCGCGGCGTTCGCTACACCTTGGTCACGCTCGAGACAGGCCTCGATGACGCCGCCGCGGTCGATCGCTTGCGCGCCACGTTCAAAGACGCGGGCATCGTTTGGAAGGCGCTCCCCTTCTCTGCCGGCGGCGGCGCCGTTGCTTTTGCAAAGAACAGCGCACGCATGCTTGGAGCGGCGCTCGCCGCGGGCCGTCACGATCTCGTTCACGCGCGCAGCGTGCAGGCGGCGAGCGCCGGCGCCATGGTGAAGCGCATTTGGCGGCGACCGCTGCTCTTCGACACGCGCGGTTTCTGGGCCGACCAGCGGGCGCTACAGGGGCTGCTCTCGCCGCGCACCGCCGCCCTCGCCCGCGTGCTCGAACGAAGTGCGTACGCTGCGTGCGACGGCGCCGTCATGCTCACCGAGCTCGGCGTCGACGAAGTCCGCAGCGGCCGCTTCGGCGCCTTCGCGAAGCCCATCGTCTGCATCACGACCTGCGTCGACGATCGCGCGTTCACGATGGCGCGGCGCCGTGAGGACACCGTGCCGTCGGCCATTCGCGAAGCGCTGCGTGACAAGCGCGTCGTCGGCTTCGTCGGGTCCGTCAACGCAGACTACGAGGTCGACGCCTCGCTCGCGCTGTTTCGTCGCGTCCGCGCCCACGACGCAAACGCGCGCCTACTCGTGCTGACGGCGCAAGCAGACGCCCTGCGCGATCGCCTGCGCACAGCCGCGATCGATCCGAGCGCCGCGATCGTCACCACGGCGCCGCACGTCGAGATGCCGGCGTGGCTCAACTGGATCGACTGGGGACTCTTGCTGCTGCGCGCAGACCATCCGGCCAAGCACGCGAGCATGCCGACGAAGCTCGGCGAGCTCTTCGCGTGCGGCGTGCGTCCGGTGCACTATGGCTGCAACGCTGAGCTCGCCGCGTGGGTCACCCGCGCGGGATCCGGCATCACGCTGCCGGCCCTCGACGCATCGGCGCTCGACGCTGCCGCCCACGCGATTGTCGACGCTGCGCCGGCCGACCTCGCCGCCGCGCGAGCGCGCACGATGCCGCACTTTTCGTTGCTCGGCGCCGTCGATCGCTACCTGCGCGTCTACGAAGCTCTCGTCTAGCGCGCCGCGCGTGAGAGCACCGCGGCGATCGTGTCGATCTGCACCTCGGCGCAGTAGCGCGAGACCACGAGATCGCGCCCCGCCCGACCGAGCTGCGCACGGAGCTCACCGTCTCTCAGCAAGCGCAACAACGCCTGCTTCCACGACCCGTGATCGCTGGCGACCAGCGCGTTCTCTTCGTGGCGAATGAAGTCGCGCGCGCCGGCCCACGCGCTGGTGACGCAAGGTACCGAGAGCGCCATGTACTGGAGCTGCTTGAAGCCGCACTTGCCGTCGCTCCACGGGCCGCTCGGCATCGGCGCGATCCCGATGTCGAACGCCCGCACGGCGTCGACCTCGATCGCCAGGTCGAAGGCGACGTTCTCTACGTCGACGCCCGGAATCGCGTAGCCCTTCGGCCCGCCGATCACCCGCACGCGAAAGCGGTGGCCGTCGGCAGCGAGCTCCGCCAACGCCGGCGCCGCGATCTGTAGCGCGGGCGCGGTCGAGTGCGAGCCGACCCAACCAACCGTCAGCGCGCCGTCCTGCGGGTGCTCGCGCGGCGTCCAACGCTCTCGGCTGACCACCGTCGGCACCACAGTGACCGATCGCGCGATCTTCTCTGCGTGCTCGGCGAGGACGCTGCTGCCGGCGATCGCTTCCTTGCACAAGCGCAACAAGCGATTCGCCTTCTTCGGCGATCGCAGCCACCGCGCCCAGCGTGGATTCGCCGCGCCGTCCTCCGGCGCCTTCAGCCAGATCGCGTCGTCGAAGTCGAAGACGATCGGCCGGCCGCTCAGCGCCAAGAAACGCTCGAGGTACTCAGGCCCGACGAGCGCCGCTTCGCGTTGCACCCAGATGACGTCGGCCTCGCGCGCGACGGCCAGCGCGTCGATCGCCTCCTTCACCGCCGTGGCGAGGACGAGGCGGGCTTTGTCGATGAGCGATCCCGGACGGTAGAGCGCGGCGAACGCACCGGCGTCGAGCTGGGTGAGGAGCGTGACAGAGATCCCGCGCGCAGCGAGCGCCGGCAAATACTGCGCGATACGAAAGCGGGTCGAGGCGCCCTGCTCTGGATAGGCCGCGAGCGCCAGCACCTTCACGGCTCGTCCCCCGGCCCGCGCGTGGCGCCGATCGCGCGAAAGAAGCCCGCGGCGCGCACGAGCAGGAAGATCGCGACCGCCGCGATCGAGATCGCGACGCCGACCTGCCAATCGCGGCCAAGCGAGATGACGATGGCAGCAATCGTCAGCGCCACCGACGTTCCGTAGATGATCAGCACCGCGCGCCGGTGCGTGATCCCCATGTCGAGCAAGCGGTGGTGAATGTGCCCGCGGTCGGGCGAGAAGATCGAGCGTCGCTCGAGCACGCGCCGCAGCATCGCTAACAAGGTGTCGACGAGCGGAATCCCGAGCGAGACAATCGGCACGAGCAAGCTCACCGTGGCCGACGCCTTCTGAAAGGGCGCCGCGATCGCCGTCAGCGCGAGCACGTAGCCCAGCGAGTAGCTGCCGGAGTCGCCCATGAAGATGCGCGCCGGGTTCCAGTTGTAGACGAGAAAGCCGAGCACTGCGCCGAGCGTCGAGACCATGACGAGCGAGACGAGCGTCGAGTCGAACATGTAGGCGACGACGAAGTTCGTGATCGCCGCGAAGAAGGTGATGCCGGCGGCGAGCCCATCTAAGCCGTCGATCAAGTTGATCGCGTTGACGACGCCGACCACCCAAATGATCGTCAGCGGCAACGCCACCCACCCGAGATCCACGTTGCCAAAGAGCGGCAGGGCGACGACGTCGATGCGAAAGTTGCCGGCAAACGCGATCGCCGCGGCGAGCACCTGCGCGAGCAGCTTCGTCCGCGCACGGACGCCGCGCAGGTCGTCGAGCGCCCCGACGACGAGCAAGAGCGCGGCGCCTAGAACGAGCGCGGCCAAGCGGTTCCAGTGCGCGCCGATCCCCGTTCGCACGCGCTCGTCGGCGAAGAAGAGCGCGAGCACCGGCAGCCACAGCGCAATGAAGATCGCGATCCCGCCGAGGCGCGGCATCGGCTCGCGGTTGACGTTGCGGCCTCCCGGCGTCGACACGGCGCCGAACCTGAAGGCGAGCTTTCGCGCCGTCGGCACCAGGGCCACGCTCGTCGCGATCGCCACGAGAAACGCAGCCATGTAGCGCAGCGCCACGGCCTTTCCTTAGTCGCGACCGGCGCTAGACGCTAGATTGTCGCTGGCCGGCGGCTGACCACTCCGGCTTACTGGAGACACGCGCTCGGATCGCACGAGACCATGACGCCGCCCTCGAGCCGATACCAAGGCACGTCGGGGCGCACCTGGATGTGCGCGATCTCTGCGCGCGACATGCCCTTGTGGATCACGACGGGAAACGGCCGATCCCGATAGAGCCGCTCGAGCCCCTCGAAGTACCAATGCGCTTCGGCGTCCGAGATGAACACGGCGTTTGGATGTTGCAAGACGAGGAGCGTCTCGGCCCACAAGGGCTGCTTCAACGAGTTCCATGCTTGAATGCTCGCGAGCGCAGCGTAGGTGCCGAGCGCGAACACGAAGGTGGCGCCGAGAAACGCCGCGCGGCGCTGGCGCAGCTCACCGAGCAGCCAACCGCACGCCGCCGCGAAGATCGTGTTGACGACGAAGAGCGAGCGCGACCAGACGGTGACGCCGGTGTTGTGCTGCAAGAGCGCGTGGGTGATCGGCAAGAGCGTCAACCACGCGACGAGGGTGGTCACCAGGAAGATCGCGACGATGCCGCGCCGCTCGGGACGCCGCACGACGATGGCGGCGAGGCCTGCGAGCACGAGCGCCCAGGCCACGTAGCCGATGCCACTGGCGAACGAGAGCCGCGGGATCTGCCGCGCCAGCGCGAAGACGTCGGTGATCCGCGGCGGATCCATCGCGTAGCGCAGCGTCCAGCCGACCGCCCAAATCCGGTACGACGCACACGCGAAGCACAGCACGACGAGCGCAAAGAACGCGCGGTAGCGGCGCGCGCGCAAGAGGAGCAGCCCGAGCAAGGTCGGGAGCGTGGCGACGAAGAGCTCCTTCGACCACATCGCGAACGCCGCGGCCACGAGCGCGCCGGCGAGATCGGCGACGCGATCGCGCTCCAAGTAGCGGTGACAGAAGAGCAACGCGATCAGCGAGAAGACGAGGCCCTCTTGATAGCAACGCGTCGAAGCGAACTCGAGCGTGCTCTGCGTCGACGGGAGCAGGAGCCACAGGCACGCCGCTGCCGCCGCCGCCGCGATCGGGACGAAGCGCGCGAGGAGCCGTTGCAAGAGCAGCGCGGCGAGCAAGGTCGACAGGGCCGAATGCGCCATCGCGACCAAGGGCAAAGTGTCGATCGAGCTGGCAATGCGCGTGTCGACCCAGAACGACGCAAAGAGCATCGGCACGACCTCGACGGGGTTCAGCGCGTGCTGCACCAAGCTGTGCTCGACGAAGAAGCTGATCGGCGTCGCTGCGCTCTTGCTGATCGCGAAGAGCAGCGGATCGTCCTCGAACCAATAGTCACGCGGCCCGCCGGCGCCGAGCACGAACACGAGGGTGGCCCAGACCAAGGTCACGAGCGCCGCCGAAAGGATCGGCTGCACGCGGCGATCCTCGAGCCGCGCCGACCAGGCGGAGAGTGTGGCGACGATGCGGGTCATTTGGCTTCGGAGCGCCCCCTTCGATGCTCGCGGGCGGCGGGCTAGCACGTCCGGATGGCTCCGGGCCAGCGCTTTCACGCCGCCCGCCGGCGCCCGAGGTGCCAGAGAAGACAGGTGAAGATCGCGATGATCTGCAAGCGAAAGCGCGCCCCGGTGCCGAGGTTGTGATAGCTGACGAAGCCGTAAACGATGGCCCAAATCGCGACGAGCCCGAGCGCCCACGACACGATGGGGTCGCCGAGATCGCGCAGCCGGCTCCGGCGCACGGCCCGCACGGTCCAATAAACGAGCACGGCGTTCTCGAAGCTCGCGAGCAGGCCGAACACGTTCAGGATCTCGCCGGGCAGCGGCCGGTAGAGCGCGGTGAACGCTCCGAGCGGCGCGAACGCGAGCATCTTCGCCGGTGAGTTCTCGCGCGCGAGCTCCGACTCGTTCGCCGAGCCGCCGTAAGCGAACGACTGCGAGATCTTCTCCGTGCGCAAGACGACGTCGTCCATCGACGCGATCTGCAGGCGATCCGAAAAGAGAAAGAGCGCGCCCGTGAAGAGCGCGAGGCCCGCGAGCCCGACGCCAATCTTCGCGCCAACGCCGGCGAACGCGTTCAGCGCAAAGACGACGAGCGGCGCCAGCATGATGAGCAGCATCCACGGCCGCGTCGCCGCCGCGATGAACACGCCGAGCGCGAGCGCCACCACGCCGACGGCGCGCCGCGATCGCCAGAGCGCTACGACGCCGAACGCGTAGACGGCCATGCCGAAGAAGCTCAGCGGATCCTTGCCGAGGATGCTCGACCACTGCAGCGTCGACGGAAACAGCCCGATGAAGAAGAGCGCGCGCTGATCGTCCGTCCGCTGAAAGAGCGCGACGGCGCGGTAGAAGAAGTACACGCCGGCGAGTCCCACGTACGCGAAGCTCAGCTTCATCGCGTGGTACGACTCGGCGACCAGGTACTCCCACTGCAGGTGCGAGAGCCAGAACATGATCTCGGTGCCCTGGCCGTAGGTGAGCGCGTCATCTTGGTAGACGCCGGGTTGGCCGACGAAGAAGTAGTTGTAGGCGTCGAGGCCGTAGCTCCACTCGTAGAGCAGCATCACGCCGAGCGCGACCTCGACCTTCGCCGCCCACAGCCAGAGCAAGGTGCGTTTGTCGCGCCGTGAGACCGGCCAGGCGACGATTGAGACGCCGAGCACGAGCGCCCACAGGAGGCCGCGCCCGTAGTCCGCCACGATGTCGCGCGAGGGAATGTTGTGGCCGGCCGTCGCGATCAACCCTTGTCCGAACGGGATCGCCGCCATCGCCAGGAGGCCCACGCCGCCGGCGAGGATCGCGATCTTGACGGTGCGGAGGAGGCGCGCGCCGAAGGTCACTTCGGCAGCATCAGCTCTTTGATCAGCTTCGGCGGGATCGTGCCGTAGCCGAGCATCTGATCGAGCACTGTCTTCGTCTTACCGCCGTTCTTGGTCAGCGCCGCGTCGTAGATCTCCTTCATCTCGCGGTAGCCGACGAAGTAGGTCGAGAGCTGCGTGCTCGTCAGCTTCGCGCGTCGCAGCTTGCGCTTCGCTTCGGCTTCTTGCTGAAAGCCCTTCTTGTGCATCAGCTCGAGCGCCCACGCGTCGAGCTTGTCTTCCGGATCGCTCGACGTGTGCAGCTTCTGATCGATCATCGCGTTCAGGTACGTGCGCAGGTTCATCTTCAGGTGCATCAGCTCGTTCTCGGGATCGTCCTTGGCGTAGCCTTGGTCGTAGACGATGTCCTCGATCATCACGGCCCAGCCTTCGGCCATCGTGCCGGACTCCATCACCTTCTTCACGAGCGTCGCGTACGGGCTGCGTTGGCTCCAATAGAGCTGCACGTAGTGGCCGGGGAACGCCTCGTGGATCGTCAGCGTCTGCAAGCCGTAGTCGTTGTACTCGCGCAAGAAGCTCTCGGCGAACTCGGCGTCTTTCTTCGGGTCGCCGGTGCCGGTCTTCGGCACGGTCGAGATCCAATAACTCTTCTTCAGCCACGGCTCGAGCGCGGGCGACGGGTTGAAGAACGCGACCGCCATGCCGTCCAAGAACGCCGGCGTCGGCTCGATGACGAAGTTGTCGTCGGCCGGCGGCATCGACACCAGGTCCTTCTCCTTGATGAACTTCGTCACCTTGTCGGAGATCTTGCGCACGTCGCCGAACAACGACTCGGGCGTGCCGTGCTTCTCGCTCGCCTTGGCGATGACGCGCCCGACGACGGTGTTCACCTTGGCGTCGCCGATCATCTGCTCGAACGCGCGATCGTTCGGGTACATCTTCTTGTAGAGCGGCAGCGCGAGGTCGTACATCTTGCGCCGCGTCTTCTCGAGGCCCTGCTCGGCGTCTTTGTAGAGCTGCTCCGGCTCCAAGGTGCTCGCGAGCGAGAAGCGGAGCTTCTTCTTCCACTTGTCTGGGCCGAGGCGCCAATCGAGCGTCGCCCTCGGCAGCAGCGTCTTCTCCAAGAACGTTTGAAAGCCGTCGATCGCCGCGAGCGTCGCCGGGACGAGCTTGTCGAACGCCTCCTTCTGCTTCGGAAACTTCGCGAACAAAGGCGGCAGCTGCTTGGTGAAGGTCTCCTTGTTGCCGGGGTTCGCCGAGATGACGAACTCGACGTGCACCTTCGGCGCGTTCGAGAGGTTGGTCTCGGCCGTCTTCAAGTACGCGGGCAGCCCCTGCATCCGCGCCAAGATCGTGTCGAGGCGCGCGGGCCAGTCGGCGGCGCTCTTCGGCTCGTAGGTGAGGTAGTAGAAGCCGGAGCCGATCGCCTCGTTGTAGAGCTGCGGATCCCACTTGAACTGCTCGAGCTCGGAGAGCGCAAAGACGTTGGCGGCGACGTCGTCCTTGATGAGATCGTAGTCCATCGCCGCGCTCTGCGAGAGGTCTTGGCGCTTCACCTTCGCGAGCTCTTTCGCCGTGGCCTGCAACGCCGCGAGCGCGCTCTTCACGCCGGCCTCGCTGTAGTCGGGCCAGGTGCCGTCGTACTTGCGATAACCGACGTAGCTGCCGGTGACGGGCGACAGCTTGAACATCGTGTCGACGTATTTTTCGGCGATCTTGGCGAAGGCCTTGTCGCCTTTGCCAGTAGCGGTGGCGGAGAGCACGAGCGCGAGCAGGATTGGCATGGGCGGCGGCGTTAGCGCACGATCGCGCCGGGCACAACGCTGAGGCCGAGCGGGCAGAGATCGAGCTCCGCGAACGCGACGAGCGCCGGCACGAACGACTCGGGCGTCAGGGCGACGACGGCGCGTAGGTGGCCGCCGGCATGGTGGCGGCGGAGCGTCTGAATGCCGACGCGCGCGAACGAGGCGTCGTAGTGCTCGGCGTCGGCCGAATCGCGGAAGGTATATAAGGACACGATCGCGATGCCGTCTCGTTCGAGCGCCCCGGCGAGCGCGTCGACGTCGCCGCAGAGCTCGCTGATGCCGGCGTCCGTCGTGAGGATCTGCGGCCTGCGATCGAAGCACGCTTGCAGCACGGGATCACAAAGGAGCTCTGAGTCGCCGCGCGGGCCCGTGGTGAGCCAAGTGGCGTAAGCGACGAGCAGGAACGCGAGCACGATGACGCGCGCGTGAGCAAACGCCGTGCCGCTGCCGAAAACGCTCCCGGTCCCTTTCGGGCCGCCGGCGACGACGCGCTGCGCGACCGACATCGTTGCCGCGGGTGCAAAGACACCTACGCAGCGACTAGCGCACGCGCGCGGCCCATTCGAAGCTGTCGACCGCAGGGATCGCCGGCGCGCGAAGCTCGGAGAAGCGCCGGACATTTGCGGTTTACATGAGCGCGGTGACGACCGTCTTCACTTGCTCGACGTAGCCGCCGCCGAACATGCAGGCGTGCGCGAGCAGCGGATAGAGCTGGTACAAGCGCACGCGCTCCTGGTGCCCCGCGCGCAGCGGCAGGGTCTCGTTGTAAGCGGAGAACACCCGCGGCGAGAACCCGCCGAAGAGCTGCATCATGGCGAGGTCCATCTCGCGATCACCGCCATAGACCGCCGGATCGATCAGCACCGGCGCGCCGCTCGCGTCGCACATGGCGTTGCCGCCCCAGAGGTCGCCGTGCAGTTGGCTCGCCGGCTCCTCGTCGCCGATGAACGCCTGCATGCGCGTGCAGATCCACTCGATGTCTTTCGCGACGCTCATCGGCAAGCGGCCGCGATCGACCGCGAGCTTGGCCATCGCCTTCAAGCGGCGCTCGGCGAAGAACTCGACCCAAGTGGCGAGCGGCGTGTTCGTCTGGGGCAAGACGCCGATGAAGTTGTCGCGCGTGTGGCCAAAGCCGGTGCGCCGCGCGTGGAGCACGGCGAGGCCCTGGCCGAACGCCTCGTCGTAAGCGCGCGCGTCGCGTTTCCCCGCTTCGATCCACTCGAGCGCGAGCCACCGTTCACCGAACGCGAGCACCCGCGGGACGCGCAGCGCATGCGCCGCGTCCAGCACCGCGAGCGCGTCGGCTTCGGCGGCGAACATGCCGGCCGGCGGCGCCTCGTGCGCCTTCAAGAAGACGACGTCGCCGCTCTGGATCTCGACGCGATAAGCCTCGTTGATGTCGCCCCCCGGCACCCGCGTGACGCCGTAGACCTCGTTCGCCAGCGCTGCGCCGACCTGCGCCTTGATTTCTTCGAACGTCTCTTTCTGCATCACCCCCGCCCTTCGCTCAGCGCATCGAGCATCGCCGTACACGCCTGCTCGCACAGCTCTAACACGTGATCGAAGCCGGCGGCGCCGCCATAATAGGGATCCGGCACGTCGGCGCCCTTCGGCGACGCGGCGTCGTAGTCGCGCAAGAGCCGCAGCTTTTGCCGATCGACCTCGCTGCGCGCGAGCTTCTGCAGCGCCCGCAGGTTGGCAGCGTCCATCGCGACGACGAGGTCGAAGCGGTCGAAGAGCGCGTGGGTGAAGTGCTGCGCGCGACCGTCCAAGGCGTAGCCGCGCGCCGCCGCGGCCTGGCAGCTGCGTCCGTCCGGCGCCTCGCCGACGTGGTAGTCGGTGGTGCCGGCGCTCTGCACGTGCAGGTCGAGGCCGCGCTTCTTCGCCAGCGCGCGCATGACGCCCTCGGCCGTCGGCGAGCGGCAGATATTGCCGGCGCAGACGAAGCAAATGCGGCTGGCGACGCTCGTGCCCATGTGGAACGTTTCCAAGATGATGCTCGCGAGCGCAAGTTTCCTCAGCGCGCTGCTCACGATCGCGGTGCCGCTCGAACGGTTGGCGGTCATCGACTTCGACAGCCGCGGCGTCGACACGACCATCGGCGAGAACGTGACCCAGCTCGTCGCCGCCGCCGTGCGCAAGCAGAAGGCGTTCGAGGTGACGACGAAGAAAGACATCGAGAAGATGCTGCGCTTCGAAGAGTCCAAGCAGCTCGCCGGCGGCACCGCCGACGCTGCGACGATTGCTCAGATGGCCGACCAGCTCGGGATCTCGAAGCTCCTGAACGGAAGCATAGGCAAGCTCGGCACGCAGTACGTGCTCACGCTCAACATCATGGACACGAAAAGCGCGCGCGTGCTCGCCAGCGACACCATGACCCTGAAGGCGAAGGACGACGCGCTCGTCGATGCGTGCACGACCTTGACGCAGAAGCTCTTGGAGCAGCTCGCGAAGAAGCTGAAGGAAGAACCTTAGCGCAAGCGTAGATCGATCGTCGCGCGGCCGTCGATCGGCGGCGCGAGCTGCATCTGCCCGAACGCCGCGCCGAGACACGAACGCACTTCCAAAGCGCCGGCGCCAGTGGCATCGACCGCCGCCACACCCACGTTGCCGGCCGCGTCGATGGCGAGCCGCGCCGTCACCGCGGTGCTCGGATCGGCGGCCCCGAGGCAGCCGTCGATCTCGGCCGCGATCGGTGCGAGCGCCTGCGTCACGTCGGCCTGGCTGAGCGCGCCGAGCACGACCGGCTCGGTCACCATGAACACGCCGCTCGCCGGCGACTCCGCACCGTAGAGCCGCGCACCGCGGGACTCGGCTTCGACGCCGGCCGCCGGCAGGTACGGCTCGGGCGCCGTCGAGCCGAACGCGAAGACGAGCGCGAGCACGATCAGCACGATCAGCACGATGACGGACGCCGACAAGATCGCCGCCGCGTACCGGTAGTCGCGTGGGCCAGCCGTGTCGGCCAAGCGCTCGGGCGGCGTGACCGACGCGATCGCGAGCGTCACGCCGTCGAAGCGCAGCGTCACCTTCGCGCTCTGCGGCAGGGTGAAGCGAAAGCACTTCGCGAGCCCGGGATCCGGCGAGGTGCCCTTGTGACTAGAAAACCACGGCAGCGGATGGATGGCGCCGTCGCCGAGATCGATCTCGCCTTTTTGCCCGTCGCTGAACGTGAGCACGAAGCGCCCGCCCTCCACGCGCAGCAGCGGAAATTCGCTGACTGGGAGCGCGTCGGTCGAGACGACGAGATCGACCGCCTTGCCGTCGCCGATGACCAGCCCGCGCGGCGGCACCAAGTGGCGCACGTCGAGCACGGCGTCGCCGTAGCTCACGGTGATCTCGAGGGCGGTGCGTTCGGCGCTCGCGACCGCGCTCTCTCGCGAGGTCTCTTTGGCGGAGCCATGTTCGAACTGCGTCTTCATCAAACCTGCTCTAGCGGCCGTCAGTGCTTCTTCTTCTTCTTCGCCTTCGCGTCTGCTTTTGGCTCGCTCTTCATCGCTTCGGCATTCGCCTCGGCTTTGGCAGCATCCTCGGCGCCCTTTACACCGGGGGCCGACGGCGAGCCGGCGAACGGATTGTTCTCGATCGGCTTTTCCACGGCCGCCGGCGCAGGTACGGCCGGTGTCGGCACGGCATCCAAGCTCGACGCATGCGCCGGCGAAGGCACCGAGACCGCGGCCATCGGCTTCAGCGCAAAGAGCATGAGCGCGCCGAGCATCAGCGTTTGCACGCCGGCGAGCGTCATCAGCCAGCCGACCTTCGTCTTCGCCGAGTGCGCGTCACGCTCGATGGAGTCGACCTTCTCGCCCATCAGCTGCTCGCCCGACGCCGGCCCGAGCGGCCGCGCCGACGCCGGCCCCCCGCCGCCTGCCGCGCGCATTTGCACTTCCTCTCGAAGCGCATAGATTTGCTGCTTCAGCTCGGCGACGCTCTCGTCTAAGTGGCTCATGCGCAACGCCTGCTGCGAGGCCTGTTGCAGCACCTCGTCGAGCAGCTCGTTCGTATGTTCGTCAGTTCCGCTCATGCCCGGTACCTCTCGGGATGAGTGTAGTAGAAAAACCCCTGACTGACCGGTTTTCTACCTGGGCTTCGCGCTACGCCGCGGCGCGCCAGAAAGCCTGGCCGGACTCGGGCAAGGTGTAGATCGGATCGTAGTATTCGTAGCGCCGGCTGAGCGCCTCCGGATCGTCGTACTCGATGCCGGTGCGATAGTTCTTCGTCCAATACGAGATGCCGCGCTCCTTGTCGTAGTCGGCGATCTGGTGGACCCAGCGCTTGCCGACGAAGGGCACGTCGCAGACGATGCGCGGCGTCGCGAAGCCCGGCAAGTAGCCCATGATGTCGTGCTGCAGCGCTTGCGCCTCAGCAACGCTCAAGCGCCAGTGCTCCGAGTTCGGGATCATGTCGCACATGTAGAAGTAGTACGGCAGGATGTTGCCGAAGTCCTGTAGCGTGAAGCAGAGCTCCAAGAGATCCTTCGCCGTCGAGTTGACGCCGCGCAGAAGGACGCCCTGGTTGCGCACGTCGCGAAAGCCCATCTCGCGCAGTTTTTTGGCCGCCTTTGCCACGAGCGGCGTCACTTGCCGCGCGTTGTTGACGTGCGTGTGCAGCGCGAGCGCCACGCCGCGTTCGTTTGCCTTCTTCGCCAAGCGATCGAGGCCCTGCAGCACTGCGTTTTGCAGAAAGTGCTGCGGCACGCCCATCAGCCCCTTCGACGCCAAGCGAATGTCACGGATGTTCTCGATGTCGAGGAGCGCGGAGACGAAGGGCTCGAGCTGCGTGATCGCGAGGTTCGCGATGTCGCCGCCGCTGACGACGACGTCGCGCACGCTCGGCGTCTTCTTCAAGTAGTCGAGGATCTGCTGCCAGCGTTCCTTCTGGCCGATGCCGAAGCGCAGCTTTTCCACCTGCGGCACGTCGTTGCCGACGAGATCCATGCGCGTGCAGTGACCGCAGTATTGCGGGCAAGTGGCGAGCAGCTCGGCGAGCACCTTCGTCGGGTAACGGTGCGTGAGCCCTTCGACGGCCCACATCTCTTGCTCATGCAGACTGTCACGGCTCGCCTTCGGGTGGTTCGGCCACACGGGGTGCCGATCGGCGAGCGCCGGCAGCATGTAGCGGCGGACCGGATCGCTCCACAGGTCCGTTTCGTCCATCGTGTTGATCATCTGCGGCGGCACGAGGATCGACATCGTCGCGCGCTCTTTTTGATCGCGCTCCATGCTCTGCAGGAGATCGTCAGGGAGCAACGCGCCGAGCACGGTCTTCAGCTCGCTGAGGTTCTTCACCGTGTGCTTGCGCTGCCAGACAGAGCTCTCCCACTCTTGCTGGGTGACGCCTTTGTAGCCGGGAAAGCGCCGCCAGTCGGGCTCCACGAACGGACGCTCGAGCGGATATTTGAACGGTTGTTCGGACGCGCGGCTCTTCAGGGAGCGCGGCGCGGTGAGTGGCTCATTCATCGTAACGCCCAAGGTAGCACGCCGATCCCGGCGCGTCAGGTCGAGGCGGCGAATCCACCCCAGGCGGCGCCGCGGACGAAGTCGACGAGACGCTGGATGGCTTTTTTCACGCGGCTTTTCTGCATGGGTTTTTGTACTCCGAAGCGGGCGGCTAGCACGCGTCTGGGCCAGAGGCAAATCCTCGCCGCGACGCGGTCGCCTCCATTAATATCATTCATCGAAATCGAAAATAATTAAGTCCAAAAATACGCTTGTATTTCGAACGAATTTATATAATATTCTACAAGTGGGAAGAATAGCCGGCGCCAAGAATCGCAACCATGAGGAGACCCGGCGCGACCTTCTGAACGCGGTCACCATGCACGTCTTGCAAGCCGGCGGCAAAGCGCAGAGTTGGCGCGAGCTCGCCAAAGCCGCCGCCGTCGATCCCACGACGCTCCGCCACTACTTCGGCGACCGCCGCGGCCTCGTGCGCGCCGTGTACGAGTCCCTGCAACCGATCGGGCGCATGCGCCGCGATCTCGCGCTCGCGCTTCTCGAGAAGCCGGCGAAGGATGCCTTCGCAACATTGCTCAAACAGGTCGCGAGCGCGTGGCCCATGGTGCTCGGAGGCATGCACGCGCTCGGCTTCAGCGAAGGCTTTGCGGACGCCGATCTCGGCCAAGCCTACGTCGCGCTCGTGCTCGAGCCGACCCTCGTCACCTTCGAAGAGATGCTCGCGCACTACGCCGGCAAAGGTGAGCTCTCGGTGCCCGACATGCGCGTCGCCGCCCTCGCACTCGCCGCCCCTGTGCTGCTCGGGCTCTTTCACCAACACCAACTGAGCGGGAGCCGCTGCCGCCCGCTCGACGTCGACGTCTACATCGACGCGCACCTCGCCGGTTTCTTCTCGGGATACGCTCAAAAGGAGTAACTCATGCGCCTCACCATTGTGATCAGTCTCGCCCTCTTCGTGGCCTGCAAACGCGGCCCTGCACTGGATACGCCACTCCCCGAAAACACGACGGGAAGCTGCACGTACAAGAACGGCTTCAGCAAGCGCGAAGAGTGCCGCGACTATCTCGGGGAGTGGACGCTCGACGCCGCCAAGAAGGACTGCGCGGGATGGGGTAGCGCGCTCGTCGAAGGCGCGCCGTGCAGCTACGAAAGTCGGCTCGGTTACTGCGTGCTCGGTGGCGGCGCTCAGTTCACGCGTGTGACTTTTCCCGGCGCCGACACGACGAAGTGCGGCGGCTCGCGCACCGGCTGCGAAGTGTTCGGCGGCGGCACCTTCGATCCGTCGCCGTTGTGCGGCGGTGCGATCGACGACTCGAGCCTCGGCGGGCCTGTGTTCGAGCAGCCCGTGCGCGTATGCAAAGATCCGAAGGCCGGGGAGCCGCCGGGCACCTCGGCGAACGGCCAAGTCTGCACGTGGGAGATGATCTCCGGCGTCACCGAGCTCGGCCGCGACTTTCGCGACTACGCCGACTGCGATCGCGTGCGCACGCAGCGTCCCTATTACGCAGCGCCGACCGAGAATGACGCCGCGCGCGAGGATCCGCGCCTCCAAGAGGCCGCCTACGCTGCGGACCTCGCGTGGCTGAAGCAGCAGGTGCACGCCGCCGCCTGCGTGTGCTGCCATTCGTCGACGGCCCCCGAAGGTCCGTCGAACTGGTTCGTCGAGTCGCCGAACAACTTCTTGAACTCCTTCTACGGCAGCGGCCTGGCGATGGGCGCCGGCTGGATCGACAGCGTCGGCTTCGGCACTTATCCGGCCGTCGAGAACAACGGCTTCTCGCGCCCCACGCTGGCAACGAAGACGGACTCAATCTTCCCAACGACGGATCCCGCACGCATGAAGGCGATCTTCGAACGAGAGCTGCTACACCGCGGCCTCACGCGCGCCGACTTCGCTGATCAGCCGTACGCCGGCGGCCCGCTCGACGAGCAGCGCTTCTACGCTCCGAGCGCGTGCGAAAACGGCGAAGGCATCGGCGCGGACGGCGCGCTCAACTGGAGCGGAGGCAAGGCGCGCTATGTCTTCGTGCTCGAGGCCGGCGCCACGTCACCGACGGTGCCGCCGAACCTCGACCTGCCGGAGGGCACGCTCTGGCGCATCGACGTACCCTCGGCTGGAAAGCCTGTCGCGCCCGGAGTGATCTACGGGGCCGTTCCCGAAGGGCTCACGCAGCGCTTTCCGTCGAACGCCGCGCCGGCGCCGCTCGTCAGCGGTCGCACCTATTACCTCTACGTGCTCGCGGACATCGTCGTGCCGATCACGCGCTGCCTCTTTCGTGCACCATGAGAGCGATCGTCTTGGCATTGCTCCTCGTAGGGTGTGGCGATCCCGGCGAGGCCTGTACAGAGGCGCCCACCTACAGCGAGAACGTCGCGCCGATCGTCGCGCGGAGCTGCCTGAGCTGCCACTCCGTCGATGTGCGCGGCGCCAACCGGCAAGGCGCGCCGCTCGAGGCGAACTATGACACGTACGAGATGACGTCCGCCGCCGCCGAGAAAATCGTCACGCGCGTCGCAGAGAGCAAGCAACAGATGCCGCCGCGAACGAGCAGCGCGCCGAAGCTGTCGCAAGACGAAGTGACGCTCGTCGCGCGTTGGCGATCGTGCGGCATGCCGCCGTGATCAAAGCGAGCGGGCGTGGGCGAAGAGCGCCGCCAGGTGGCCGATGCGCCGGTGGCCGCGGCGAGGATCGGCGGCGGGGGTCAGGCCGAGGCGGCGGGTGCCGTCCTCGACGTAGCCCAAGCGCTTCTTCAGAAAGTCGGTGAGGATGTCGCGCAGGTCCCAGTACGGCTCGAGCCCGCGTTCGTAGAGCGCCGGCGCATAGCGGCCCCAACCGAGGCACGCGTCGTCGCCTTTGAACGCGCGCCAGCGTGCCTCGAAAGCTTCGCGATCGATCGGCGCCGCGTCGATGCCGAGCTTCGTTCGAACGGACTCCGCGATCGGTACGTGCGTGGCGACCTGCGCATAGAAGCGCTCGCCGGTGCTCGGCCGCAGCGCGTGCCATTCGCAGAGCTCGTTGTCGCCGCCGCGCGATCGCGCCACGTGGCCGCTGCCTTCGGCGTGGACGAGCACGACGCGATCCGGATCGCAGCCCTCGGGGAACGCGAAGGTGCGCTTCGTCTTTCTGATCTTTCGCCGCACGCGGCCGTTGCCGCCCTGCGTGAACGCGATCTGGCGATCGACCATCGTCTCGAACGCGCGCAGCAGCCCTTGGTGGCGGCCGGGCGCGTCGGCGATGAGATCCAAGAGCTGCGTCACGGCTTCGATCGTCGCGAGGCAATGCGGCGCCGGCTCTTTTCGGATGCGATAGTTGCCGGGCACCGTCGGGTTCAGCGTGTACGCCGGCAGCGCGTGCAGCCACGGGTTCTTCGTCCACAGCTTCTTCGCTTGGTTCCACGTGCCGTCGAGCACCCAAACGGTGAGCGGACCAGCATGCGCGCGCAATTCTTCGGCGGGTCGCGCGTTCTTCGCGGGGTACAAGACGACGGAGCGCGCGCGTTCGCGTTCGAAGAGCGCCATCGTCTCGGCGCTGGCCGCGAGCTCCACGCCCTCGATGATCGTCGAGCCTTCGAGCTGCAAGTGGGCGAGCCGCACGGTGCCGATGGCGTTGCGTGCTTCGCGCGGGTGCTGCAGGAACACGATGCGCGCGGCGGGCGTGATCGGCGTGAGCGCAGGGCACAGGCACACGGCGCGCGCGCGGCGGCAGCGGTAGCAGACCTCGCGGAAGGCCTCTGTTTCGACCACCGTCACAGCTTTGGCGACCCTTCGAGCACAGAGGCCCCGCTAACCCTCCCCGGTCCCTTTTCGCAATCTTCCCCGGTCCCTTTTCGGCCGGGCGCTTGCGTTTTCGGCGGGCGATACGCTATGCCGCGACCTCTTTTCGTTACGCTTTTCGACAGGGAGCACAGGGAGCAAAGATGGGTACGAGCAATCGTCACGGTGGAGCGCGGGTGTCGCGCCGTTTGAAGGTGCTGTTCAACGGTCAGCCCGGCCGCCACAACGTGTTTCGCAACTACTTCGGCGTGAAGAAGTCGGCCCTCGACGCCGCGGCGACCGGCACGGTCAGCGGCACGCCGAGCGCGTCGAGCAGCACGCCGACCGAGCAGAAGTAGCAATCAGGTCCCGAACAACGCCTTCGCAAACGTCTTCGGATCGAAGCGGCGGAGGTCGTCTGCCGTCTCGCCCACTCCCACGAATCGCATCGGCACGTTGAGCTCGGCGGCGATCGCCACGATGACACCGCCCTTCGCCGTACCGTCGAGCTTCGTCAACACGATGCCGGTGAGGCCGAGCGCCTCGTGGAACTCGCGCGCTTGGCTCACCGCGTTTTGCCCGGTGGTGCCGTCGACGACCAAGAACACCTCGTGCGGCGCGCCCTCGATCACCTTGCCGACGACGCGCTTCACCTTCTTCAGCTCGTCCATCAGGTTCGTCTTCGTGTGCAGGCGGCCTGCGGTGTCGGCGAGCACGATGTCGACCCCGAGCACCTTCGCCTTCTCGCACGCCTCGAAGATGACGCTCGCGGGATCTTTGCCGGCGGCGCCCGCGTAGTATTCGGCGCCGGCGCGTTCGGCCCAGATCTTCAGCTGATCGGCGGCCGCGGCGCGAAACGTGTCGCCGGCCGCGACGAGCACCTTCTTGCCCTCGGCCGAGAACTTCGCCGCCAGCTTGCCTATCGTCGTCGTCTTGCCGACGCCGTTGACGCCGACCATCAAGATCACAGCAGGCTTCACCTCCGGCAGGTGCCATTCGCCCTGGTGCGCTTGGGCGAGCACCGATCGCACTTCGCCCTCGATCGCGCGGATCAGCGTCTGTTGATCGCGCAGCTCCTTCTTCGAGAGCTGGTCCTTCACCGACTCGAGCAGGCGGTTCGTCGTCTTCACCCCGAGGTCGGAGGTCAGCAGGATCGCTTCCACCTGCTGTAAGAGATCCGCCGGGATTTCCTTTGCCACGAACAGGCCGCCGAGGCGCGAGAACAAGCCCTCCTTCGTGCGCTTCAGGCCTTCCGCCAGGCGCTCGTCCATCGGCTCCGCGGCGACGCGGGGCTCGGGCGGCGCCTTCGTCGGCACGAGCTCGGGCGCCGGGGGCTCACCTTCGGGCTCGACCTCAGGGGCAGGCACGGGCGCCGCTTCGCCCTTCGCTTCGAGCGCCTGGTTCGTTTCGTCGCGCTTCTGCAGATCCTCGGGCGGTGTGCCGATCTCGCGCCGCTCGAGCGCGTCGAGCGCCTGCCGCTTTCGCTGCTGCGCGCGGCGGAGGGCGAAGACCAAGAAGGCGAAGACCAGGAACGCGACGAGCGCCGCGATCAAGCCACCGTAGTTTGCTGCTGCGTCAGGCTGCATCGTGCGCGGGGTTCAACGCTAATGGCCGGCACGCGTCAAGTGCGCCGCTGTCCCGAGCCGTAGCCGCCGGGCAACAGGTGTCACTCGGCGAGCAACGATCGATAAACGATCGGCTTCTCGCCGGGCCGCACGATCGCTTGCGGCTGCTCTTCGACCGCGATCGCGGTCGCCTCGTCGAGCAAGCGGCTCAGCGCAAACGCGAGCGCCGCCGTGTCGAGCGCGCCGCTCGCACCGTGCACCAACAACGCCGCCTCGCCACGCCGGCGCTGCTCGAGGCGAAATTGCTGCACCGGCAGCTTCGAGAGCAACGGCTGAAGCTGCGAAGGATCGACGCGCGCGCCGCGACGATCGCTGAAGCGCTCTGCGCGGCGACCATGGAACGCGTCGATCGTCGCGCCAGCGAGCCCGCACGCGCACGCGCCGGCGCCGAGCGCGCCGAGATCGCCGGTCCGGTAGCGCACGAGCGGGAAGAGGCGATTGCGTAGGTTCGTCACCACGACTTCGCCGGCGACGGCCTCGACGATCGCTGCGGCCGACAGCACGTGAAAGTTCCCGCGCGTGCAGCGGTGCGCGATGGGCCCGGTCTCGGCGAGCGAATAGTAGTCGACAACGACGGCGCCCGTCCGCACGCGAAGATCATCCGCGAGCGCCGCCGGCAACGCGAACGCGCTCGACAGGATCAACCGCGGCCGCACCGCGCAAGCGCCGCTGGCGATCGCGTCGTTCAAGCGCGCCAAAGACGCCGGATCGCCCGTGATCACCCGCGGCGCCAGCGCTTCGAGCGTCCGTGCGGCGCGCGGCTCGGCCCAGTGCAGCTTGCGAAAACGGGCGCCGCGAAGGAGCGGCAGCCGCGTCTCGTAGATCGATGAGCGCGGCAGGGTGCAGAGGAGCACGATGCCCGTCTGCCACGGCAAGGGCAGCGGTCCGCAGGCGTGCAGCCGCCACAGGTAGCGGATGAAGCCGACGAAGAAGTGGATCGACGCGGCGTCCATGAAGAAGCGCACGGGCTCGCCGGTGGAGCCGCTGGTGACGCCGAGCCATCCTTCGTCCACGTCGTCGCGCCGCACGCGCTTGCTGAAGAGATCGCAGTAGCGTGCTTGCACCGTCGCGCGGGAGAGCAGCGGAAAATACGCGAGCTCACCCACGCGCGTCAGATCGGCCGCCTGCACGCCCGCGGCCGCGAAAGCGCCCGGATAGTAGACGGTGTCATGCTCCGCCGCGCGCAGCGTTGCTTGCAGCTCGGCCAACGGCGGCGCCGCACCAGCGAGCGCCCGCGTAAAACGTCGCGTGGCGCCGCCGTAGCGCACGAGCTGCCACGCGTAGCGCTTGCGCACCGGGCACCGGTACAGCTCGGCGGAAATATTTTTGCGGTCGTCCAACAAAAGCGCCGGCCCTCTCCGTAAGTCGCCGCAAACGGAATACCCGAAAGGACCCCGGCATGAAACGCACCGGCATTCTCTGTGTCACGGCGCTCGCGCTCTTTGGGCTCGAAGGCTGCCTGTACATGACGGCAGCCCAGTCGACCGCGGGCCGCACCTACGTCATTCGCAACGAGCTCGTCGGGTCGTCGTACTGGAACTGCTACGCGAACAACGGCGACCCCATCTGCTACCAGGTGACGAAGCTCGACAAGAACGCGCCGATGGCCGCGCTCGACTCGCAGCCCCAAGGCGGCGCCCGCAAGGTCGCCACGGCGGCAGTCGAAGAGCCGAAGCCGGTAGAAGCGAAGACCGTCGAGCCCGCCGCGACCGAGAAGAAGAAGCCCGCGGCGAAGCCGAAGCAAGCCTCGAACACACCGTCCACGCGCAAGCCGCTGATCGGAGACAACCCATGATTCGCCCCATCGCCATCGCCTTCGTGTTGCTGACGACCCAAGCGTGCAGCGCCGTGCTCTCGTCCGCGCCGACGGTGCAAAACGCCAACGGCGACTCTTGGTACACCGAAGGCACCGGCTTCTTCGGCTTCATGTGGGGCTCGAAGATCTACTATTGTGCCCCGCCGAGCGACGGCCCCGCGCAGTGCAAGGAAGCGAAGTACGTGGAGCAGCCGAAACCAAAGACGTAGCCGTTGACGTCGCCGTCGCCGTCGCCGATGGTCCCGGTCCGAGTGGCCCGTCCGAAACAAACCGGAAACGAGACCGAGACCCGCGATCGCCTGCTCGTCGCCGCCGAAGCCGAGTTCGGCCGCGTCGGCTTCGATCGCGCGCGCTTGGAAGACATCGCCAAGGTCGCCGGCATCTCGCGCCCGTCGCTGCTCTACCACTTCGAGACCAAAGAGAAGCTCTACGAGCGCGTCGTCCGCAACGTCTTCAACAAGATCGGCGAGCTCTTCATGGAGAGCATCAAGGACGCCGGCGACTTCAGAGAACGCTTGGATCGCGTGATCGTGCGCTACATCGCCTTCGTCGACGAGCACCCCGCCGTCGCGCTCATCGTGCTCCGCGAGCTGCTCGACGCGAGCCCCTTCTCGCGCCGCATCATCACGAACGAAGTGTTGCCGCTGCTCGACGAGGTCGCCCGCTTCATCGAGCGCGACGGCAAGGGCTATGTGCCAAACGGCATGCCGATCCGTCCGGTGATCGCGCAGATCGCCATGAGCATCATCGTGCGCTCGGCGAGCGGCGAGCTAAAGGACGCGCTCTACGGCGACGCCGATGCGACACGCACCATCGTCTCGGCTATGCTTCAATCGAAAGTGCTGCAGAAGAAGGCATGACCGTCCGAGTCCATACGCTCTTCGTCGACGCGTGCTCAGACGAAGATGTCGCCGCCGCCAACGCTCTTCTGAGCGACGACGAGCGAAGGAGGCGCGACAAGTTCGTGTTCCAAGAGCACGCGCGCCTCTACGCTTTGGCGCACGGCCTCGTCCGCCGCGTCTTGTCCGAACACTTGCGAACCACGCCCGCGGCGCTGCGCTTCGTCGAAAACCAGTACGGAAAGCCGAGCGTCGAGGGCGCGACGATCGACTTCAACCTGTCGCACACGAAGGGGCTCGTCGCGGTCGGCATCACGGACGTTGGCGCGCTCGGCGTCGACGTCGAGACGATGGATCGGCGGACCGACACCTTGGGCGTCGCGCAGCACAGCTTCTCCGACGTCGAGGCCTCAGACGTGACGCGCGTGCCCGAGGAGCAGCGGAGCGAGCGCTTCTTCCGCTATTGGACGCTGAAAGAGAGCTACATCAAGGCGCGCGGCATGGGCCTGCACTGTCCGCTGAAGGCGTTTTCGTTTCTGCTCGACGATCCCTTCGCCGAGCACACGAACAAGATCCGCATCGCGATGCGCCCCGACCTCGGCGACTGGCCGGAGCGCTGGTACTTCGAGCAGCGCCGCCTCCGGCGCGATCACTTCCTCGCGGTATGCATCGAGCGCCTCAACGGCGTCGTGCCGCCGATCGAGATTGTCCCGCACACGAAAGAACGCTAGGTTTACCGTCCTTCATGAGCACGAATCACTTCATCGCCGAGCGCGTGCAGCAGGACAACGAGAGCCAGAAGTACGGCGGCCGCGTCGTCACCCGCTTTCCGCCGGAGCCAAACGGCTACCTGCACATGGGCCACGCCAAGTCGATCTGCCTGAACTTCGGCCTCGCGCGCGACTTTCACGGCGCCTGCCACCTGCGCATGGACGACACCAACCCGACGACGGAAGATCCGGAGTACGTCGAGGCGATCAAGCGCGACGTGCGTTGGCTCGGCTTCGACTGGGCCGACAAGATGTTCTACGCGTCGGACTACTACCAGCGCCTCTTCGACATCGCGCTTCAATTCATCGACGCTGGCAAGGCGTACGTCGACGATCTCACCGAAGAGCAGATCAGCGCCCACCGCGGCAGCGTGAGCGAAGCCGGCAAGCCGTCGCCGTTCCGCTCGCGCACGCCGGCCGAGAACCGCGCGCTCTTCCTCGAGATGCAGAGCGGCAAGCTGGCACCGGGCAGCAAGGTGCTGCGCGCGAAGGGCGATCTCGCGTCGCCGAACTTCAAGATGCGCGATCCGTTGATGTACAGGATCAAGAACGATCACCACTACCGGACGGGCACGAAGTGGCACGTCTACCCGTTCTACGACTTCGCGCACTGCTTCAGCGACGCGTTCGAAGGCATCACGCACTCAATCTGCACGCTCGAGTTCGAGAACAACCGAGAGCTCTACGACTGGTACCTCCGGCAGGTGCCCTTTGCAGGCGCACCCAAAGCGATGCCTGAGCAGATCGAGTTCGCGCGCTTGAACGTGGACTACACCGTGCTCTCGAAGCGCAAGCTCTTGGAGCTCGTCAAAGACAAGCACGTCGATGGCTGGGATGATCCGCGCATGCCGACGATCGCCGGGCTGCGCCGCCGCGGCTACACCGCTGACGCCATCCGCAAGTTCTGCGACATGATCGGCATCGCCAAGGCCAACAGCCTCGTCGACATCGGCAAGCTCGAGTTCGCCGTGCGCGAAGATCTCGAAGCGCGCTCACAGCGCCTGCTCTGCGTCGTGCGGCCGCTGAAGGTCGTCATCGAGAACTGGCCTGCCGGCAAGACGGAAGAGGTCGACGCCGGCGGCCGCAAGCTGCCGATGTCTGGAACTTTGTACATCGAGCGCGACGACTTCGACGAGAATCCGCCGAAGGACTTTCACCGCTTGAAGCCCGGCGGCGAAGTGCGCCTGCGCTTTGCGTACGTCATCAAGTGCGAGCGCGTGGTGAAGGACGCGTCTGGCAACGTCAGCGAGCTTCGCTGCTCGTACAATCCGGATCCGGCGCACAAAGCGAAGGGCATCGTTCATTGGGTGAGCGCCGAGCACTGTAAAGACGTCGAGGTGCGGCTCTACGATCGCCTGTTCAAGGATCCGAACCCGGACGGCGGCGAGGCACACTTCCTCACGCACCTGAACCCAAAGTCGCTCGAGATCGTGAAGGCGAAGATCGAGCCGCACGGCCTGAGCGCGGAGCCGAGCACGCACTGGCAGTTCGAGCGCGTCGGCTACTTCTTCGCCGATCCCGTGCTGTCGAAGCCGAACGCGCCGGTGTTCAACCGCAGCGTCGGGTTGAAGGACTCGTGGGCCGCGAAGAAGGAAGAGCCGAAGCGCGTCGAGGTGCAGAAGACGCACGCGAAGGTGGACAAAGAGTTCGCCCCCGCGCCAACGCCGGCGCTCGCTGCGAAGCGCGACGCGTATCAGAAGACGCACGGTTTCTCGCTCGAAGAGGCGGTCATCCTCACGCAGGACGAGACCCTGAACGCGTTCTACGAAAGCGCTGCGACCAAGCACGCGCCAGCCGTCGGCCGCTGGATCGTCAACGAGCTCTTGCGCGCGCTGAAAGATCGCAGCGTCACCGAGCTCCCGTTCAAGGCGCCCGACCTCACTGCGCTCATCGATCTCATCGAGACGAACGCGATCTCGCGCCGCGCCGGCAAAGACGTGTTCGAAGTCATGCTGAAGGACGGCGGCGTTCCGTCAACGATCGTCGACAAGCTCGGCCTGCGCCAAGTGAGCGACAGCGGCGCGATCGAGAAGATCGTTCGAGACGTCATTGCCGCAAACGCCGCGCAGTGGGCGAAGCTCAAGGGCGGCGAGACGAAGCTGCTCGGCTTCTTCGTCGGTCAAGTGATGAAGGCGAGCAAAGGCCAAGCGAACCCTCAGCTCGCCCAGTCGCTGCTCGAAAAATCCCTCAAATAATCGTGGCCGTAAACGTGGCCGTGGCCGTGGCCGGTCTCTAGGGCGCTGCGCACACTTGCTGCAGAGCGAGCAACGCTATGAGATCCACGCTCGTCCCGAAGTCCGCGCAAAAATCGATGATCTGCCCGCGCCCTGCGAGCGCCGCGACGCCGTCATGATACGTCGGCGTGCCGCTCCAAGCGCTCGACTTCTTACACCCCTGCTTCGGCCCGGCGCCGGGATCGACGATGGCGACGACCCGCAAATCCTCGGGCTTCGGTCGCTGTTGCAAGAGGAAGTGCGGGTGCGCCGGCACCGTGCTGCCATCGTCCTCGTCAGAAATGATGATGACGAGCGTGCGCGCGTTGTCGCGGATGAACTCGGGATCGCGCGCGCCGCTGACCGTCCGCGACCGCCCGAACTCGTCGTAGCGGGTGAGCTGCTCGGTCGGCGCGGCGAGCGCGACCGCCGCGGTCAGGATGCCGTACTCGTCGACGCCGCCCCCGGTGTCGACCTCATCGAGCAAGTGCCAGAACGCCTGCGCCGCGCCGAGTGTGTCTCCTGGTGTCACCACCTTCGTGCGGCCCGCGGTCACGAGCGCGCCGGGACCGCGCCGCGATCCGTCGAGCGAGGTCGTGGTCAACGCCAGGTGGTAGTCGAGCCCGAGCTGGGTGAGCCGTCCGACGAGGCGCGCCGACTGCTCCTTCATCGCAGTCTGGCTATCGGCCATCGACCTCGAGTCGTCGAGGATGATCAGGATGTCGAGCGCGGGATTGGTCATACCATTCTCGCACGCGCCCTCGGAGCCGGGCAGCGGATCGAGGCGAGGCATTTGCGCGGGCGGATTATTGCCCGCGAGTGACGCTCGATCCGGAACGTCGCGTGGGATGCGCATCGGGATCACCACCGTGTTGCAGCCAGCGATCATCAGCGCAGCAGCAGCAGCAGCAGCAGCCCGTGCGACGAGTGAGCGCATGCGATCAACATGCCTACGAATTGGCCGATGGCAACTTTCGTGACGCCGCAGCGGGTCAGAGCAGCTTCGCGATCACCTCGTCGAGCGCGCCTTCGAGCTCGTCCGCTGTCGTCGCTGCGTTCGGAGCCGCGCGTGCGATGCGCTCGAGCGTGCCATCGCGCAGCTGCGTGCGCGCCTGCTCGATCCAGCGCGCCACCGTTGAGAGATGCACGCCATAGATCACGGCGAGCTTGTCGAGCGTCGTGTCGTCCAAGTGATAGAAGCGCAAGAGATCCCTTTGCTTCTGGCTGAGGCTGTCGAGCGCTTCGCGAAATGCGCGGGCCACGTGCTGCGAGAGCTGCGCCTGCGCCACGTCGCTCTCGGGCGAGCCAGCACCCGCGGCCACGGTGTCGAGCTTGGCCGCATCCGCGAAGCGCCACGGCACCGCCGAGCGCCGCAAGCTGATCGCCACGCGCACGGCGGCGATGCGCACCCAGCCTTCGAGCGAGCCGGTGCCAAGGTAGTCGGCGATGCGCGGCAGCGCGCCCTTCGTCTTCGGCACGAGCAGCTTCTCGCGGAGCTTCTGCGCGATCTCGTCGACGTCGGCGTCGGCGCGGCGCACGTACTGGCTCACCTTGGCGATGAGCTGCGCGTCGAACGCCGCAATCGCAGCGCGATCGCCTTGCGCACAACCGAGCGCCAAGAAGAGATCGACGCCGTGCAGCGTCTCGAGCTCGCGCAGGCTCTTGCCGCTTTGGCGCAGCTTGCCGGCGAGGAAGCTCGCGTAAGCGCCGGGCGCAATCTTCACCCCGGGAAAGCGCGCATGCGCGTCGCGCCAGAAGGCATCGAGCACGGCTTCCACCGGGGCGCGCAAGGCGGCCGGGAGCGCGAGATCGAGCGCACGAGACAGCTCCTCGACGAGGCCCGCCGAGGCGTCGCTCACGCGTTGCGCCTCACGCGATCGCCTGCATGTCGGTCTTGTGCTCGGTCATGTCGCGCGCGGCGATGACGGCAGGCACGAGCGCGCGCAGGAGCTCGTCGCCGTTCGGCTTCAGCATCAGGATGTTCAAGATCGTCGCCCGGTCCGCCGCCGCCGCCGCGTACTCAGCGGGATCCTTCGAGCGCCCGTACTTCTCCACGTTCTTCGCGAGCGCGCCGAGCATCCCTTGGAGCTCGACGTCGGACGCACCCTCGGCGAACGCCAGCGCGAAGCGGCTGCGATCGGCGTAGTCGGCGATCGGGCTCTTCTCGACGAGCGTCGCGATCGTCGTGCCCTTCTTCAGCGCTTCCTTGAAGGCCTGCCGCTGCGTGACGGAGTCGAGATCGCCCACGCGCGCGAACGCCGAGAGCGCGGTCTTCGGATCCGCGCCGATCCGCACCAGCTCGTTCTTCGTCAGCGTCGCCGGCGCTTTGCCGAGCTTGCTCGCCGGCTTGTCGCCGGGGTCTTTGACGGCGCCGTCGATGAGATCGAGCGCAGGTGCCGCGACTGCTCCGCCCGCCGCTACGCCCTTCGCCTTTGCGTCGAGCTCGACCGCCGTCTCGACGACGACGTGAAAACCGAGCGCTGGCGGTACCTTCATGTTCATGAGCGACCCTGAGCGTAGCGAACTTTGGCGCAGCGCACCAATTTGGTTCGCCGCGATCGTCGCTAATAAGACGCTAGCAGAGTGACAGATTTCGCATCGAAAGTGCGAACCCGACGCCGAAACGGTGTCGGCAACGCGCAGCGTCAGGTCAAAACACGACTGCCGAGCTCCAATCCGCCTCGAGCTGCGTCTTCATCGTCGCGGTGAAGGCGGCGTCGCCGACGAAGCCGATCTCGCGGTTCTTCGTGATCGACGTCTGCGTCAGGTTCACCGAGCCGACGAAGACTTTGTCGTCTGCGAGGATCACCTTCTCGTGCAGGTACGGCGTCGGCAGGTAGCGCACTTCGACGCCCTTGCTCTTCAACCACTGCGCGTCGCCGGCGTCGCCCTTCTTGTCGGCTGGATCGGCGATGAGCACGCGCACTTTGACGCCCTTCATCTTCATGCCGATCAGCATGTACACGAACGGGTTGTCGTCGACCGCTTGCACCGCGACGAAGATCTCGTCCGCGGCGTTGCCGATGAGGCCGTTCAGCTTCTCGCGCGTGTTGTCCGGCGAGACGACGAGCAGCGAGTCGAGACCGACGGTGGTTGCCGCACCAGCCATGTCTGCTTGGAAGATCGCTTCCAACGCGGCGATCGCGTCCTTGTCCTTCACCTTCGCCACGACCTCCCGGTTCGACGAGAAGCTCGAGTCCGTGAAGTTGCAGGTCATGATCGTCGCCTCTTTGCCGTCGATGATCATGTACTTGGCGTGGTGGAAGGTGAACGCTTTGCTCTTCAAGAGCGGCACGCCGGCGTTCGTCAGTGTGGTGACGTTCTTCTTGTTCTGCGCGCTCGTCTGAAACGAATCGTCGATCACGATCTGCACGTCGACGCCGCGCGCGTAGGCGTCCGTGAGCGCCGTCGTGATCGAGGTGTCGGTGAGCAGATAGAGGCCGGCGTGGAGGCTCGTCGTCGCCGCCCGGATCGCATTCAAGATGAGCGCCTTCCGGCTCGTCTCCGGCAGCACCGTGGCGGTCACCTGCGAGATCGTCGCCGGCGACGGCGGCGGCGGCACGTCGACGACGTCTGGAGGCAACGTGTCGGTAGGGGTGCCGTCGCCACCTTCCGACGGGGACTCCTCGCCCTCGAGCGTCGCGACCTTCGGTGGCGTCGGCGGGTTCGTCTGCTGGACGATGATCTCGACGCCGCAGGCCGTCAGGATCAGAGGGAACAACATCGAGCTTCGTACGACGCGCATCGGGCGGGCGGCCTAACACGGCGGCCCGGATTTGTCTTTCGAAATCGTCCGCTGCGCTAGGCGTCGATGCCGATGCGCAGCTTCTGGCGCAGCGCAAAGTGCGTTTCAGAGAGGTAGAACGTCATCGCCCCGGAGAAGCCCGGCACGCGCGCGAAGAACTCCTGCACCTCGGCGGCGGTGTTGAAGGCGAGCGGCAGCGTTTGCTTGGCTTGCTTCGCGATCATCCGCGCGCTGGTCTCGAAGTCGCCGGTCAGGGTCAACGCCGCACGCAGCTCGGTGCGCTCCATCGCCGCGATCAGCTTGTTCGCGTCGAGCGTCCGCGCGTCGCTGCTGTACGCCTTTGCCGGCGCTTCCATCGCTTTCTTCGCCTTACGCGAGAGCGCCGCGCGGAGCGCCTTCGCCAGAGCCTCTACGCGATCGGCGGTGCGCTCGTTGGGCTCGAAGCCGGAGTGCACCGCGAGCGCCAAAGCATCGATGAAGATCGCAAGCTCCACGCCGTGGAAGCGGCGCACGACGGCGTGGCCGCGCTTCATCGCCTGCAGCGCGCGGGCGAGGAGGAAGCGTTGCTCCTTCGGCGGCACCCGGCGGAGCAGATCCCTTGGCACGATCAGCGCGGCGCCCACTTCGGCCTCGACCGCGTGCGGATCCCCGGCTGTCAAATAGACCGTGAGCTCCGGCGCTTCGATGACGCGGGCGATCGAGTCGACGAGCGTCCGGATCGGATCCGGCGACTTCGGCCCGAGCTTCTCGTTCTTCTCGTAGCTCGCCGGGTCGCGCCTCGGCTTGTACAGCTCCTCGAGCTCACCAGAGAGCGCGGCGATGAGGTCGCCGGCGGCGCCGCTCGCCTCGGGATCGACGAGCCCGCGCCGGTACGCCTCTTCGGAGAGCACGACGTCGGTGGAGTTGGCAACGCGCTCCTTGTTCTGCGCGTAGAAGTTCAGCTCCTCGGGATCGGCCGCGCGCAGGAACACCAGCATCTCGGCGAAGCAGAACGCTTTGTCGTGCTGGTTTTGCTGCGCATAGAGCCGGCAGAGCGCGCGCAGCGAAGGGATGCGGAAGGGATCCTTCTCGAGCAGCGCGCGAAACTGCGTCACGGCTTCGGACATGGTCGCAGCGTTCATCGACAAGAACAACGCCTGCCGCTCGCGCAGGCCGAGCTCCTCGGGCTCGAGCGCGATCGCTTGCTTCATCTCGACCGCGGCCAAGGAATAGTCCTTCAAGTGCTCGGCGTAGAGCTGGGCCATGCGTTGGTGCAGGAGGCTCTTCGCCTTGGCCTCGCCCGCCGGCGTGTGCTCGACGAGCTGCCGGGTCACTTCGAGCAAGCGCTTCGTGTTGCCGGTACGCTCGTACAGCGAGATGAGCTGCTCGAGCGCGGTCGTCAGCCCCGGCAGCGCTTGCAACGCCGCTTCGTACGCCGCGATCGCCGCCTTGTCGTCGCCGAGCAGGCGCACGCAGATCTCGCCGAGCTGGCACATGCGCTGCGCCTTCGTCGCGCCGTCGTCCGTGAGCTCGATGATGCGATTGAGCGCGCTCTTCGCCGCGGCGCCGTCGCCCACGTTGGTCAGCACGTTGACCGCGATGTCGAGCGTCGCCGGGTCGAGCGGGTTCGCCGCAAACGCCGCGCGCACGTGGTTCGCCGCGCGCGCCGGATCCTTCACGTCGCGGCTGAAGATCTCGGCGAGCTTCACGTGCACGGCCGCCGCTTGCTCGCCCGACGCCTGCGACCCGAGGGCGCGCGAGTAGTGATCGATCGCGCCGACGAAGTCCCGGCTCTTCTGCGCGATCTCACCGAGCGCCGCGTGGGTGTCGACGCGATCGCGATCGAGCTCGAGCGCCGCCTCGAAGCAGTGCCGCGCGCGGTCGAGCTGGTTGAGCTTCGCCAAGTAGATCGAGCCAGCCTCGACTAAGAACTCGCCTTTGTCGCCCTTGCGCTCCTCGAGGAGCTTGGCGAGGTCCGCCCAGTCTTGGCTCGCGCTGAGCATCTCGGTGAGCGCCATGAACGGCGGCAGCGCCTTCGGGTCGCGCTTGATCGCCTCTTGAAAGCTCGCCCGCGCCTTCTTCGTGTCGTTCTGTTTGCGCCACTGCACGGTGCCGACGTCGGTGAGCAAACGCACCGCGCGCGTCGTGTCGACGACCATGCGCCCTTCTTGCTCCGTCGCTTGCAAGAAGCCCTGCCAATTGCCGACTTTGTCGTACGCGCGCCGCAACACGCGCAGCGCCGCGAGGTTCGTGGGATCGTCCTTCACCAACGCTTCGAGCGAAGGAACGAGCGCGTTCACGTCCCCACCCGAGTCGAGCAGGAGCTCGGCGCGCTCGAGGATCATCGTACGCGCCACCGAGGGAAGCGCGCTCCCCGCCATGCGCTGGTAGACGACGTCGAGGCCGGCCACGTCGTGCGCGTGGTGCAGCTGCACTTCCAAGGCACGCAGCGCCAAGGCGTTGGTCGCGTCGAGCTCGAGCACGGCGCGATAGTTCTGTGCGCTCGGCTCGGGCGGATCGACGTTCTCTTTGAGCGCGGCGGCCTGCAGCTGATACGCGACGGCGACGCGTGAGTCCTTGGTCAGCTGCGCGAGCTTCTCGAGCACCGGGATGGCCTTCTTGTGCGCCTTTCGCTGCAGATACACGCGCTCCAAGTGCAAGAGCACGGACGGATCTTCCGGGGCGATCGCCTGCGCGGCTTCGTACGCTTCGACGGCGAGGGCGTGCTCGTTCGTGCGCGCCCAGGCGAGGCCGCCGAGGAGGAGCGCCGTCTCGAGCTTCGCCGGCCCGTCCTTCATCCGCTTCAGCCGCTCGCCGAGCAGCGCCGTCATCTTCGTGTGCTCGGCGAGCTCCTCGAGCAAGCGCATCTGCGCCGTCCACGCCGGATCGAAGTCGGGGCTCGCGCGGAGCGCCGCCACGTAGCACTCGAGCGCTTGCTCGTTGTCCTTCAGCCGATCCTCGTAGAGCTCGCCGGCCTCGTAGAGCCGCGCCGCCTTGTGGGTCGCATCGCCAGACGCCTCGGCTTCGCGCTCCAAGATGTCGACCAGGCGCTGCCACAACCCGCGCGCGCGAAAGAGCCCAGAGAGCGCCATGATCGCTTGGCGGTGCGTCGGCACGAGGCTGATGACCTTCTCGTAGCTCTGAATCGCCGCCTCTTCCTTCAGCAGCTTGTCCTGGTGCAGCTCGCCGATCTTGAAGTGCAGCGCCGCCGCTTGCTCGGGCGTGCTCGTCACCTCGATCTCTTGCCGGTACATGTCGGCGAGCTCTTCCCAGCGGCCCTTCTGCAGATACAAGCGGCCGAGGCTGCGCAGCGCCGGCACGTAGTTCGGCGCCAAGGTCAGCACCTGCTTGTAGCACTCGATCGCGCGCTTCTTGTCGTTCAGGCGCTCTTCGCAGAGCTCGCCGTTTCGGTGCAGCAAGTCGACGACCTGCTTCTGATCGTTGATGAGCCCCGCCTCGGTCTCGTTCATGCGGATGAGGTCTTCGAACTTCTCGGTGCGCGTGTAGAGGCTGGCGAGCGTGCGGATCGTGCGCAGGTGCTCGGGCGCGATGTCGAGGATGCGCTGGTACGTCTGCGCTGCGCGATCCGAGGCCTTCATCTTCTCTTCGTAGATCTGGCCGACCTTCTCGAGCAGCGAGATCTTCTGCTCCGGCTCTTCGCTGCTCTTCGCTTCCTGCTCGTAGAGCGCGATGAGGTCATCCCAGCGCTCGGTGCGTTGATACATCCGCGTCAGCGCCTTCAGCGCCGGCACGTAGCCTTCTTCGAGCTCGAGGATCTGCTGGTACATCGCGATCGCGCGCTCGCGCTCGTCGAGGCGCAGCTCGAGCACTTCGGCGAGCTTGAACAGCTTCGTCACCTTCGCCTTGGGATCCGGCGTGGCCAAGATCTCGCCGTCGTACATCGCGGCGAGCTCCTTCCAGCGGCCGGTGCGCGAGTACAGCTTGCCCAAGGCCTGCAACGCCGGCAGAAACGCGGCGCGGATGCTCAGCACTTCCTGATAGAGCGTGACCGCCTGCGCCTCGTTGCCGAGCTTCTCTTCGTGCAGCTGGCCGATGCGAAAGAGCTTCTGCGCGCGCTCTTCCGGCGCCTGCGTCGCCGCCGCCTCTTTGCCGAGCAGCTCGACGAGCTCTTGCCAGCGCTGCGCTGCTTCGAGCGAACGCACGAGCTCGGACAGCGCCAGGGGATGATCCGGCACCTTCGCGATCGCGGCCTGCAACTCCACGAGCGCGCGCGCTTCTTCAGCGAGATGATCGCGAAACACGCGTGCGGCCAGGTAGTGGTGCGTCGCCGCGGCCTCGGGATCGTCCGTGCGCTGCGCCGCGAACGAGTGAAACTTCGCGAGCTCCTCGTAGTTGCCTTGGCTGCGCAGCTCGCGGGCGATCGCCGAGCGCGCGCTCACGTCCTTCGGATCGCGCTCGATGACCGCGCGCTGATGGGCGACGGCGACCTCGGGGTTCTGCAGCTTCGGGCCGGCGAGCTCGGCGAGCGTCCGGTGCAGCTCGGCGCGAAAGGGCGCGTCCTTCACGTCTGCCGCGAGCGCGTCGAGCACCTCGTAGGCGGCCAAGTGATCACCGCGATCGAGCAAGTGACGGAAATACGCCCGCTCGTGCACCAGCGATCCCGGCTGCGCCTTTCGCGCGGCGTCGTACTCTTGGCGCGCGCGATCCGGCTGGTTCAGCTTCTCTTCGCAGAGGCGCGCGAGCTCGGCGTGGATCGCGGCGAGCGCCTCGGCGTTTTCGGTCACCTTGGCTTCGGCTTCGAGCAGATCGGCGACGAGCGTCCAGTTGCCGAGCTCGGTCTGCAGGCGGCGCGCGGCCAAGATCGCCGGCACGTGCGCGGGGTCGCACTTCAGCGCACGATCGTAGCAGGCGGCCGCGCGATCGAGCTGATGCAGCTGCTCTTCGAAGATGCGACCCTGGGCGAGCAAGAGCGGCGCCGACTTCGGGTCGCCGGCAAGCGCCACGATGTCGCGCTCGTAGGCGTCGACGCGATCCTTCGGCGACTCGACAGCCGACAGGGCCTGTTCGCCGGCGAGCGCGTCAGGGACGAGATCTTCGAGCTCGAGTCCGAGCATAGTGCGTCATCCCCTCAGGCTCACGCCTTGCCCTTCAACTTCGGCGGCGTGTCGCTCGACAAGGTGGCGGGCGGCAGCGGCGCCTCGGGAACGGCCGGGCGCGGCCCCTTGGTGCGCAGGTAGGTGACCGACTCGTCTTCGCCGCTCTTCTCCGCGGGCTCGGTGTCGAGCAGCTTGCCGTGGTTGTCTAGCACGTGGCGGATCGCCGACACGAGCTGCACGCGCTGCCGCTTCAGGTCGCTGATCTCTTCCAAGATCTGCAGCAAGCGGCCGTGCGCGGAGTGGATGATGCGCTCCGCCTTCATCTCGGCCTCGGCGATGATGAGGTCGGACTCTTTCTTCGCTTGGCCGCGCATGTCTTCCGCCATCTTCTGCGCCGTCACCAACGCTTCCTTCAGCGTCTCTTCGCGCTCGCGGAAGCGGAAGAGCTCGTCGTCCTGCTTGCCGATGCGCTCGCGCAGGTGGCCGAGCTCCCCGAGCAGCGACTCTACCTCGCGGCTGACGAACTCCAGGAACGCGTGGACCTCTTTCTTGTCGTAGCCGGAGAGGCCGCGCGGAAAACGTTGCTGCTGGATGTCGAGCGGGGTCAGCTTCATGCGAGCTCCTTGGCGCGAGCGGCGGCGGCCATCGCGGCGTCGCTGAACGCAGCGTGAACGCCGGCGCGCTCCAAAACGGTGAGGCCGGCGATCGTCGTGCCGCCGGGCGAGGTGATCTTGTGCTTGGCGCGCGTCATGTGCTCTTTGCGCGCGACCGCTTCGGCAGCGCGCGCGGCGCCGACCGCGAGGCGATCGGCGAGATCGCGCGGCAGCCCGAGGCGCAGGCCGCCGTCCGAGAGTCCTTCCATCGCGAGCAGGAAGAACGCGGGTGCGCTGGCGCTGACCGCGGTGATCGCGTCCATCCATTTTTCATCGGCGATCGAGATGACCTCGCCGAGCGTCGCCAGCAGGTCTTGGAGCGCCTGCGGCAGCGCGCTCTTCTCGTCGCACAAGGTCGTCGTCGACGCGCAGCTGGCCGCGGCGGTGCTGGCCATTCCGCGGTGGAGCGTGGTCTTGCGCGCGCCGATCGCCGCCCGCATTTGCGCGAGCGTCACGCCGGCAGCGAACGACACGACGTGCGCCGGCTTCTTCGCCGCGAGCTCCGCGAGCACGCCTTTGACGAGCGGCGGCTTCACCGTGATGATCGCGAGATCGAGATCGTCCGGTAGATCCGCGACGCGCGCGCACGGCGTCGCGTATGCCTTCAACGCCCGCTGCTTGTCCTTGTCAGGCTCGACGACGAAGCGCGCACCCGCGGCCTGGGCGAGCCCGGCGAGGAACGCGCCGCCGAGGTTGCCGCCGCCGATCACCGCGAGGCGCGGCGTTTGAGGCCGAGAACGAGCCATGACTCCGAAGTTTAATGGGTCGTAAGCAAAGGGCCAAGAAAAGCGCGTACGGACGCGGGCCTAATGCCGAACCCGCACGATCACATGCTGCGTCGACGAGCTGACATAGAGATCGCCGGTCCACGGATCGACGACGATGCCGTCGGGCGCGTCGAAGTTGCCGCCGAGCGCCGCCGGCAGCGTCATCGGCGTCCCGGTGCCGCTGCCGATCGAGGTCGCGACCCCGGCCGCGTCGCGGATCTGGTCCGCCGCGGTCGCGGTCAGCCACAGCCGCCCTTCGAAGTCGTACGCTGCGTGGCGATAGCTGCCGAGCACAGGCGGCGACTTGTAGATCTGCATCAGGAACACGCTGCCGATGAGCGACGCCGCGATCGCTTCGTCATTGACCTCGGCGGCGTAGAGCGTGAGGTTGTCCCGACTCATCGCGAGCGCGGTCGGGTTCGTCAGCCGCGCCGACGCCCCGGTCACCGGCAGCCCCGCCGTGCCGTAGTTGGTGCCCGCAGTGCCTGGCGCGCCGATGGCGTTCGAGACGGCATAGGGCGCGACGAGCGACATCTTTCGAATCGCGTGGTTGGCGTTGTCCGCGATGTAGAGCACGTCGTTCGAGGGATCGGCGTCGTTGCGCTCATCGATCGAGAGATCGGCGGGAAAGTTGAAGCGCGCGCTGGTGCCGGTCGCGCTGTTCGCGGTTCCGGTGGCTCCGGACGCGCCCGCGATGATCGTCGCAGCGCCGTTGTCGACCTGCTTCCAGATCGTTTGCCCCAGGTTGTCGGCGATGTACGTCTCGCGCGTCACCCCGACGCTGCGGATCGCCACGCCCACGGGTGAGTTGAGCGTCTGGCTCCCCGGCGTGCAATCGATGCCGGGGAGCGTCGATAGCGAGAAATTGCCGGAGATCAGGCGCACGCACTGGTTGCCGGACTCGGCGATCGCGATGGTGCCGGTCGTGCGTGCGACGGCCATGCCGCGCGGAACGTTGAGGCGTGAGGCGCCACCGCTCGACAGTCCGTCGACGCGGCCGCTCGAACCGATGGCGCCGAACATGAGCTCCATGCCCGTCGGGTTCGCGGTCGGGGTCTGCGTGAAGGTGGTGGCGCAGTCGCCGGCGCCGTTGCACGCCTGGCAGCTCACGTCGAACATGCCGGGCGATCCGCACGCGGTGTAGCGCAGCTGGGTCGTGCCCTGCCCGCTCGTGATCGCGCCACACGAAACGCCCCAGTTGAACGTCACTCCCGGCTGCGCGTTCGCGGTCGCCGGGAGGTTCTGGCGACTCACCGTCACTTGCGTCGCCATCGACACCGAGCACTGGCTCGGCAACGGGATGACGTCGACGACCTCGGTCGTATCGACGAAGTCATTCGCTCCGTTCGTCGAGCGGCACCTCACGTCGAGCATCATCGGGCTGCCGGGCGCGGTGTAGGTCATGTTCGCCGTGGCGGCGCCGCCGGTGATCAGGCCGCCGGGAAAGATTGCCCAGGAATAGGTGTGGTCCGCGCTCGTCGTCGTGCTGGCGGTGCGGCCGGTCTTGCCCACGCTCACCTGCGACGCGGTCGTGATCACGCAAGGCGCCGGCGGATTGATCACATCGATGAAGACGTAGCCTTGCACCATGCCGCCAGCCGCATTCGATGCGACCG
>JADLHZ010000078.1 GCA_020848545.1 Deltaproteobacteria bacterium | reverse complement strand
TGGCTCCCCTCGCCGTGCACGATGACCACGGCTTCTTTGACGTGCTTGTGCAGCGCCGCCTCGATCTCGCCGAGCTCGATGCGGAAGCCGCGCACCTTCACTTGGTTGTCGCGCCGCCCGAGGTACTGAAGCTCGCCGCTCGACAGCCACCGCCCGAGATCGCCCGTGCGATAGAGCCGCCCGTAGACCGGGTGCGTGATGAACTTCTCGGCCGTCAGCTCCGGCCGATGCAGATACCCGCGCGCGAGGCCCTGCCCGCCGATGCAGATCTCGCCGTTGGCACCTTGCGGCACGAGCTCGAGCTCGGGGCTCAAGAGGTAGACGGCTGTGTTGGCGATAGGTCGCCCGATCGTGACGACCGAGTCATTGCCCTTCTTTCGCAGCGCCGCGGTCGAGTACGTCGTGTCTTCGCTCGGACCGTAGAGATCCCGCACGCGACGGATGTGCGCGTGCCCGTAGAGCTTCTGGACGAGTTGGTCGGACAACGCCTCGCCGGCCAAGTTGATCGCGCAAACGCTTTCGGGGATCGCGCCCGTCGCTTCCAACTGGGTCATCGCCGACGGCACGGTGTTGACGAGCGTCACTCGTTCGCGCGCCGGAAGCTGCGCGAGCGCCAGCGCGTTCTCCGCCACGATCACAGTTCCGCCCCATGACAGCGGCACGAACAGCTCGAATACCGACAAGTCGAAACAGATCGACGTCGCCGCCAAAACCCCGGACAGCTCCTCGTCGCTGAATTCTTCGCGCGCCCAGTGGATGAGCGTGACGGCGTTACGATGCTCGATGGCGACACCTTTGGGACCACCGGTCGAGCCCGACGTATAGATGATGTACGCGAGCTGCTTCGGATCGACCCGCGTCTTGAGCGGCGAGGTCGCTTCTTTGCCGATGTCCTTGCCGAGCGTATCGAGCGTCACCAGCGCCATCGGGTCGATCCCCGCACACAGCGACGCCAGCGCCTCGGTCGTCACCGCGATGCTCGCGCGTGAATCGCTGAGGATGTGCGCGATGCGGGCCTGCGGATACCTCGGATCGACCGGCACGTACACGCCGCCCGCCTTCAAGATCGCAAGCAGCCCGACGACCATGTCGAGCGAGCGCTCGACGCAGATGGCGACGAGCGTCTCCGGCCCGACGCCGCCTTTCCCGCCGCCGCCTTTCCCGACGCCATGCTTTTGCAAATAACGCGCGAGCTGGTTCGAGCGCTCGTCGAGCGCGCGGTAGCTGAGCGTCTCTTCTCCGAAGACGACGGCCACGGCGTCGGGCGTCTTCTTCGCTTGCGCAAGGAACAGCGCGTGGATGCTCTGGTCGCGCGGGTAGTCGCGTTTCGTCGCGTTCCACTCGACGACGAGCTTCTGCCGCTCGGCTTCACCGAGCATCTCGAGCGCGCCGATCTTCTCGTCCGGGTTCTTCGCGATCGCGCTGAGCAGTTTTTGGTAGTGCCCGACCATCCGCTCGATCGTCTCGCGATCGAAGAGGTCCGTCGCGTACTCGATGACGCCTTCGAGCCGTCCCTCATTTTCGCAGAGCGTCATCGTCAGATCGAACTTCGCTTGGACCTCTTGGCCGTCGAGGCCTTCGAGGCGCAGCCCTGGCGAAAAGTCACCGCTTGCATCTGGCGCATTCTGCAGCGTGAACATCACCTGAAACACCGGGCTTCGCGCCGTGCTCCGCTCGGGGTTGAGCACTTCGACCAGCTTCTCGAAGGGCAAGTCTTGATGCGCGTACGCTTCGAGCGCCGTCTCTTTCACTTTCTTCAAGAGCGCACGGAAGCTCGGGTTGCCGCTCGAGTCCGTGCGCATGCACAGGGTGTTGACGAAGAAGCCGATGATCGGCTCGGTCGCCTCGTACTGGCGGTTGGCGATCGGCGAGCCAACGACGACGTCGTCTTGACCGCTGTAGCGCGCGAGCAAGACGTCGAACGCCGCGAGGAGCGTCATGTACAGCGTCACGCCCTCGGTCCGACTCAACGTATTGATCGTCTCCGCCTTCTCGATGGCGAATGTATGCACCGCTCCGCGATGGCTCATCACCGCGGGCCGCGGCCGATCGATCGGGAGCTCCAACGCCGCCGGTGCGCCAGCGAGCTTTTGCTTCCAGTACGCTTCTTGCGCGTCGAGCTTGACGTGCTCGCGTTGCCAGAGCGCGTAGTCGGCGTATTGCACCGCGAGTGGCGGCAAGCCCTCGCCATTGTAGAGCGCTGACAGCTCGCGCCAAAAGACTCCGAGCGACCAGCCGTCGCTGACAATGTGATGCATGCTGAGATAAACTTCGTGCTCGGCTTGCCCACTGTCGTCTTGCCCGGTGTCGTTTTGCCTCACCGGTCGCACCGCACAGCGCACGAGCGGTCCGCGCAAAAAGTCGAACGGCTTTTCCTGATACGCTCCATCAAGCTGCTCAATCGTGACCGGCAGCTTCTCGTGCACCACTTGCTCGGCGATACCGCCCGTCAGACGAAACGTCGTGCGCAAGCTCTCGTGCCGCGCGATGACACCGTTGAGCGCGCGCTCGAACGCTTTGACGTCGAGCGCGCCGCGAACACGCATCGCGCTCGTGATGTGGTACGCGACGCTCTCGGGCTCGAGCTGATAGAGGAAGAACAAGCGTTGCTGCGCGTACGACAGCGGCACGCGCTCCGGCCGAGCTTGCGCCACGAGCGCCGGCAAGCTCGTGCGCTCGGCCGCTTCCACCCAGAGCGCCAGCTCGCTGACGCGCGGCGCTTCGAACAACGTCTTGAGCGCTACAGCCTTGCCGAAGATCTTCGCCAAGCGCGAGACGAGCTGCGTCGCCAAGAGCGAATGGCCGCCGAGCGCGAAGAAGTCGTCGTGCGCGCCGACAGGCTGCTTCAGCCCGAGCACCTGCGCGTACGCGCCTGCCACGAGCTCCTCGGCGGCGTTTCGCGGTGCAACGTACTCACCGTCGCTCGTCGCCTCTGGAGCCGGCAGCGCCTTGCGATCGACCTTGCCGTTCGGCGTCAGTGGCAGCGCCTGCAGCTGCATCAAGATCGCCGGCACCATGTACTCAGGCAGCTCCAGCTTGAGCGCGTCTTTCAATGCTTGCGGCGTGGCGTCGCCCACGTAGTAGCCGACGAGCTGCTTGTCGCTGCCCTCGCCGTGCACGATGACCGCGGCTTCTTTGACCCGCTTGTGCAGCGCCGCTTCGATCTCGCCGAGCTCGATGC
>JADLHZ010000077.1 GCA_020848545.1 Deltaproteobacteria bacterium | reverse complement strand
TTCGCATTTGATCGCGCAAGAAGAGCACGATCGAGAGCGCCACGCCGGCGCCGGCGGCGGCCAGCAGATCCAGGCTGACCGCGACGATGCAGACGACCGCGACCACCAAGAAGTCGAGGGCCGTTTCGCGCTTGCGTGCGAGCGCGAAGGTTTTGGTGTCGACCATGCGCAGCCCGACGACGACGAGGATACCGGCGAGCGCCGCCGTCGGCAGCCAGGCGAACAAGCTCGGAAGGAAGAGCAGGATCACGAGCGACACGGCGCCGGCGACGAGCCCGGAGCTCCGGTGCTTACCGCCGCCGTGGACGTTGACCAAGGTCGCGCCCATGGTCCCTGCTCCCGGCATACCACCGAGGCACGCGGAGAACAGATTCGCAACGCCTTGTCCGACGAGCTCTCGGTTCGACTCATGCCGTGAGCTCGTGAGTGAGTCGAGCACGACGCAGGTCTTCAGCGTGTCGATCGAGAGCAGCACCGCGAGCGTCGTCGCTTGCACGAGGATCAAGCGGAGCTCGAAGGCGGTGAGCCCGGCGAGCGCACGCCACGGCTCGCTGACGCTTTGGATCCAGGTGCCGGCGTCGGTCTGAACGGCGCCGACGACGAGCGGACCCCCGGCGGCGAGCGCGCGCGGATCGCCAAAGATCCGCAGCCCGATGTAGGAGAGCACGCCCGCGGCCAGCGCCAGGATCGGCGCTGGCACCCGAGTGGTGAGTCGCGGCGCGAAGAACATGACCGCCGCGGTGACGCAGCCAATGAGTGCCGCGTCCCAGTGCGCGTCCTCGGCGATGGTGCGAAGAGCCGTGGCGCCGAAGAGCTTGGGCAGCTGCGCGAGCACGATGATCGCGCCGACGCCGCTCATGTACCCAGCGACGACAGAATAGGGGATGAACTTGATGAAGCGGCCCGCGCGCAGCACGCCGAGCCCGAGCTGCATGAGGCCGGTGAGCACCCCGACGAGGGCCAAGAGACCGAGCGCGCGCGCGCTGCTGCCGCCGCTGACGAGGTGCCCGACGAAGCCCGCGAGCATCGCCGCCGCCGGCGCGCACGGTGCGCTGATCAGCCGCGGTGCGCCGCCGAAGAACGCCGCCAGCACGCCGATGGTCGCCGCCCCGAGCATGCCGAGCGACGCGCCTGTCGTCGCCAGCGCTGGTCCGAGCGGCGCCACGACGAGCAGCCCGAACGCCGTCGCGCTCGGCAAGGCCACGAGCCCGGCTGCGACCCCGCCGGCGACATCCCGCCCGCTCAAACCGATCTCGCTTCGAGCAGGAAACAACGCCGGCATCGGCACGACGCTTAGGAGCTTGTGGAGGAAAAAGCAAAACGCTATCGTCCGCGCGATGTTCGAGTCTGCCGAGCTTGCGCCAACGATGTCGAAGCCTGAGTACAAGCGCCGCGCGGGGAAGCTGCGCCAGGAGCTGCTCGAGCTGCAGCAAGACCTGCGCGAGGCGGACTTCCCGGTCATCGTGCTCGTCAACGGCGTCGAAGGCGCCGGCAAGGGCGACACGGTGAACCTGCTGCTCGAGTGGCTCGATGCGCGCTACGTCGTCACCGAGGCCTTCGGCGCGCCAACCGAAGAAGAGCAGGCGCGGCCGGCGTTTTGGCGTTACTGGCGGGCGCTGCCGCCGCGGGGGCGGATCGGCATCTTCTTCGGCAACTGGTACACCGCGCCGATCGTCGAGCGCGCCTTCGATCGCATCGACAAGAACGCGTTCGGTTCCGAGCTCGAGCGCATCAACACCTTCGAGCGCCTGCTCGTCAACGAAGGCGCCGTCGTGCTGAAGCTGTGGTTTCACTTGAGCAAGCGGGCGCAGAAGCGCGAGCTCGCACGGCTGCGCAAGGACAAGGACACGGCCTGGCGCGTCTCCAAGCGCGATGTGAAGTTCTCTTCGCGCTACGACACTTTTCGCGCGGTCAGCGAAGCGGCGTTGCACGCGACCGACACTGGCGCGGCGCCGTGGCACATCATCGACGCGCACGATCGCCGCCACCGCGAGATCGCCGTCACGACGTTGATCCGCGATCGACTCAAAGAGCGCCTCGGCGAGCGCAGCCAGCGTGCCTCGAAAGCGCCGCTGGCGACGACGGCCAAAGCGGCGAAGCTGAACGTGCTCTCGCGGCTCGACTTGTCCGAGCGGCTGACCGAGCCAGAGTACGAGCACGCGCTCGAGAAGTGGCAGCGCCGCTTGAACCTGGCCGCGCGCGAGCTGGAGCGGGCGGGGCGGGGCGCGATCTTCGCGTTCGAGGGCATGGACGCGGCCGGCAAAGGCGGCGCGATCCGGCGCATCACGCAGGCGCTCGACGCGCGCCACTACCGCGTGATCCCGATCGCCGCGCCGACCGACGAGGAGCGCGCCCAGCCCTACCTCTGGCGCTTCTGGCGGCATCTTCCTCGCGCGGGCCGCGTCACCATCTTCGATCGCACCTGGTATGGCCGCGTGCTCGTCGAGCGCATCGAGGGATACTGCGCGCCGCGCGACTGGAAGCGAGCGTTCAACGAGATCAACGACTTCGAGGATCAGCTCACGCGCTTCGGCACCGTGCTCGTGAAATATTACATGGTGATCAGCGCCGACGAGCAGTTGCGCCGCTTCCGCGCCCGCGAGAAGACGGGCTACAAGCGCTACAAGATCACCGAGGAAGACTGGCGCAATCGCAATAAGGCGCCGGCGTACGAGGCCGCGGCGGTCGAGATGATTGGGCGCACGAG
>JADLHZ010000076.1 GCA_020848545.1 Deltaproteobacteria bacterium | reverse complement strand
CAATGTCGTCGAAGAACTCGTCAACATGATCGAGACGCAGCGGGCGTACGAGATGAACTCGAAGGCGATCTCGACGACCGACCAGATGCTCGCGTACGTGACGAACCAGCTGTGATCACCATGACACCGCTCGCCCGTTCATTGCTGTTGACCGTTGCCGCACTCGCCGCGGGTTGCGCGTCCGCGCCCGATGACGACGCGTTCGGCGCGTGGCAGGAAGAGGATCTTGCGGTGGCGCCAGCCGCGAACGGTGCGATCTACCAGGCGGGTCGGGATGTGGCGCTCTTCGAAAACGCGGTTGCGCGGAATGTCGGCGATCTCGTCGTGATCCGTCTCGCCGAGCAGACGCAGGCGAGCAAGAGCGCGACGACCAGCACCAAGAAGTCGACCTCGGCAGACCTTCCGGGCCCCACGGTCGCCGGCCGGCCGGTCACGGTGAACGGTACGCAGGTGCTGCAGATGGGCATGGAGAACGAGACGGAATTCAGCGGGTCGGGCTCGAGCGCGCAGAGCAACCGGCTTTCCGGCGAGATCAGCGCGACCGTGGTCCGCCGGCTCGGCAACGGAAACCTCGTCGTGCGCGGCCAGAAGTGGCTCACGCTCAACCAGGGCAGCGAGTATGTGCGCGTCGAAGGCGTCATCCGGCCGATCGACATCCAGCCCGACAACACGATCGAATCGTGGAAGGTTGCCAACGCCCGCATCGGTTACGGCGGACGGGGCTCGCTTGCGTCGGCCAACAAGCCCGGGCTCCTCGCACGGTTCTTCAACTCGCCCCTGATGCCGTTCTGACCATGCACAAACTCATTGTCGCATTGCTGCTCGTCACCATTGCCGCTGTGCCGGCTCACGCCGAGCGCGTCAAGGATCTCGCCTCGGTGGCGGGCGTGCGTTCGAATCAGCTCATCGGCTACGGCCTCGTCGTCGGTCTCGATGGCACAGGCGATCAGACGAGTCAGGCGCCGTTCACGATCCAGAGCATCCGCACGATGCTCGCGAAGTTCGGCGTGACGATCCCCGACAACGTCAACCCGCAGCTGAAGAATGTCGCCGCGGTCACCGTGACGGCGGATCTGCCGCCGTTCGCGAAAGCGGGGCAGAGTGTCGATGTGACGGTCGCTTCGATCGGCAACGCGCAAAGCCTGCGGGGCGGCACCCTCATCATGACGCCGCTGCGCGGCGCAGACGGCCAGGTCTATGCGATCGCACAGGGCTCGATGATCGTCAGCGGCTTTGGCGTGTCCGGCAAGGACGGCTCGCGCATTGCCGTCAACGTGCCGAGCGGCGGGCGCATCCCGAATGGCGCGACGGTCGAGCGCGAAGTCGGCAACAGCTTCGGCGCCGAGCCGTTCGTGATGCTGAACCTGCACACACCCGATTTTTCGACGGCCGCGCGACTGGCGGACGGCGTCAACCACCTGCTCGGCCCTGGCACGGCCGAGGCGATCGATGCCGTGTCGGTACGCGTCGCGGCGCCGAAAGAGCGAGGCCAGCGCACGCCCTATCTCGCGGCGCTCGAGGAGATCGATATCCAGCCTGGCGACGCTCCCGCGCGCGTGATCGTCAATTCGCGCACCGGTACCGTGGTGATCGGTAACCGGGTGCAGGTGCGACCGGCTGCGGTGGCCCACGGCTCGCTGTCGGTCACGATTACCGAGCGGGTCGATGTCAGCCAGCCCAATCCGTTCGGTCGTGGCGAGACGGTGGGCGTGCAGAGGAGCGAGCTCGATGTCTCGCAGCCCGAGGCGCGCATGTTCGTGTTCGATGCAGGCGTCAACCTCGACGAGATCGTGCGGGCCGTGAATCAGGTCGGCGCGGCGCCCGGCGACCTCGTCGCCATCCTCGAGGCGCTCAAGGCCGCCGGCGCGCTGCGCGCCGAGCTGATCGTGATCTGATGAGCGTCGCACCCGCAGTCCGCAGCTCGTTCGGCGATGGGGAGACCCTCACGTCGCTCAAGCGCGCGGACCGATCGCAGACGCCGGAGGCGCTGCGCGAGACGGCGCGCCAGTTTGAAAGCCTCTTCACGCGCATGCTGCTGAAGTCGATGCGCGCGACCTCCTTCGATGACTCCATGACGGGGCAGGGGGAGGGTTTCTACCGCGACCTGTTCGACGACCAGCTCGCGATCGAACTGTCGAAGGGCAAGGGTCTCGGGCTCGCCGACATGCTCGTCGAACAGTTGAAGCGAGCCGGACTGACGCAGACGGGCAAAGCGGCACCGATCGGCGAGATGCCCGATGCGGGCGATGCAGTGAAGAACCGGTTCGTGCAGGAGCTATGGCCGCATGCCGAGGCCGCGGGCGCAGAACTCGGCGTCGACCCGAGAACGCTGATTGCGCATGCGGCGCTCGAGACCGGCTGGGGTCGCCATCTGCCACAGGGCGAGAACGGTCGCCCGAGTCACAATCTCTTTGGCATCAAGGCGACAGCGTGGAACGGCGCGAGTGTCGAAGCGGGCACCGTCGAATACGAGGGCGGTGTCGCGCAAGAGCGCATGGCGCGCTTTCGCGCGTACGACTCCCCCGGCGAGAGCTTTCGCGATTATGTCGCGTTGATCCGGGACAACCCGCGGTATGCGGGCGCGAAAGGCACGGGTGCCGACACCGCTTCGTTCGCACGTGCCCTGCAAGCCGGAGGCTATGCCACCGACCCCGACTACGCCGCGAAACTCGCACGGGTCGCGAGCGTGCTCAAGTCCACACCGGCCGCGCCGATAAGCGGGAACCTGGAGACCTGATCCGCCATGGCAGACGTCTTGTCCACTGCCGTCTCGGGCCTGCTCGCATTCCAGCGCGGGCTCGATACGACGAGTCAGAACATCGCCAACGCAGCGACGGCGGGCTACAGCCGCCAGCGCGTCGAGCTTGCGACCCGGCCTGCGCAAGCCTACGGCAGCGGCTGGATCGGCTCGGGCGTCAAGGTCGCCACGGTCGCGCGCGTCTATGACACTTATCTTGCAGCCCAAGTGCGCTCGAGCGCCTCGAGCCTTGCGCGCTACGACACCCTTGCGACCGAGTCGGGACGCCTTGACAACGTGCTCGGTGATTCGTCATCGGGGCTCGCGACGGCGTTCCAGGGGCTCGTCAACGCCT
>JADLHZ010000075.1 GCA_020848545.1 Deltaproteobacteria bacterium | reverse complement strand
TTGGCGGGAAAGTTGCCTCAGTCATGTTCACGTTGGAGCGGCGCCGAGCGGGGCGGGTGGGCACCCTCGCGCCGTCGTGCACGTTGGGGAGCGAGGCGCCGCGAGAGATGTGACGTATCGAGAGACGTGGGTGTGCGCGTTCCACTTGGTCGTGAGCGAGCGCTCGGCAGGAAAATGGTCGGGGCGTTCGAAGACGAGCGTGACGGTTCCTCCGCCGTTGAACGCAATGTCGTAGGTGCCATCGCCGCGCGTGTCGGTCTCGCCAAGCTCCGGATGGTGCGCGACGGTGACTTTGACGCCGCCAAACGGCGCGCCGCTCGAGCGAATGACGCGGCCACGCAGCAACGATACGCGCGTGAGATCGATGGCGCCGGGTGCGACGCCGCGTTGGATCGGCGTGCTTCCTTCCCAGATGAAGCGTACGCCGTCGGCAAAAGACGTGCTGTCCGCGTTGCTCAAAACCGGCGCGACGTCTTCGGGGAAGGGGACGACGCCGCCGCAGACGTTGGGGCTTCCGTCGCCGCCACAGGTGCCGGGAGCGGAGCAGACACCGCACGGGGGCAAGTACCCGCCGCAGCCGTCGAAGACGACGCCGCAGTCGAACCCTTTTTGCGCGCAGCTCTGGGCAACGCTTGTGATGTTGAAGCTCGCGGTGTTGCCGAACCCGAAACCGCCTATCGAAGTGAACGAGACTTGCCGGGTTGAAACGGCGCTCCCGGAGGCATTGCAGTCCATGAAGTTCAACGAACCGAACGAGAAGTATGTGCATGTCGTCGGCGCAGCCGCGCCTTCGCGAAGGAAGCTGAGCTGGGCCGCAAAAAGGCCCGTGCCCTCGAACCGGTCGGGGACGTCGAAGGTGATCGGCGTGACGTAGGTGCGGGAAACGGTTTGCCCTGGGCTCGCCACGAAGCTTTCCGTGCACGAACCGGAAACAGTCACGATGAACAGGCTCAGGTGGCTCGTGCAGAAGCTGACGGTCGACGCACCGACGTCGATGTCGATCGGTCCCGTCACCCGCACGAGCGTGGCCGCCGTGCCGCTCACGCTCGTCACTTGGTACACGCTCAAGCTGCTGCGCACGGATTCCGGCGCCGCGTCGACGAGTGATGCTTCGAACGGAATCGTGACGCGCACGCACGTTGCGGACGGATCGAAGTAGTAGTCGCCCCTGACGCCGACGGCCTCGTACGCAACGGTGTGACCGACAGTGGTGATCGCTCCGAGGTTGGTCGAGAGGTAGCCGCCTGGGGCCGGCGTCGCGACACTCGCTATTGTGAAGGATTGCGAGAGCGGAGCGGCGCCAGCGGGAAGGTCGAGCTGCGCTCCCGGGATGCTCGTGTCGTTGGTCGTAATGGTTCTCGGGCAAGGCGCGCTCTCTGGCGGTGGTAACTCGACGCACACGCCAGCGCCGTCGCAGGCTTCGATGCCCTGGCAGGCGTTTGTGTTGCCGATGCCGCACGCCGTGCCGGCGGGCGAAGGATCGTGATGGACACCCGTCGCCAGGTCGCAGGAATCGACCGTACACTCGACGCCGTCGTCGATCGGCAGGGGCGTGTGTACGCAAGCACCGTCCGAACACGCGTCGTTCGTGCACGCGTCGTTGTCGTTGCAGCGCGACACACTGCACGCTTTGCCGCATGAGGAGCACTCTGCGGCGGATTGAATCGCGCCCTTCTGCGCGCCGGTGATCACGCCTCGCTTGCGCATCTCGTTCGTCTTGTGCGCAACGCACGAGACGTACTTGCCGTGGTTCTTCCAGCCGCCGTTGCAGGGGCACGCGGCGTGGACTTCGGGCGGAATGACGACCGATGTGTTTGCGCACTCGCCATCGCCATCGCCATAGTCGCCATCGCCATCGCCATCGCCGCGATCGGTGTCCTCGCGATCAGTGGAATCGCTCTCTTCCGAATCGGGCGCGCCGTCGCCTCGCCTCCCTTCCGACTCGCTGACCTGCGTCGCGGGCGACGAGACATCGACTTTCGTGGCGCATCCTGCGATCGCGGCAACCAACACTATCCATTCGCGACGCGAAAAGAAGCGCTCGGCCATGACCGACTCCCCCTTCCCTCGAACACGCGACAGCGCTCTTCGCGACGACTGCGGAAAAAAGCTGCGGCACGTTTGTCGGGTTTCCGAAGAATGACCGTCGTTTTCGAAATTCGCCATCGAATTGTCAAAGCTGTCCCACACTGTAGAGAGAACTCAGTTTGTGCGCCTTGGCGTCTTACTCAGGCTATCCCTGTTTGCATGGGGCGTGCGACGTCCCCTGAGGCACGCATGACGCCCCTTAAGGAATGCGGGGACGCCTCGCCGATTTGTCATCGCTCAAGCACCCACGCGGTGAGGGCCGCTCGATGACGCCCAAACATCGGCTCGATGACGGCGTATCATCGAGCCGCCCCGCTCGATCATCGGCTCGATGATGCACACCCGTGCCGGCGATGATGTTGCATCATCGAGCACCCCTACGAGCATCATCGGCCACCCCATTGCGCATCATCGGCCACCCCATCGCGCATCATCGGCCACCCCTCAAGGTGAGCTCGATGGGAGGACAAACTGTGCCGATAGATGTCGTCGCCCTTGATGTCAGCCGCGCAAGCGCGCCAGGGTGCCGAGAACATCGACCTCGGGCTTGAGCTCGGCGAGCGGCGGGATCATCGCATCGACGTAGGTCCAATCGAGCCCGGCTTGGCGTTTGATCACGCCTTCGACGTCGGACCAATCGCGTGGCCGAGCCGCGAACGCTTTCATCACGATCAAGTCTTCTGCGCTGCAGGTCGTGAGCGAGACTCCCGCGACCGGCGCAAACGTGGACGCGCGGCGAAACATCTCCTCCTCGAATGGCAGCGCCGCGAGCGACGCGTCGATCTCGATGCCACCCGCCGTCTTCAACAAGAGGACGCGGTTGGCCTCGGCGAAGCCGGCCGCCCCTGCGATGCGCTCGGCGAAGTGGCGCATCAACGCCGTCACGATCGCTCGCTCGCCGCCGAAGCCAGCCATCACGGAGACGTCGAGATCGCGGGTCACGCGCGGGATTCCCCAGCGAATGACGGCGATGCCGCCGATGAAACAATGGGTGAGACGCTCGGCCCGACAGGCTGCTTCGACCTCCGAGGCAGCGGTGAAGAGATCATCCACGACGGTGAGCACCGTCGACCAAGCGGCGAAACTCGACGAGCCCGGAGGTCGTGGTGTGCGGCGCCGCCGCCCGCGCGATGGCGAACGCAGGCATCAGCTGCGCCACCGCGGTCTGTGTATCGATGCCCGCCGCGGCAGCAGCTTCGATCTTGCGCAACGCCTGGTCGGCGCGTTGCCACGCGGACGCCCAGCGTTGTCTCTTCTCATCTTCGGTCACGGGGCTGACTCTAGCACGGATGGCGTATCGATGTGCGGTGCTGACGTCACTAAACCCCGCGCTCGCATCGCGAATCGGATCGCCCCTCTGCTCGTCCGCTTCGCCGCAATCACCGCCTCCGGCCATCGTCAGCGCGCAAGACACCCGTCGCAGAGGTCACGCTCCGTGGCGAGCCAGGTGGCGTCGTCGAGATCGCTCAAGGCGATGGCAGCGTCATCGTGACTGCGATCGACGGGCCCTGCGTGTATCACACACTGGTTGACTAGAAGGCTGTTGAAAAACCATACTTGGCGCTCAAGTTGGTCCTCCCATTTGGTCGAATGAGAGAATTTGCGTCGTCATGTCGGAGGTCGCGTGTCTCCGCCTCACCGGGCGGTCTCTATGCCGCCGTCGCCGGGAGGAGCTTCGCCAGTCGGATGAGGTTGTACGCCGCGCCGACGAAGTACGAAGCGAACTCAGTGCGGGCGAGTCCCTTGAATCGCGTGCGCCGAAAGTTCCCGACCGTCTTCATCCAGCCGAAGATCTCCTCGACTCGCTTCCTGACGCGTTGACTGATCGCGTAGCCAGGATGACGCACGGTTCGCTCGTCGATCGCTGAGCGTCGGCGATTGCAGCTCTGGGTCACGTGCGGCGTGACGTTGCGTATGCGGCACTGCTCGATGAATCCACTCGTGTCGTATCCCTTGTCCGCACCGAGCGTGATGCGCCGCGTGCCCTTGAGAGCGTGGTCCAGCATCTCGACCGCGGTATCTCGCTCGGCCGTTCCGCTCGCCGGCGCAATTCGAAGCGCGACGAGCAAGCCGTTCCGATTCTCCATGAGCGCATGCTGCGAGAACGCGAGCTTCGCTTCCTTGCCGTTGCCCTTGCGCGCCAATTTCGCTTCGCCGTCAGTGCTCGACGCGTGCGTGTCATTGCTGCGCTTCTCGCCGTGAAAGTTCACCGTCGGATTGCCTGGGTCGTCCGGCGGCTGCTCGTCGTCGCCGCCGTCCTTCTTCTTGAAGCTCTTCATCGACGCCCACGCCTCGATCAGCGTGCCATCAACAGTGAAATGCTCAGCGCTC
>JADLHZ010000074.1 GCA_020848545.1 Deltaproteobacteria bacterium | reverse complement strand
TCTTGACGGCATGACGCCCGATCACGCCTACTACAAACTGCTGCCCCTCCGTTTGGCAGCCTAACCCCGGCAGACGCTCCACTTATCGACGCGGAGAAACTGTTCAGACAACCGGGGCCACCTCAACTGTCGAACGGGCTTTTTTATGGTATCTTTGTTGATGAAGGTCAGGACTTCGTCGAGGACGAATACCGACTTCTTCTCCGATTTTGTGGGCGAGCGACTTCGGGATTGCCGCGCGCGTTCGTTTTCTACGACGATGCCCAAAATCTCTACGGGTGCAAGCGTCCCACATGGGCCGAACTCGGATTGGATATTCGCGGCCGCTCAGTCGTTATGGATGAATCATTCCGTAGCCCCAGGCAGATTATTGAACCCGCGCTAAACGTCTTGATCGGTACCCATGCAATGCATCCGGATGCGGTAAAGACACGCGGCTTCGCAGATATAGCCACCTTGAAGGAAAAGGAGCTAATCTCCGTAAGAAACGGCCACATCCGCGTTCTTTTTGCCCCTCGCGAAAGCGATTCTGTGACTCTGACTCTTTGCACTGACAAGAAGACGGAGCGCGCTCGGGTAGCAGAACGATGCGAGCGACTCATGCATGTCGAGGGGTTGCTCCCGCAGGACATTCTAGTTCTGACGTTCAAGAAGACAGTCGCTATCGAACTAGCGGATGCCATTGCTGCTCGTATCGGTAGGAAGCAAGTCCGATGTGCTTTTGCTGACAAAGACCGACTTGCAGTTCAAGAAAATTGCGTCACCGTATCCACCATCGCAACGGCCAAGGGTTACGATGCACCCTATGTATTGCTCGCGTCAGTTGACGACTTTTCCGACGATGTGGAGGGGCGAGCTTCATTTTATGTTGGCTGTACCCGAGCTCGTGAATGGCTAGACGTGAGTGGGGCAGGCTCAACGCCTCTTGTCCGCGAGTTCCAGTTATCGATGGCTGCAAGCAATTCTTAGCCCAAGATCCAGCGCCCACCCGGCCACCCGCAAATGCGCCACTTCAAAGCGATAGAACCTGGTCGGAACGGGAATGGTGTGTCGGATGTTGCCGGAAGTACAGAAGGCGCGATTGAACGGTGCTGGTCATCAAGAAATGCGCGCGAAGGTGCCCAACTACACTCCGAGACAGGAGGACGGTCAACGCCGAACACTTCGCGAACAATGTCCACGGATTTTCCACGGGTCCGAGACGTCGTCTTGGCGTTTCGTTCTGTCGGTTGTTGCCGAATAGGCGCGACGACGGATCGCGAGAAGTGACAGATCCTCAAGGGAAACGAATGGTGGGCGCTGTAGGGATTGAACCTACGACCTCTCCCGTGTGAAGGGAACGCTCTCCCGCTGAGCTAAGCGCCCGTACCGGCGGCAGGGTTTAGAGCAGCCGACAGCCCTGTCAAGCGAGCCGTGGCGGCGCGAAGCCGAGCGAGCACGGCGCCTCTCCCGCGTGGGCCTCAGTTGGCGCGCGCCCCCGGGGCGGCGCGGCTCTGCAGCGCCCGGATGCGGTCGGCGAGCGAGCCGCCCTTGACGTCGCTGCTGGCGGGAGAAAGCGGGGGCGAGGCGCCGTTGGCGGGGCGGGTGTCAGCCGCAAGAATGGCGTTGATCGGTGAGGCCGGGCCCTCGAGCAACGCGGTGAGACGTGCGACCTCGGCGGCGACGTCGTTGATGCGCTCCCGTAGCACCGCGTTCTCCATGCGCTCGTTGGCCCAGGTGGTCTCGGCCTCCCGCTTCATCTGCGCGACCTCGCGGACGAGCTTGGCCCGCTCGTCGTTGGCCTGTTTGAGCTCCTCCTCGGTCTTCGATTTCTCGGCTCGGATCGCCTCGCTCGCGGTGCGATGGCCGCGTTCTGCCTCCGCGAGCGCGGTGCGCACGTCGGACTCGGTCTTCTGCGCCAGCGCGGCCTCGTTGCGCAGCCGGTCGGCGGCGGATTCCCGCTCGACCAGACTGCGGCCCTGCTCCTCGACGCGCGCGGTGAGCTCCTGGGCGCGGCGGTTGAGCACCTCCGCCTCGCTCGATTGGACGGTGAGCTTGCGCTCGAGCTCGGCGAGACGGCCGCCGATCTCGGCGGTCTTTGCGCGCTCCCCCGCGAGCTCTGTCGCCAAAGCCGTGGCGTCGGCGGTCTTGCGGTCGAGCTGCTCGTTGAGCTCGCCGGAGGTGCTGCTCAGCCGCTGACGGAGATCGGCGGTCTCCTTCTCCGCGCTTTCGAGCTGGCCTTTCAGCGCCTCGGCCTGAGCCCGCGTCGCCGCCAGCTCGGCTCGCTGGTTCTCGCTGGTCGTGGAGCTCTCCTTGAAGTTGGCACTGATCTGACCGAGCTCGTCGCGGGTGCCGGCCAGCGCTCGCTCGCTGTCCTCCAGCGCGCCGAGCTTGGAGCCGAGCTCGGAACGCAGCTTCGCGAGCTCCTCGGCCTGCTGCTGCTCCTTCGTCTCCATCGCGAACAGCGCCGCGGTCTTCTCGCCAAGCTCGAGCTTGAGACGGCTGATCGCCTCCGTTTTCTTTCCGATCTCCGCGAGTTGCGCCGTGGTCCTCGCCTTCGTCTGCTCGACGCTCATCTCGAGCCGGCGGGTGGACATGGCGAACTCGGCGCGTAGCTGATCCTTGTCGGCCTGGATCTCCGCCATCGACAGCGGGGTCAGCGCCTCCAGGCGCTTCATGGTGAGGCGCACCGCGCGCGCATGCACCAGCGGGACGAAGCCGATCACGAGCAGCACCGCCGTGATGAAGCCGATCCCGATATACATGATCGGTTCGATCATGACGCCTCCTCGGCCAACGGAAACCGCTGGCTAACTCGATGAATTATTTACCAGTTTGGCACGGCGGCGGCGGTGGGGCCAGCGCCCCGCCGGGTTAACCTAAACCAGCGCGCCGACGATGTCGAAGTGGGCCCGGGCACTGACCCATAGGCGCTAAGATAATTCGATGGTGCTACGAATTCAGCTGTCGTCCCCGCGTAAGCGGGGACCTAGTAGCCACCGGGAGTGCGATAGGCGCTTCGGGCCAAAGGCGTACGACGCACAATC
>JADLHZ010000073.1 GCA_020848545.1 Deltaproteobacteria bacterium | reverse complement strand
CTAGCGCTCGCCGGCGACGCGCTGGCGCCGCTCGGCGGCGGCCCAGCGACGGTCGCGAGCGAGGGTGGACCGGAGGTGTCGTTCACGCTCGTCGACGACCTCGGGTTTCCGGATCTCGTCGCGCTCGCGGTGCACGGCGGCAAGGCGTACGCCGTGTCGCAGACGACCGACACGTTGTTCGCGATCGATCTGGAGAGCGGCCGCGTCGAAGCGAGCACCGTCGGCGACGGCCCGCGCGCGGTGGCCGTGCTCGATGACGGAACGATCGTCATCGGCTACGCCAACGAGCGCGGTCTCAGCGTCGTGCGCCCGCACGGTCTCTCCCGCTTGGACGGCCCGCGCGGCACCTTCGCGATCGCCGCGCACGGGCGGACGATCTTCGCCGCCGGCCAAGTCGACGACGATCTCTGGGCGGTCGACGCAGACACCGGCAGGACGATCGGCGTGGCGCGCGTGCTGCCGAACCCGCGCGCGCTCGCCGTGAGCAAAGATCGCGTCGCCGTCGGCAGCGAGCAGGTCGGCCAGGTCGAGATCTTCGACCACGCGTTGAAGCGCGCCGGCGATCCCGTCGCGCCGACCAAACGCACGCAGATCCTGAGCGGGCGCACTGAAGGCTACGCGGCCTACGTCATGGGCGGAAAGGCCGTCCGCGGGCTCGCGTTCGCGACCGATCGTTGGTTCGTCTCGAGCATCGGCCCCAACGTAGGCCCGAATCCGCAGCGCCTCGAGGTGACGCACGACGCCGGCGTCGGCATCATCGACGCGGGCCGCTACGTGCGCCACGTGGGCCTCGGCGCCGGCGTCACGCAAGGGCTCGCGAGCGACGGCGCGCACCTCTATGCGGCCGACATCGGCACCGGGCGGATTCACGTCTTCGATGTCCGCGCGCTCACTAGCGACGACGCGGCGGCGAAGAAAGCGCTCGTCGCGTCTCTCGCCATCCCGCCGCCGCCCGGCTTTCCGCTGGTCCGCCCCGATCTGAACGCAGCGAATCGCAGCGGCCCCGAAGTCCACTCCGGTCCGCACGCGCTCGCGCTCGCAAACGGCAGCCTCTACGTGTTGAACCGCTTCACCGGCACGCTCGCCGAGATCGACACGAAGACGCTCGCGTTGAAGCGTCAGATCCCGGTCGTCGACACCCTCGCCAAAGATCGCGAGCGCCGCCTCGGCCAGGTGCTCTTCTACGGCGACCTCGCGCGCTCAGGCATGAGCTGCGATAGCTGCCACCCCGACGGGCACATGGACGGCGTGTTCTTCGAAAAGACGCGGCCGCTGCGCGTGTACAAGGCGACGACGGTGCGCGAGTCGGCGAGCACGCCACCCTACTTCGTGCCGACGTCGACGAAGTCGATCAAAGAGACCTGCGACTTCGTCGGCAACCGCAACCGGCTCCTGCGCTTGCCGATGACGCGCGGCGAGATCGACGCGCTCGCATCGTTCTCGGCAGCGCTCGCGTTGCCGCCGAACCCAGACGTGAGCGCCGGGGAGCGCAAGTTGCCCGACGGGCACATCGGCGACCCGAAGCGCGGGCGCGCCGTCTTTCACGGCAAGGGCGCGTGTGCTTCATGCCACCCGCCGCCCTTGTTCACCCTCGATCAAGATGCCTCCACCCGCGGCCGCGCATTCGACGTCGGCACGCCGCGCGCATTTCCGCTCCGCGCACACATGCAAGACACCTCGATCGATCGCTTCCCGCCGCCTTCATTGCGCGGCGCGTGGGACGTGTTCCCGATGTTGACGAGCGGCGCGGCCGGTCTGGGCGTCGATCAAGACGAGCAGCTCTTCGTGCGCGAGCGCTTCGTGCTCCGCGACGCGCTCGAGCACTTCGGCGCCGGCAAGCACGGCGGCTACGCCACGCTCGACGCTCGCGAGCGCGACGATCTTTTGGCATACGTGCTCTCGCTGTGATTTGCGTCGCTCGCACCGTGCTGCTCTGTGCACTGCTCTGTCCGATCCTCTGTGCGCTCCTCGCGTGCCGTCCGTCCACGCCGCCGGCGAGCGCCCCAGCAGAGGCGAAGATCTTCGTCGGCGTGCCCGAGCGCTTGACCTCGGACCAAGGCTGCGAAGAGTTCCCGAGCTTCACGCCCGACGGGCAAACGATCGTCTACGACCACACGATCGATCACGGCTTCGGCATCTTCGCGATCGATCTGAAGACCCGCACGCCGCGGCGGCTGTCGATGCAGAGCGACACGGTGTGGGATTTTTGGGAGCGCTGGGACTACGCGCCGGTGCTCTCGCCGGATGGCCGCCGCATCGCTCACTTGCGCGACGATCCCGGCGGCACCGAGCTGCGCATCATGCCGGCCGAAGGCGACGCGCACGGCGATCCGCGCAGGCTCGGCACGGTCGCTGACGCGGAGCCGATCTGGCTCGGCCCGAGCACCCTCGCCGCGCTCGGCCAGAACAACGTCATCCTCGAGATCGATGCCGACACCGGCGTGCAACGCCCGCTGACCACGATCGCCGACGCCTACGAGGTCTACGGGTTCATCGCGCTCACCGACGGCGCGCTCGCGATCCGCATCGCTCGCGCCGACTCGTCGATGCGCCAGTTCTCGTTGGCGATCTGGCGACCCGGCGCGCGGGCGGTCGAGCTGCTCCCTCTGACCGGCGGCGACGTCGAGCCGCTGCGCTTCAAAGGCGGCCTCGCCAGCAAGACGCGCGGTGGCATCTATCAAACGCGCGGCAACCGCCTCGACGACGCGACGCTCATCTATCGCCCGCGCGACGGCGGTCCGGGCGAGGTCGTCGCCACGATCCCGGCGACGATGGGCATCGCGATCGCCAGCGATCGCACCCGCCTCGTCTACTCCGCCTGCTACGAGTACAGCGCCATCGCGCGCATCGAGCGAGGCAAGCCGATCGAAGAGCTGGCGCCGCGCACGACCGACATCGTCCTCGACGTTGCGCCGTACGCCGATGCTCGTGTGGCCTTCACCGCCGTCGGCGCCGAAGCGAGCGATGTCCGCGCCCTCGACCTCTCGACGGGTGCCGTGACGAGCGTCGCCCTCGGCAACGCCGGCGAAGCGCGCTTCTTCGCGCCCGAAAAAACCGTGGCCTTCGTGCGCTACGACGGCCAGCGCGGCACCGGCATCGCCGTCCGATCGCACGACGGCCGAGAGCTCTCGCTCACTGCGAACAAGGAGGACAACGCGCCGATGTTCGCGCATGACGGCAAGCATGTCGTGTTCCTGCGCGGCGCCAGCGTCGGCGACGGCGCCGTGCTCCATCGCGTGGCAGCGCAGGCCGGCGCCAAGGCGGAGCCGCTCGGTGTCGCGATGGTCACTGCGTTCGCGGCGAGCCCCACGACTGACGCCATCGTCTTCGCGACCGTGGAAGAACCCACGCTCTTCCTCACGACGCTCGCCGGCAAGACGCCCCGGCCGCTGCTCGCGTCGGGTGGCAAGGGCAGCTTCCAAGCGATCGCGTTCTCGCCCGACGGAAAGCGCATCGCCGTCATTCGCGGCCAGAAGGAGCTGCTCGAGGTGCCGCTCGCTGGCGCCGCCGATCCGACGCTCATCGCCGACGCCGGCTACTTCGGCCTGCGCTCGTTGATCTACGCGCCGGACGGCCACGGCTTCATCGCCGCGCTGCGCATCTGGGACGGCGACCTCTGGATCGCGGACGCGTGGCTGCCGTAGAGCATCGACGCATGAAAGCATCGCGGCGCGAGCTCTTGCTCGGAACGGCGGCCCTCGGCGCTGCGGCGATCGCCGGCAACGCTTGCAACGAGAAGCCGAAGCTGCCCGAGGACGATCCGCGCTACCAGGGACTCTTGTTCCTCGTGCCGATCGAGGCGCGCACCGTCGATGCGTGGATCGAGCAACTGCTGCCGGCCGACCATCCGCCCGGGACGCCCGGCGCGCGCGCGGCAAACGTCCTCCTATATATAGACAAGCAACTCGCGCAGAAGCACTTCACCACGATCGCGCGCGGCGTGCGGCGGGCCGCGGTGATCCTGCAACGGGCGGCGGTCGCCCAAGGCGCCGCGCACTTCGCCGACCTCGACGCCCCGGCGCAGCGGGTCTTGCTCGAGCGCCTGCAGCAGAACCAGCTCGCCGCCTTCGCTGAGAAGACGAATACGGCGAAGACCTTCGACACCGTGCTCTTGCTCGCGCTCGAGGGCTACCTCGGCGATCCGAGCTACGGCGGCAACAAGGATCAGATCGTCTGGCGCGCGCTCGGCGATTCACCGGCGTGCCCGAAGCCGCTCGACGCGAACGCCCATCGTCACGGTCACCACGAATGAAGCGCTTCGGCACCGACGAAGTCGACGTGTGCATCATCGGCAGCGGCGCTGGCGGTGGACCGCTGGCGCTCACCCTCGCGCGGGCCGGCTGCTCGGTCGTCATCTTGGAGAAAGGCCCGTGGTACAAAGCCGAAGACTTCACGCACGACGAGATCGCGATCTCGCGGCGCGACTTCTTCGTGCCCTACCCGAGCGCCGAGCCGCACTTGCTCAGCCGAAAGCAGGGCGATCCCTTGGAGCCTTCGAGCCTCGGCTGGACCGCCAACTGCGTCGGCGGCGGCACGGTGCACATGAGCGGCTACGTGTTTCGTCTGCACCCGGAGGACTTCGCGCTCGCGAACCGCTACCGCGGGATCCCTGGCCACACCCTCGCCGATTGGCCGATCACCTACCAAGAGCTCGCGCCGTACTATGACATGGTCGAGCGCGAGGTCGGCGTCAGCGGCAAGGCCGGTGAATACCCGTTCGAACCGCCGCGCGCGGGACCGTATCCTTTCCCGCCGCTCGCCTTCAACCCGCTCGCCGCGCGCGTCGACGACGCCTGCAAGAAGCTCGGGCTGCATCCGTTCCAAACGCCGCGCGCGATCGTCTCGAGCGCTGCCGACGGACGCTCCGCCTGCGTCTACTGCAACTACTGCGGCAGCTTCGGGTGCGAGGTGAACGCCAAGTCGAGCACGGCGGCGTCGGTGATCCCAAAAGCGATCGCGACTGACCACTGCGAGCTGCGCGACGGGTGCATGGCGTATGAGATCGCGACGGACAAAGAGGGCCGCGCCACCGCCGTCCGCTACATCACGAAGACCGGCGAGCGCGTCGAGCAGAAGGCGCGCGTCATCTGCGTCGCGGCGACGGCGATCGAATCGGCGCGGCTCCTCCTTGCGAGCAAGTCGGCAGCGCATCCCGATGGCCTCGGCAACAAGAGCGGGCTCGTCGGCAAGAACCTCAGCTTCTCGACGCTCGCCAAGGTCTATGGCGCCTTGGAGCGCGCGGCGCTGCCCGACGCCGAGCGCGCCGATCATCCGATCCACTTCTTGCAGCGCTCGCTCCAAGACGATTACTTCGTCAAAGGAAGGAAGGGCTACGACAAGGGCGGCACCATCGTCTTTCAGCTCGCGCATCGCAGCGCCGTCTACACCGCCGAACGCTTGGCGCGCCGCCGCACACCCCTGCTCTGGGGCGAAGCGCTGAAGCGCGAGATCTTCCGCGCCTACAAAGACGTCATCGAGCTCGAGGCCGAAGTCTTCGGCGAGTTTCTGCCGAACCCGCACACCTTCGTGGCGCTCGATGCGAGCACCAAGGACAAGTGGGGGCTCGCGGTCGCCGCCATCCACGTCGACAATCATCCCGAAGACGTCGCCGTCTCGCGGGTCCTCGCCGACAAAGCGCGCGCTGTGCTCGAAGCGGCCGGCGCGCGTCAGCTCGGAAGCGAAGCGGTCGGCGGCACGACCTTCGTCTTGCAGCACGGAACCGCGCGCTTCGGCGACGACAAGAAGACGAGCGTGCTCGATCGCCACTGCAAGAGCCACGAGGTGCCGAACTTGTATGTCACCGACGGCAGCTTCATGCCGAGCTCGGGCGGCGTGCCGTCGACGCTGACAATCATGGCCAACAGCTTTCGCGTCGGGGCGCACTTGGCGGCGTTGCGCAGGAACGGCGCGCTACGCTGAAATCTACGACAGCGCCCTACATCCGGCAAAAAAATCACGCCAGCCTAACAAAAGGCTCACTGTGAACGATCTCCGTCTGCTAGACTCCCGGCACTTGGTTCTCGCTGCCTTAAGAGGGAGGTCCGACATGAAAGTCTTCGTCGCTCTCGCTGCGCTCTGCCTTTCGATTCTTCTTCCAGTTTCCGCCTCGGCTCAGACGTCGGCTCCGGGTGAGTGCTCGACCGGCTTCTGCGGCACGCCGAACTATGACGGCGGCGGCTGCGGCTGCGGCTGCGGCGGCTCGATCTTGGTCGCCAACACCGACCTCGGCGAGACCTACTCGACCTCCGACGACTACGACGGCGATGGCTTCGAAGACGACTTCGACAACTGCCCGTTCTTGCCGAACCGCGATCAAGCGGACGGTGACGCGGACAGCGTCGGTAACGCGTGCGACAACGCGCCCGGCGCCGCCAATCCGGATCAAATGGACACGGACGGCGACGGCATCGGCGACGTGGTCGACGAAGATGACGACGGCGACAGCGTGCTCGACGGCGTCGACAACTGCCAATACGTCCGCAACTCGGGGCAAGCGAACACCAACTCGGACACCGAGGGCGATGCTTGCGACCTCGATGACGACGGCGACGGCGTCAACGACCGCGACGACAACTGCCCGCTCATCGCCAACCCGAACCAACAAAACGTGAGCCCGACGAACCCGGGCGACGCGTGCGATCGTGACGCCGACCTCGACGGCATCCAAGACGGCAAGGACAACTGCCCCGGCACCGCCAACGGCGATCAGCTGAACACCGACGGCGACGGCTTCGGCGACCTCTGCGACACCGACCGCGACGGCGACACCATCCCGAACAACATCGATAACTGCGCGCGCATCGCGAACCCCGCACAGATCGACGACGACTTCGACGGCGCCGGCAACTCCTGCGATCCGAACGGCTTCTGCTTCGTCGCCGCCAAGAACAGAGACGCGGCGTGCTTGGATCCCGAGAGCGTGTTCCAAGTGACGGCCTCGCCGAACGCGACGACGAACACCGGGGAGAAGCTTCCCCTCGGCTTCTACGCCAACCGCGAGAACCGAAGCATTCGCTACACCTTCAACATCGTCGAGCGTCCTCCGGGCTCGCGCGCAGTGCTGATCAACCCGCGCGGCACGGCGCAAACGTCGTCAGGCTTCGAGTATCAGTTCGAAGGCTCGCGCCGGCCGTACTTCGAGCCGGACCTCCCGGGTACGTACAAGATCGAGATGAGCGGTGAGCTCGTCGAGCCCGATGACAAGTTCGCCGAGGCCGTGCGTGCCAGCGGCATCGCCACGGTAGAGGTCTCGGGCAGCGCGAAGAAGGGCTGCAACTCGACCGGCGGCGCCGAGCTCGCGTGGGCCTTCGCCGCGGCGATCGCGCTCGCGGTTCGCCGTCTGCGCAAGAAGTAGGCGGAGCGCGAACACACGGAGCGTTTCATGCGCGACGGTGGGGCCAGGTTCATCTTCCTCTGCATCACGGTCTTCGTCCTCCGGTGTAGCTCGCCGGGGCTCGAAGCCGTGCGCCCGCAACAAGTGACGCTCGACGATCTCCTGCAGGTGAACGTCGACGTCTGCACCCAGCCCGCCGCCGACGCGCTCTTCCCGGTGAAGGTGCTCTTCGTCGTCGACACCTCGAACTCGATGATCGCGACGGATCCGCAGGCGCTGCGGGCGACGGCGGTATCGAACGCGATGCAGCGCTTCGCCGGAAACCCTGCGGTCCAGTTCGGCGTCATCGCGTTCGACGCGCGCATCGATCAGCCGACGCCGTCGTTCACGAACTCTCCCAACATCGGCGCGGTCTCGACGCGGCTCAGCGTCGCCGACCGGCTCACGGACTACCAAGGCGCGCTCGGCGCGGCCTACAGCTTCCTCTCGCAGGACATGCAGAACAGCTCCGCGGCGGAGCGCGCCCGCACGAAGTACGTCGTCATCTTCTTCACGGACGGCATCCCGGATCCGCAGTGCAGCGCGACGACCGTCGACACCTTCCTCGGCGTCTGCGAGGTCGATCGGCAGAACTGGCAGGCCATGTTCGGCCCGCAGCTCGACCCTTCGCTTTATCCGGCGCTGCAGATGGGCGGCGACTACAACCAGCCGTATCAGATCACGAAGGCCGTCGATGACATCCTCGAGCTGCAAGACGCCTACAAGGTCGCCGAGGTGCGGGTGCACAGCGCGCTGCTCTTCGATCCGACGGCGGTGAACAACCCGCTGGCGACGAACATGGCGTTCTACTTGGATCGCCCGCGCGCGGTCTCGCTGCTGACCGACGTCGCCGCGCACGGTCAAGGAACGTTCACCGAGTTCTCGAACGCGCAGAACATCTCCTTTCTCAACTTCAACTACACCTCGGTCAAAGAGCCGAACGCCCTCGCCGATCTCGTCGTCACCAACACGAACGCGATCTTCGCCGACGAAAAGCTGCAGGCTGACACCGACGGCGACGGCCTCCCCGACGCGCGCGAGTTCGAGCTCAAGACCTGCGTCGGGCTCGGCCAGAGCTGCTCGAACCCCGCTGACTCGGACGGCGACTCGTACTCGGACTTCTTCGAGGATCGCTTCCGCGAGTCGGGCTTCGATCCGCTCGATCGCAATAAGCCCCTGCAAGCGTGCCGCGTGCGCAACGACAGCGACGGCGACGGCCTGCGTGACTGCGAAGAGCAATTCCTCGGCACGGATGCGCGCTTGTTCGACTCCGACGGCGACCGCTTGACCGACTTGCAAGAGCTGCGCGGCATCTTGGACCCGTTGGACGCGACCGACTCCATCGGCGACAGCGACAACGACGGCATGCGCAACATCGACGAGATCCGAACGCACTTGAATCCGAACGTGCGCAACTCACCGCATGGCGACGCCGACGTCCGCTACCGCTACCTCGTCAACGAAACGGAAACTCGCCCCGACGGCCGCGTCTGCTATCACGGCGAGGTGCGCAACATCCGCCTGCTGACGACCGGCACCGGCACCGACTCGCCGCGCGGCGCTTCCCGTGTGTTCGTCTCCTTCATCGAGGCGCCGACGAACCGACCGCTCGACTTCGGCGAGATCCGGCAGGCGTGCGTCGACGTGCGCTACGTCGCGGGCGCCGTGAAGTCACCGGCGAGCGGCGTCATCGATCTGAAGGACGAGAACTTCAAAACTCCCACCGCGCTCGACGTGACGCGCGACTGCGTCCGGGCCGATGCGCCGTAGTATGCGCGTGGCCGTCGCCGTGGCCGTGGCCGTGGCCGGTCTCTTCGAGAACCGCTGCAACGCCTACACCCTCAAGACTGCCGACAAGCCGCCGCCCGCGGTCCGCGACGACAAGCTCGCCGTCGAAGGCCGGGTCTGCTCCGATGCTCCCAAGCCGCTCGAGTTTCCGCTGAAGGTGCTGTTCATCACCGACACCTCGCAGAGCATGAACATCACCGATCCGCCGCCGCCGACGTGCACGGCGACCGCGTGCCTCGCGCGCCGCGGCCAAGCGGTCTACGACGTGATCACCGCCTATCCGCCAGGCAACGGCGTCGAGTACTCGTTGATGCAGTTCAACGGCGCCGCCGGTGTCCTCGTGCAGAACGCCGCTGGCAACGACGGCTTCACCGCCGACGCGTCACAGATGATCGTGCGCCTTCCGCTGCTCAACACCGGCGCCAGCGAGACCAACTACGAGGCCGGCCTGACGACGGCGTTTCGCGTGTTGCAGGCCGACATGCTCGCGCTCGACTCGACCGCCCGGAGCCGCGCGCGCTACGTCGTCGTGTTCATGTCAGACGGCTTGCCGGCGCCGGTCACCGCCACCTCGAACACCAACGCGCGCATCCGCGATCGCGTGCTCGCGATCAAAGCGCTCGAGCGCGACCAACGCTTGGCGCAAGTGCAGCTCCATACGGTTTACCTCTCGGGTCCGACGACGCCGCCCGCCGTGCAGCTCGTCGCAACGAACCTGCTGGAAGACATGGCGCGCGCCGGCGACGGCACCTTCCGATCGTTCGCGGCCGGCGAGCCGATCAGCTTCTTCTACATCGACTTTCGTGCGTTCATCCGCACCTTCGCGATGAAGAGCTTCGTCGTACTGAACGCGAGCGAGCGCACGCAAGGCACGCTCGGCATGCCGGACTCGGACGCTGACGGCCTGCTCGACACGGAAGAGGAAGACCCCGGCACCGACCCCCATGATCGCGACAGCGACGACGACGGTTTTTCGGACATGCTGGAAGTGCGCCTCAGAAACGCCGGCTTCGATCCGAACTTCTCGGGCGACGGTGACTGCTCGCTGCCGCAGGACAAGCTCGACGACGACGGTGACGGGCTGCTCAACTGCGAGGAGCGCTTCATCGGCAGCAACCCGCGCCTCTACGACTCGGACGCCGACGGCATCGGTGACGACGTGGAGTTCTACGCCGGCTCGAACGCGGCGCAGGAGGACACCCTCACCGACGCCGACTTCGACGGCGTGCGCACCGGCAACGAGCTCGCGGTGCACACCGATCCGAGCGCGGATGATTCTGGGAACTTGTCGCAGATCGGCTATCGCTACACCGTGAAAGAAACGCCGAGCAGCGATCCAGGAGTGCCAGAGTCCGTGCGCTGCTACGACTTCGCCGTCGAGAACATCACGCTGGCGCCGACCGAGGCGAACGGCACGCATCCTGACGGCACGAACGTCGTCTATCTCACGCTGACGTCGGCGCCGCTCGATGCGCCGGACGACTTCGGCAACCATCGCATCGCGTGCATCCTGCCGCGCTTCACGTTGGTGCCCGAGCGCAAGGTGCCCGCTTCCGGCCGCATGACCGTGCCGCTCGAAGCCTTCAAGAAACCGTTCGGTCCGCCCGACGATCCCGAGGTCTTCAATGCCGCGCGCGATTGTATTTCTCCTTAGAACGGCGCTCTGCTGGACGCTCGTCGCTTGTCCGCCGAAGCCGACGACCGACGCCGGCGGCGGCGACGACGACACGATCGCCGGCACGTGCGTGGTCGACGGCTCGCGCGACGCCTCGACGGCCATCGCTGTCGATGGCAGCGCGAGCGCGGCGCAGACGGCGAGCGGCCAGATCTGCCCGCGCGCCGACGTCGACTGGTACAGCTTGACGGTGCCGGCCGGCAGCGATCTGCTCGACCTCAAGGTCGGCTACGCGACGGCCGTGACGCGCATCGATCTGCAAGCGAACCTCTACGCCGCCGACGCGACGACCGCGATCGACGGCGGCCAGCTCGCCGACGACAAGCCCGACGACAGCCAGAGCAACCTCACGAGCACCGCCAAGGTCACGCCGGGATCGTACTTCCTTGCCGTGCGCGACGTCAGCGACGACGAGCGCGACGACGTCGGCAGTTACGCCATCACGCTGACGGCGGCGAAAGATCCGGACACGCACGAGCCGAACGACACGGTGGCGCAGGCGAAGGTCGCCGACGGCGTCGCCGGATATTTTGCCTACGCCCAAGACGTCGACGTGTACAAAGTGACGATCACCGCGGGCCTCCCGGTTCTGCAGATCCAACTGACGAGCGCGGCCGGCAGTAAGGCCGTCGTCGAATACACCCTGCAGAACGCGGGCGGAACGATCTTCGCGAGCGGCGCCGCGAACCCAGGAACGACGCTCACGCAGCAACGTCCGCTGGTGACCCCCGGCGACTACTTCATCGTCCTGAAGCAGGAGCCGAACCGCGCGCCCGACCGCACCGCCACCGGCGTCTACACGCTCGTCCTCACGCCCGAGGCCGAGCCCGACGTCAACGAAGGCGCGACGCGCAACGACGTCGGTGCCAACGCGACTCCGCTCGGGCCGGGCAACATGCCGGCCTCCGGCTTCGACGGCACCGCCGACGTCACCCTCGCCCAGAAAGTCGGCCGCATCGCCTCGAGCGGCGATCGCGACTTCTACCGCCTCGATCTCGCCTCCGGCGCGCCGGCGGTCGTCGAGATCACCTTGAGCCAGCAAGCACCCGCGGCGACGCAGCTCGCGTTCGATCTCGTCGTGCCGGAGGCAACGTCGACCTGCACCAGCGACGGCGACTGCGATTCTTTGAACATCGCTTGCAACAGCGACTTCGACTGCGAGCTCTCGCACCTGTGCCTGCCGCAAGGGTCCTATCACTTCTGCCCCGCCGGCCAGACCTGCCGGCGCTGCGTCGGCGGCGGCGCCTGCGTTCCGTCCGGCGTCGGCCAGCAAAAGGTGTGCGGCGCGCCGCAATTCCTGGCGCAGGTCACGACGTCGCCGTCGAGCGGCACGAGCACCTTGCGCACCGCGCAGCCGTTATTCACCGCCGGCACCTACTTCATCGCCGTTCACGACTTCAAAGACGATCAATACGACGACGCGCGCGACTACTCGCTCGACGTGAAGCTCTGGCGCGAGCTCGATCCGAACGATCGCGGCGCCACACCGGCCGCGCGCAACAACTTCTACGATCCGTACCCGCTCCAGGGTCAGAACTACGCCGCGAGCCGTGATCGCGCGATCGACGGCACGCTCGCGATCAGCGGGCCGGTCGGCGTCACCGGGATCATCTCGTACGCGTCGGACGAAGATTGGTTCAAGTTCAAGTACCCGTGCAAAGACATCGCGACCAACACGGTGCCGGCGACCTGCGGCCTGCAGTTCGAGTGGGATCAGCCGACGTCCCAGAACCTGCGCATCGTCGTGCTGATGCGCAGAGAAGATCTCGGCATCCATCAAAGCTTCTACTACGCGGGCACGCTCGGCGGCGCCGTGCCGACGCAGTTCTTCGGCGGGCCTGCGGCCAACTGCTCGCAGTGCTCGTTCGCCGACGCAGGCCACGCCGGCACCGACGTCAACTACGAATACTTCCTGCAGGTGCGTGACTACGGCGCCAACGACTGGGAAGTCGCGCAGCCGTACCGGCTTCGCATCAGCGCGATCAATGACGGCTGCCCGGCGGGGTGCAACGAGTTCGATCCCGGCAACCAATGCTCCTGCTACTGCGCCGCGACGATGATGTGCCCGAGCGGGGTGATCCCCTGATGCGCGCGGTGTGCATAGCCTGCCTGTTCGTCGCGTGCGGCGCCGGCACCTCGGTCAACCCGAACTTGCCGACCGTCGAGGAGCTCGCGGCCAAGTGGACCGTGGTCGCGGCGCCGCTCGGCGACTACTTCGCCATCCACGGCTCGGCCGCGGACAACATCTATATCGTGGGCCGCGGCGGGCGCATCCTGCACTACGACGGCCAAGAGCTCAGCGAAGTCACGAGCCCGACGACCGAGCACCTGTTCTCGGTCTTCGTCGTGTCGCCAACGCGGGCGTTTGCGTGCGGCAACCACGGGACGGTGATCGCCTGGGACGGCGAGACCTGGTCCGTCGACGGCACCGGCACGAGCGAAGAATTGCGCGGCATCTGGGCGAATGCGACGTCGGCGCTCGCGGTCGGCGCCAACGCGACGGCGATCGCGCGCGGCGGCGGCGTCTGGCAGCCGGTGCCGACGAACAGCCCGGACGATCTCTTCGCCATCGTGCGGAGCGGCACCAACACCTTCGCGGTCGGCACGCTCGGCACCATCGCCACCTACAACGGCACCTCGTTCACGCGCCAAGCGCTGGCCGGCTTTCCGAAGACGCTCGTCGCCGCGCACGCAGGCCCGGGCGGCACCTTCATCGGCGGCGTCGACGGCGCCGTCTTCGATCGCGGCCGCGGCAACGCGCGCATCGCCGGCATTCAATCTTCGTTCGTGCGCAGCATCAGCGCACCCGGCGGGGCGATGTACGTGGTTGGCTGGGACGGCTTGCTCGCGCGCGTCGGTGGCGCGACGTCGCTCTTGCACTATCCCGACGCCGGCAAGACGTGGCTCTACGGCGTCTGGGCGAGCGATCCGACCGACGTCTGGGTCGTGGGCGCCGATGGCATGATCCTGCGCGGCCCGCCGCTCGTCGATCCGGTGGTGGCAAGATGAGAAGGTTTTCGGCCACGGCCACCGCCACGTTCACGGCCACGATCTTGGCCTGCACGAACTCGAACCTCTACACCGCGACCTCGCAGCCGAACGTGGCGAACAAGGCCTCGTTCCAAGGCGACATCTGCACCGAGGATCCGCTCGACGTCGACTTCCTCGTGAAGACGCTGATCGTCAGCGACGTCACCGCCGAGATGGGCAACGACGATCCGCAGTCGACGCGCGCGACCGCCATCGAGAACCTGCTCGATCGTTACACGGGCGAGAACTACGTCTACGGCCTCGTGCAGTACGGCCGCACGGCGCGCGCGCTGACCGCGGGCTACGCCGATGACAACGCGCTCTTGCCGCCGGCGATCGACTCGATCCGCGTCGGGACGCCGGACAGTCAACGCTCGTACTTGGAGCCGCTGCGCGTCGCGACGACCGCGGTGCAAGACGACATCCTCTCGGCGACGCCCGGCCAGCGCAGCCGCACCCGCTACGTGATCCTCTTCGTCGTCGACGGTCCGCCGTCGCCCTCGCTCGCGAGCGTCTGGTGCCCCGCGAACGGCATCATGAGCACGAACAGCGCCCAGTGCCGGACGCAGCTCGCCGCCACGTTTTGCCCGCAGATCCAGCCGGCGCCGATGGACTGCGAGGCCGAGCTCTATCCGCAGATGGTCCGCGAGATGCGCCAGTACGCGCTCGATCAAGGCGCGATCGACCTCGAGTTCCACATCGTGGCGCTGAAGGACGAGACGCGGATGAACGCGCTGCTCTCGCAGATGGCGATCGCCGGCCGCGGCGCGTTCGTCCGGCAGCAGCCGACGCAAGTGAACCTCTTGCAGATCGACATCTCGACGCCGCAAGCGATCCTGCAGCGACGCGAGCTCGTCGTCTACAACCCGAATGCGATCATCAAGGACGGCGTCGTGCAGCCGGACTCCGATCAAGACGGCCTCACCGACGACGAAGAGGCGCAGTTCGGCACCGACCCAACTTTGTGGGACACCGACGGCGATCTCGTCGGCGACGCGATCGAGCGCTTCGTGCGCGTGCCCGGCTCCACCTTCGATCCGCTGGTGCCGGCGTTGCCCACCGAGTGCACCCTGCTCGCGAACCCCGGCGCCGACAGCGACGCCGACGGCCTCTTGGACTGCGAAGAGATCGTGCTGCGCACCGAGCCCTCACTGCCCGACTCCGACAAAGACGGCATCCCGGATCTCGTCGAGGTGCGCCGCGGAGGCAACGCGCTCGTCGACGACGCGCTCAACGACACCGATCGCGACGGGCTGCCGAACGGCGACGAGTTGAAGAGCGGCCTCGACGTCTCGTCGAGCGACGCCGAGCACGAGCTCGAGTTCGGCTATCGCTATCGCTTCTTCGACGAAGGCGACACGCAACGCCTCGAAGTGAACCCGAAGGAGCCGATCCCCGGCGTGCTCGTCTCGCGCGTCGACGGCGGCGAGGCGGGCGTCGCGCGCTTTCACTTCGTCGCGCCGGGCACGATCGCTTACACGAACGCGATCGACGATCCGACGCCGGGCCCGGAGCTCGACGTGAGCGCTGGCGGCACCTTCATGCTCGACTCGCCGACTGGCCAGCGCATGCAGATCGTGGTGACGGCCGACGCCTTGCCGCTCTCGGACCAAGACATCGTCACGCAAGTGCGCCAGACCCGCCGGTCGTGCTTTCGCTTCGACGCGCGCAACATCACGCTCGTCGAGACGATGGAAGTGCCGAACGGACGACCAGGTAGGGGTTGGAACGACATCCGGGTATACCTGTCTCAGCTTTCAGAGGAAACTCCCAAAGGCTTCGGTATATTCACTGTGGCAAGCGTGCCGGTCCGGTTCATCGCTCCCAACAGGAAGACGCCGAACCGTGCCTTCATCGACCTGGAGCAAACGCAGTTCGTGCTGATCGGAGGAGGAGTCAAATGAGGAGAGCACACTTGCTTCTTTCGGCGCCGAGCGTTTGCGTGTGCCTGCTCTCCGCCAGCGCCACCCACGCGAGCAAGGCCAGCAAGAGGAACGATCCGGCGCCCGCGGTCGAGAAGAAGAAGAACGACAAGCCCGCCGAAGCGAAGCAGGAGGCGCCGTCACGCGAGGTGATCAAGCGCGAGTCGAAGATCGAGTTCGACGAACGCGTCGTGCAAGGCCAACGTGCGCAAGGAGCGGTCTACCTCTTTCAACGCGCTGAATCGCGCTTCACCAGCTTGGTGAAGACGCCGAGCACCTTCCGCGAACGGACGGTGAAGACGGTGTTCGGCGAATGAGCCAAGCATCCGAGCTCGAGGTCATCGTCTTCAAGCCGGGCGGCGGGCTCCTGGCGTCGACGGTGCATTCGGAGACGCGGATCGTCATCGGCAAAGGCCAAGGCTGCACGATCGTCATCAACGATCCGACGCTCGCGGACGAGCACGCCGTCGTGCACTTCACCGGCCGCAGCGTGATCATCGAGGCGCTGCCCGGCGGATCGCTCGTCGCCAACGGCGATGCGGCCGAGAGCCACTTGATCCAGCCGCAAGACACGATCACGCTCGGCAAGCACACGCTCCGCTTCGTCGTGCATCGCGTCTCCGGGCAAGCGCAGGTCGCGGCGCCCGCGCCGGTCGCTGCACCGACGCTGGTCCCCGCTCCCGCGCCGGCGCCCGTCGCGACGACGAAGTCTTCGCCGGCGGCGACCGCAGCGGCGGCCGCGACGACGCTCGAAGAGGCGCCGAAGACACGCGTGCTCCGCGTCGCGCCGGCGACCGCACCCGAGGCGAAGCGCGAGCCCGAGAAGCAGCGCGAGCCGGAGAAAAAGCCCGAGGCCGAAAAGAAGCCGGAGAAGAAGCCGCAGCGCGCGCCAGATCCGGAGCCGGTGACCGAGCCTGTCACGCGCGATCCGGATCCCGAGCCGGCCGATCGCACGCGCGTCGATCGTTTGCCTCCGGGCATCCGCGCGCCTGCCGCCGCCGCGGTCGCGCTGAAGCCCGCGTTCGAGCACGACGCCCACCCTGACGAAGAAGAGGACGAGGACGACGACGAGCCATTCGTCGCGTTTTCGCTCGTCGACGCCATGTTCGAGACCGGCAAGCACCGCGTCCCGGGCGAAGGCACGAAGGTCGTCGAAGCCGTGCGCGAGCGCGATGGGCGCGTGGTCAAGATCCTGCACATCGCGCGCGGCCGGAACATGCGCTTGTCATCGCCGGTGCCGCTGCAATGCACGCACGAAGACGACGGCACCTTCGTCGTCCGCGGCCTGAAGACGCTCGCCGGCAAAGCGACGAAGGGCGGTAAAGAGCTCGCCATTCAAACCTTGAGCAAGAAGGGCAGCGACGGCCCCGAGCTGCGCGTCACGCCCGGCACGAGCGTGAAGCTGGAGCTCAGCCCGCGCGAAGTGTTGCTCTTGCAGCACACCGAGCGCGCCGTACCGGTGCCGCTCCCGCCGCCGGCGAGCTTCAAAGCGCCCTCGCTCGAAGATCAGCGCGTGATCATCGCCGCGTTCGTCTTTCACATCATCGCGTTCATCATCCTCGGCCTGTCGACGCCCTCGAAAGAAGGCGTGATGGATCCGAACGAAGGCCGCTACGTCGAGGTGAAGATCAAGGACCTCGAGCTCGAGCCGCCGCCGCCGCAACCCGAACCCGAGCCGATCCCGGTGCAGCCGGAGCCGCAACCGCAGGCGAAGACGCCGCCGAAGAAGCAGCCGAAGAGCCCGAAGCCTTCGGCCTCGCCCACGCCGCCGCCAGCGCCGCAAAAATCGGCCGCCGCGCAGAGCTTGCTCAGCGCCTTGGGCGGTGGGCTCACCTCACCGGCCGCGCCGAGCGCCGCCGCGTCGACGAACCTCGACGCGGTCGCCGCACCGAAGGGCGCTGGCTTCAAGGTCTCGGGCGCGATCGGCAAGATGGCCGGCACCGAGATGAAGCTCGGCGCTGCCGGCAGCGGCGTCGGCCGCATCGACACGAAGTCGGCGAACGAGCTGACGAAGGGAGGCACGCTCGGCCGCGTGCAGGGCAGCGCGCCGTCCGGCAAGGTGCGCGGGGTCGTCGACGCGCCGCCCGCGCGGAGCGTTCAGGTCCAAGGCTCGCTCGATCGATCCGAGATCCAAAAAGTAGTCAACGATCACCTGCACGAGGTGCAAGGCTGCTATGAGCGACAATTGGTGAAAGACGCCTCGCTTGCCGGCAAGATAGTGAGCGAATGGGTCATCACACCGAACGGAACCGTCGGCACGGTCAAGATCAAGTCGTCGACCGTGCGCAACAACGAAGTGTCGAGCTGCATTCAGAATGCGTTGAAGCGTTGGAAATTCCCGCAACCCAAAGGTGGTCCGGTCACGGTCACCTATCCCTTCGTGTTCAGTACGATAGGAATGTAATGAAAATCGCACATCTTCTGCTGGTGGTGGGTATCTTGCTCGCGGCGGGGACGGCTCATGCGCAAGAGGAGGACGCCGACTCCTACGCGATTCAAAACCGCCAGTTCAAGCTGAAGCACGAGATCAACGTGGTCGGCGGTGTCTTGCCGCTGAACGCGTTCGTCAAAGGCATCACCGTCGGCGGCGGCTACACCATCCACTTCACGGACATGTGGGCATGGGAGATCGGCCAGTTCTACTACGCGTTCGGCGTGGAGACCGACTTGCGCCGCGAGCTGCTCGACAACTTCCAGGTGCAGCCGACGCAGATCGAATCGATCAACTACTTCTTCAGCAGCAACATCATCTTCAAGCCCTTCTACGGAAAGTTCGCCGCGCTGAACCGCTCGGTGATCCACGCCGAGCTCTTCTTCGTCTTGGGCCCCGCGGTCGCGCGCTTCTTGAACCCCGGCGCGTTTCGCGTCGGCTTCGACGCCGGCATCGGCCTGCGCTTGCACCTGGTCGAGCACCTGTCGATGCGCCTCGACGCGCGCTACATGCTCTTCGTTCGCCCCCCGTCCGTCGTCAGCGAGCTGCACGTGACGCTCGGTCTGGCGGTGTCGTTCGGAGGCGGCGAATGATCTCCGCCGTGCTCGCGATCGCTCTCGGCGCCGCGGCTCCGGCGGCGGCACCGGCGCCTGCGTCGCAGCCGGCGAGCGCCGAAGCAAGCTCGGAGCCGGTGATGTCGCAGGCGGAGCTCGAGCTGCGCTTGGATCGCGCGATCGAGACCTTGCTCGGCAAGGAACATGCGCCGGCGGCGATCGCCTTGCACTTCGTCTACAAGGCGATGGCCGAAGACGAGCTCAAGCGCGACGTCGCGCAGTACTACTTGGCGGAGGCGCTGCGCGAGCTCGGCTACACGCAAGCGGCGGTCGAGCACTACATCGACGTCGTCACCTCGCGGCGCGCGCCGGACATGGTGTCGCGGGCGTTGACCGCGCTCGACGGCCTCGCACGCCGCGGCCTCGTCGAAGAAGGCCGGCTCATCGACGACGTGCTCTTCGGCGCCCAGTACGGCGAGCTCGAAAAGACGACGCAAGGCTTCGTCGAGTACTACCAAGCGCTCGGTGAGCTGCGCCGCGGCTACGGCAACTGGGGCGAGCAGCGCCTGGAGGCGTTGTTCGCGGGCGACAACCACTATTCCTATGCCGCCCGCTACGCGCTCGGCGTCGGCCGCATGCAGCAGGACAACGCCGAGGGCGCCGAGAAGCTCTTCGTCGCGCTCATCGAGGACAAGAAGACGCCGCAGAAGGTGAAGAATGACTGCCGGACGGCGATGGGCCGCCTGCGCTACGAGCAGAAGCGCTTCGACGAGGCGTTCGACTTCTATTCGCAGGTCGACTCGCCGCCGTCGCAGCAGGCCGCGGTGCTCGCAGAAAAAGCGTGGAGCAAGGTGGCGTCCGAGGACGAGCAGCGCGCGCTCGGCATGACCGTGGGCTTGGGCGCGCCGATCTACCGGAAGGCCTTCGCGCCAGAGCGCGAGCTCATCCGCGCGCTGTCGTTGAACCGCCTGTGCCAGTTTCGCGCCGCGCACCGCTCGGTGCTGCAGTTCCGCGACAAGTACGCGGACCTCTTGAAGGGCATCCGCGAGCGCACGCCGCTCGCCGAGATGCCGCTGCTCGTCGAGGTCGCGCTGTCGCGGGAGGAGATCCGCGAGATCGTGCGCATCTATGAACGGACGAAGAAGGAGAAGGACGAGCTCGGGGCGATCGTCGACAAGGCGCTGCGCGGCCACCTGCAAGCGATGTACGACACCCGCGGCGCGCTGCTCGAGCGCAAGCGCGATCGCAAGCTCGAAGGGTTGCTCGAGCGCACCGCGGACGATCTGCTCTCGGTCGACGAGCAGATGGGCATCTTGGACTACGAGATCGGCATCGGCTTGTTCAAGCGCATCGGAAGTCGCGCGGCGCGGGCGGAGCTCGACACGACGCCGCCGGCGGACTCGAGCAAGGCGTACTTCAAGTTTACCGGGGAGTACTGGTCGGATGAGCTGCGAGATTTCGCGGTGCTCACGAACGATCGGTGTGTGCGATGAAAAGACCGGCGACGGCGACGGCGACGTCAATGGCGACGGCAACGTTGGTCACGTTGCTCGTCGGTTGCGCCACCATCGCGATTCCAAAAACCGTAAAAGTGTCGCCGGTCGAGCAGTTGAAGCAATCGGCGTCGAAGATCGACTTTGCGATCAGCGCGACGAAAGAGATGATCCAACGTTCGCGCGGCGCGAGCTACATGCCCGACATGTACATGCGCCTCGCCGAGCTCTACACCGAGCGCGCGCGGCATGCGTGGCTCATCGTCTACGAGACGAAGCTCGAGAAGGGCGAGACCTCGCGCAACTTCGACGCACCCGAGACGCGCCTCCTCAAGAACCTGGCGATCGGCATCTACGAGCGCATCCCGCGTGAGTTTCCGCGCTTCTCCCGCAACGACGAGGCGCTCTTCTTAATGGCGCACGAGTATCGCGAGCTCGGCGAGTTCGAGAACATGAAGGCGAACTACGAGCGCCTCATCGCGAGCTACCCGAAGAGCCCGCATCGCCTGGAAGCGTTCTTGGTGCTCGGCGACGCGTCCTTCGATCGAGGCGACCTCGAGAAGGCCGAGCTCTACTACAACCAAGTGCTCGCCGAGCAGACGAGCAAGGTGCATGCGCTCGCCCGCTACAAGCTCGGCTGGGTGCGCATCAACAAAGAGGACTGCAAGGGCGCCGTCGCGCAGTTCGAAAAAATCCTGAAGGACAAGAACACGGCGCGCGGCGTGCAGAACGTCATCATCACGCAAAAGAGCATCAACCTGATGCGCGAGGCCCTGAGCGACATCGCCTACTGCTACCCAGACGTGTTCGGGAACAAGCCAGCGAACACCTATTTGCGTGGCCTCGCGGCATCATCGTCGGACTACGTGGCGTCGATCCGCCGCGCCGCGAACCGCTTCGCGTTGAAGCAGATGTACGCGCCGGCCGCCGCGGCGATTCGCGAGGTGCTCGACGCCGCCGCCGGCGACGAAGAGGCGCTCGAGGCCGCGCGCAAGCTCTACGACAACGTCTTGAAGGCGAACCTCTTCGACCACTCGGCCGAGGACGTGGAGCGGGTCGGTCGCGTGTATGAAAAACGCTACTTCGACACGCGCCTCGAAGAAAGCAAGCGTACCGAGCTCGAGACGGAGCTCGAGGTCTACGCGCGCGACATCGCCACGAAGACGCACCTCTTGGCGAAGGAGAAGAAGAAGCCCGCGCTGCACTCGGCGGCCGCCGACGCCTACGTCGCGTATTTGCGCTACTTTCCGAACACCAAGGCCTCGACCGAGATGCAGCAGAACCGGGCCGACGCCTTGATGCTCGCCGAACGTCACTTCGAAGCGGCGACGGCGTTCGAGCGGATCGCGGCGCGCAGCGAGGGTGACGCGGCGAAGCAGGCGCGGGTGAACGCCATCAGCGAGTACCAAAAGGCGCTCGAGCAGCCGAAGCTCTCGCGCTTCGAGCGGGTCTCGGCGCGCGGCGCGATCCGCACGCTCGGCCGCGTCTTGCTCGCCGATCTCGGCAACGATCAGCGCACGGTGCAGATCAAGCTGTCGATCGCGCGCAGCCACTACGACTCGGGCGACTACCTGCGCGCCTCCGAGCTCTTCTTCGCCCTCGCCCGCCAGTATCCGCAGGCCGACGAAGGCCTCGCCGCGGCTCAGCTCTCGCTCGACGCGCTCCGCTCGGCTGAAGACTTCGAAGGCATGGTGACCATCGGCAAGCTGCTCTTGGCGTCGCTCTCTGATCCCAAGGTGAAGCAAGACATCGGCGAGATCGTGAAGAAGGCCGAGCAGCGGCAGATCGCCGAGATGACGATCATGTCTGGCGCCGATCGCGAGGAGCAGCTGCAGTCGTTCGCGCGCAGAAACAAGGGCACGGCGATGGGCGAGCAAGCGCTCTACAACGCGCTCATCGTCGCGCGGAACAACGACGCCGATAAGTTCTACGATCTCGGCCGCGAGTTCTTGGAAGAGTATCCGCGCTCGAACAAGCGCGTCGAAGTGATGAAGGCGCTCGCCGGCACCGCGACCGATCGCGCCGACTTCTCGCAGGCCGCGGCGTTCTTGAGCGCGGTCTATGAGATCGATCCCGCGGCGAAGGACGCCGACGAGCGCTTGTACGCTGCCACCGTCATCCGCGCGTTCCTCGGCGACGCCAAGGTGACCGGGAGCGTGAGGTCGCTCGCCGCGCGCGCGCCGGACAAGCTCGACTCCGTCGTCTCGATCATCGCGCGCTCGGGCAACTTGGCCGCGCTCGAAGAGCTGCTCGCCGCGGGAACCCTAGAAGGCGCCGTCGGCGCGATGCTAAAGGGCTTCTTCGCGTTTCAGCGCGGCGACAAGGACGAGGCCGTCAAAGCGCTCACTGACGCGCTGAAGGCAAAGGCGACGACCGACGAAGCGAACGAGGCGTTGGCCAAGGCGCGCTTCATGCTCGCCGAGCTCACGCTCGATCAGTTCACGGGCTACGCCGACACGGGCGACGCCGTGAAGACGATCACCGAGAAGGGCGCGCTCTTGCAGAACGTCGACAAGGCCTACGCCGCCGTGCTGCAGAGCAAAGACGCAGACCTCGCGATCGCAGCGCTGGCGCGGCTCGCCGTCGCCTACGATCGATACAGCGAGACGTTGAAGAAGGTCTCGCTGCCGGACGGCATCTCGGCGCAGGAACGGCAACAGCTCCAACAGGTGATCGCGAGCCGCGCCGACGAAGCAGAGAAGCGCGGCGCCGAGTTCAAGAACAAGTGCGCGCAGCGAACGAAAGAGCTCCTCGTCTTCACCGACGTCGGCCGGGCGTGCCTCGCCGGCCAAGCGTACGCCGACAAGATCCCGCTCTTCGCGCAGGCGACCTCGAAGCACGTGAGCGATCCCGAAGGCAGCGCCGGCATCCGCCAGAAGCTGGTGAAGGCGCCGAAGAGCGCCGATCTCTTGGTGCAGCTCGCCGAGCTCTACTTGGGCGCGGGCGATCTCGCGATGGCGCTCCTCATCTTGGACCGCGCCGAAGACGCCGACCCGAAGAACGCGCAAGTGCACAACCTGCGCGGCGTCGCCCTCCACCGCGCGCAGGATCCGACGAGCGCGTACGCGGCGTTCAAGAAGGCGCTGTCGCTCGACGGATCATTCAACGCCGCGCGCTTGAACCTCGCGGCGCACTACGCCTTCTTCGGGTTCGACGACAAAGCGCAGCAAGAGCTGCAAAGAGCCGGTGGCACCTTCACCGTCCGCGGCGACGCCGGCGAGCATCCCGAGCTGCAAGGCCTCCAGCGCCTGACGCAACCGCAGGGGGAGAAGAAATGAAAACAAAGGCATTGATTCTCCTGTGCTTGTGTTCGTGCGCTGCGACCGCCGATCTCTCCTCCGAGCTCTACCAGCGGCTGAACCGCGAAGACCGCGCCGCCATCTACGAGCGCGAGAACGAAGTGACGATCGCGCAGTCGCGGCGCGACGAGGCGAAGATCTTTCAAGCGCGCACGAAGCAGCGGGTCAAAGAGCTCGACGAGCAATGGGACCGCTGCAAAGAGCGCTTGGAGAAGCAGAACCAAGCCGGACGCATCGACGGCGCCAAGAAATTGCTCGAGACGCACGAGGCCTTCCTCGATGAGCAGCTGAAGATCGCCGCGGCGCACCTCGAGTGGCGCACGCTCGAGATCGACACCGCCAAGGCGCGGCTGGAGCTGCAGAAGCAACGCCAGCTCGTCAAGTCCGGCCACGCGCGTGAGACGACGCTCGAGAGCTTCGAGCAGCGCGTGCGCGAAGCCGAGAGGGAAGCGCGCGAAGGCGAGAAGAAGGAGCTCGATCTGCGCGCCGAGTCGCAGAAGAAGTTCCTCGAGTGGAAGGCGGCCGAGAACGAGTACGCCAAGGCGAGCGGCGACTGGGACTCGCTCGTGTGGGTCGATTGATGCATTTGCTCTTCGCGATCGCGCTGGCCGCGCCAGATCCTGCGCCTGCGTCGCAGCCGGCGAGCGGGGCGTCGTTCGTCGCCAGCGAAGCCGTGACGCAAGAGATCAACCGGCTGACCCAAGCGGTGCAGCAGAAGCCGCAAGACGTCGAGCTGCGCGTACAGTTGGCGCAAGCGTACGTCGCCGGCCACCAGCCCGAGCTCGCGCTGCAGACGATGAAGCAAGCCGAAGAGCTCGTCGCCGCGCAGCCGAAGGAGCGCATGCCGCTCTGCGCGCTGGAATTCACGCTCGGCCGCACGGACGATGCCGTCGCGTGTTGGGAAGCGGTCGTCGAGAAGGAGAAGATCGCCGAGGCGCACTTCAACCTCGGCGCCGCGGCCGCACAGAAGGGCGCGCTCGTGCGGGCGGTGAAGCACTACGAGCTCGCGCACGAGATCGAGCCGAAGGACAGCGACACGCTCTTCCGCCTCGCCGACGTCTACGCCCGCACGAACGCGACCGACAAAGCGGTCGAAGCCTACCGCACGCTCGTCAAGTTCAAGCCGCGCCCGGCCGACGCGTGGAACAACTTGGGTAACGTGCTCGTCGCCGCCGGCCGCGTCGACGAGGCGCTCGCCGCTTACCGGGAAGGAATCAAGAGCAATCCGAAGGACGCCGACCTGCACTTCAACCTCGGCTCGGCGCTGCAAAAGCGGGCCGACAACGTGAGCGCGGTGAGCGAGTACGAGGCCGCCGTCGCGCTCGACCCGAAGCACTCGGAGGCGTGGAACAACCTCGGCGTGCTCTACTCGCAAGCGAAGCAACGACAAAAGAGCGTCGACGCGTTTGCGAAGGCCACGCAAGCGCGCGCGTCGTTCGCCATCGGCCACTACAACTTGGGCGTCGCCTACGCGCAGAAGGGCGAGCTCAACAAGGCGATCGAAGAGCTCACGAAGGCGCTCGCGATCGACGCCGAGATGTCCGAGGCGCACAAGGAGCTGGCGAACACCTTCCTGCGCGCCGGCCGCACCCGCGACGCGATGAGCCAGTACAAGACCGCGCAGGCGCTGGCGCCGAAGGACGCCGCCACCTACCTCGGCTTCGGCATCGCGCTGATGCGCGAGAAGAAGTACGAAGAGGCGGCGCCGAACTTGGAAAAGGCCGTCGAGCTCAATCCCTACGACGCACAGGGGCACTTGTTCTTGGGCCGCGCCGAGCTCGCGCTCGACAAGACCGACACCGCCATCGAGCACTTCCAAGAGGCGCTCGAGCTCGATCCGAAGCAAGCCGACGTCCACGCGTCGCTCGCCGCCGCCTACGAGAAGAAGGGGAACAACGGCGAAGCCCTGAAGCGCTACGCCGAAGCCGCCAAGCTCGATCCGAAGAACGCGCCGATCCTCATGGCCTACGCCGAGTTCTGCGAGCGCATCGGCGCGCACGACCGTGCGGCCGAGGTCTACGTGCTCGCGTTCAAGCAAGGCGGCGGCGAGGTGATGGGCCGCCTGCGCCTCGCCGACATCTATGTGAAGAAAGACGACCTCGATCGCGCCGTGAAGGTGCTGGCCGACGCAACGAAGCTCTATCCGGGCGCGCCGGAGTTGCGCGTCGCGCTCGCCGACCTCTTCTATCGTCAGGGCAAGACCGACCGCGCGTTCTCGGAGCTGAAGCAAGCGTCGAAGAACAAGGGCGACGCGATCCCGAAGACGCACTACTTGCTCGGCTTCGTGCTTTATAAGCGCGGCAAGACGGCCGACGCGTTGAAAGAGTTCGACGAAGCGATCCGGCTGAACCCGGAGTACGCCGAGGCGATGTACCACGCCGGCGAGATCTGCCAGCGAACTGGCGACAAGCAAAAAGCCAAGGAATACTATGCGCGCGCCATCAAGGTGAAGTCCGACTATTCGGAAGCCGTGCTCGCGCTGAAACAACTCGAAGGAACGCCATGAAAGACATTTTCGAGCTCCTAAACGCCGGCGGCATCTTCATGTACGGCATCTTGTGCACGTCGCTCGTCGCCGTCACGGTGATCGTCCGCCGCGTCTACCAACTCTGGGTCCAGTTCCGCATCGACACCGGGCCGCTCCTCTCCCGCGTCTCGCAGCTCGTCAGCAGCGGCGACTACGGTCAAGCCGTACAGCTCGTGACCGGCAAGCACCCGCTGCACCGCTTGATGCACGCGGCGCTGCTTCGCGCGAACCGCAGCGAGAAGGAGATCCGCCGCGGCGTCGAGACGACGGCGGTGACCGAGCTCTCGCGCTTTCGCGGCGCCACGTCGTCGTTGCCGCAGCTCTCGAACTTGGCGACGCTGCTCGGCCTGCTCGGCACGATTCACGGCCTGATCATCTCGTTCTCCGGTATGCAGGGCGTCGCCGCGGCGACGCGCCAAGCCGCGCTGTCGAAGGGCGTCGCCGTCGCCTTCTACAACACCTTCTTCGGGCTGACGGTGGCGACGGTGACGGTCGTCGCGTACCTCATCGTGTCGGCGAAGCAGTCCAAAGAGATGACGAAGCTCGAGCACGTCGTCGCGTCGCTCGTCGATCAGCTCTTGTCGGCCGGCAAAGCACGCACAGGCACCTCGGCGGGCGGCAGCGTCAGCGCTCCGATGGACAAGGAACACTAGCCGATGAGCGGTGGCGGCGGCGGCGGCGCAGCGCCTGAAGAAGGCGGCGGCGGGTTCGGCGAGGGCGGCAACGTCTTCGGTGAAGCGGCCGCGCCCGAGGTGGAGCTGAACCTCACCGCGCTCATGGACATCCTGTCGAACCTGCTCTTCTTCCTGCTCGCGAGCTTCGGCGCGACGATCATCATGGCGATCAACACGACGGTGCCGACGCAGTCCGCCGACAAGAGCGACGTCGCCGACACCTCGCAGTCGGTCACGGTCAACGTCAGCGTGAGCAAGACGAAGTTCAGCGTCTCGGCGACCGGCACGCAGCAGACCGAAGCGGACCTGGCGCCGCTCTCCATCGCGATCGCCAACCAAGGCGACAACCCGGACTACGCCGCGCTCAAGGACCACCTCTACGCGATCAAGCAGAAGTACCCGCGCTCGGACACGATGATCCTGACGCCCGACGCCGGCATCCGCTACGACACCTTGATCAAGACGATGGACGCGGCGCGCGAGAAGGTCGTGACCGTGTCCGGCACACCGCAAACGCTCCCCTTGTTTCCCTCGGTCGTCATCTCGACGTTGGTGAAGTGATGTTCGGCAAAGGCGGAAAATTCGGCGGCGGCGAGCCGGACCCGAGCGTGAACCTGAACCTCACGGCGCTGATGGATATTCTGTCGAACCTGCTCTTCTTCTTGCTCGCGTCGTACAGCACGCAGTCGGTCGAGCTCGCGCAGAAGCCGGACATGAAGCTGCCGGACAGCTCGAGCCAAGTGAAGATCGAAAAAGAGCTGACGCTCACCTTGACGACCAAAGAGCTGCTCGTCGCCGACGTGCCGGTCGCGACCATCACCGACGGCAAGATCGGCGGCATCGCCGACGACACGCAGAAGATCGACGCGTTGTTCGAGCGCCTCCGCAGCGTCAAGGCGACGCGCGCCGCCGCCGGTCAGGACGACTTGCCCGGGAGCGACACGATCATGCTGCTCGCCGACAAGGGCACCGACTCGACGCAGATCGCGCGCATCCTGAAGACCGCCGCTGCCGCTGGCTTCGTCAAGGCGCGCTTCGGCGTCGTCGCGCAGTGATGCGCGCGATGGTCAGCGCAGTGACCTTCGCGTGATTCCGAAGGGCCACCGCCTCCACGTCGATCTCGACGCGATCGAGACCGGCGATCCGGCGCTGCCTCTCCGCTCAGCGCTCGCCGCGCTCGACGACATCTACAGGGCGCTCGACGATCGCCTGCGCGCGACGACCGGCCGCTTGTCCCTCCCCTGCTACGAGCCGCGAGACGGCTGCGCGACCTGCAGCCAGTGCTGTCACGAGTCGGTGTTCCTCACGCCGCTCGAGTGGCTGCGCGTCGTCGACTACGCGCAGACGCACCTGGAGCCCGATGCATACGAGGCGATGATCGGCGGCGGCTTGTCCTTGTACGCCGCGCACCAGCAGACGATCGCCGCGTTCATGCAGCCACCGCCGGACGGCGAGCGCGACCACTTCTTCCTCGCACGGCATCTGCGCTTTCGCTGCCCTCTGCTCGGGGCTGCCGGATGCTCGGTGTATCCCGCGCGCGAGGTGCTCGGGCGTTTGTTCGGCCAAGCGTTCAACAAGGACGGCGGCGTCTACGGCTGCGCGCTGTCCGGTGCGTTCTTCGGCGGCAAGACGGCGACGCTCGTTCGCGCCGATCCCTGGGCCGCACGCCTGGAAGCGCTGCCGCTCACGCAGTATCGGCAAGTCTATCCGTGGTACTTTCAGATCACCTACGGCGGCTGAAATCGACGCGGCCGGCGCGATTTCGAACAACAACGACGGCGACAGCAACAAAGATTACGATCTATTTCGTATCGCGGCACGGGCCAACATGGAGACCTGCACGCGCATGAAAAACGCTCGCCGACTGTTCGTCCTCGCAATCCTCGTTTCGAGCTGCACGAACCGCGCGAGCCCGCCGTCGCCGCAGGATCTGACGACGACCGGCACCGGGCCCACGGGGCAGACAGCGCAGACCGGTGACGTCAACGCCTCGGTCTTCACCTGCGCGGCGCCATTTTCCGCGTGCGAAACGAGCTGCGTCGACTTCGAGAACGATCCGGCCCACTGCGGCAAGTGCGCGACGGCGTGCGGCGCGGGCCAGCTTTGCCTGACCGGCGAGTGTCGCGCCGGCGTCGCCACTTGCGATCGCATGCACGGCTGCCCGAGCGCGTACGTCTGCGACTTGAACCAGGGCATCTGCCTCTATGGCTGCATCTCGGACGGCCAGTGCCCGCCGCCGTACGTGTGCGACAAAGCGAGTCGGCGCTGCCTCGATCCGACGAACCCGGGGACCACGGGGGCGAGCGGCAGCACAGGCACGACCGGATCCACCGGCAGCACCGGCAGCACAGGCCCCACCGGCGCGACTGGATCAACCGGCAGCACCGGCGCCGCGGGCGGCACCGGGACCGCGAACCAAACGTGCTCGGCGTCGTCTCCGTGCGCGGCAGGCTTCGTTTGCAGCACGCAGACCTCGCGCTGCCAATGCGAGCCCGGCAAGAGCTTGTGCGGCGGCGTCTGCAAGGCGCTCAGCGTCGACACGAACAACTGCGGCCTCTGCGGCAACGCTTGCGGCGCCGGCGAAACCTGCGATCGCGGCCTCTGCGCCGGCGGCGGCTGCACGCAGTACTCGTGTCCGGTCGAGTCGTACTGCGGCGCGCAGGGATCGTGCGTGGCCGGCTGTCAAAGCGCGATCGACTGCCCGTTCGGCAAGACGTGCAGCGGGCAGGACGTCTGCGTCGCCTGCACGCCGAGCTGCCAAGGCAAAGTGTGCGGCGCCGACGGTTGCGGCGGCACCTGCGGCGTCTGCGCCGCGACCGAGACGTGTCAGAGCGGCGCGTGCCAGGCGACGCCCGTGAGCAACCTCTGCACTGACGGCGCGATCACTTGCTCGGATCGCGTCTGGCCGCACGAGAGCCAGTGCACCGGCGGCATTTGGTTCCCGACGACGCCGTGCGTCCTCGGCTGCACCGGCGATCGCTGCACCGAGAACGTGGTCACGCCACCACCCCCACCACCCGCGCAGTGCGTGAACGACAACGAAGCGTGCGCCGACAGCCGCGAGTGTAAGAGCGGATCGCGCTGCGTCGGCGGAACGTGCAAGCCGTCGGCGTGCCTGACGAGCGGCACGTGCAAGGTGAACGTCGATTGCTGCGCCGGCTACTTCTGTCAGGACGCCGGCACCGCGAGCGCCGCCTGCGTGCCGGCGGCCAACAGCTGCCGCGTCGCGCAGAACAGCTGTCGCAAAGGCAGCGATTGCTGCAGCGGCAAGTGCGCGATCACCAGCGACTACTGCTCCGGGAACTGCGAGTAGGTTCGCGCGGCGGGTGCGCTTCGGTAGTGAACGCTGCTTCAGTAGTGCACGAGTAGGGAGCTGTTGGCGCGGTTGGTCATTCGCAGGTCGACCGTTCGTTGCCGCTTTCACTTTGGGTGCTGCTGCGACTTGCGATCGAGATTCCTGCATGCACCGGCCGAAGTTGAGCTTGGCGGCTGCGCATGTGGATCTGGTGGCGGCCTGTATTGCGATCGCCGCGGGATGACCGTGATGCGTCAGCCCGAAGCCCTGTACCCCTGGGCCATTTTCAACAATCTACCCCACCATCATTGACAAATCAATAGATCTGCCTATAATTATCTACATGAAACGCATTCCGCGCCAAGCGATGTTGCCGTTCGGACGCTCCGAGCGTTCGGTGAATCGGCAAATCGCCGAGCGGCTTGCCGGGAAAAAAGCGCGCGACATCAAACGCGGGCCCGGTCGGCCGCGAAAGCCTGCTGGCGCGAAGAAGATCGTGCCGCACACAACGCGCCCACCGCTCGGGAGCAACAGCGCTGTGCACGTCACCTTGAAGCTACGACGTCAGGTGCCCAACCTGCGAAATCGGAAGAAGTACGCGCTCGTGAAGAAAGCGTTTTCGCGTTTTCGCTTCGTGTCTCGCAGCGTCTCTCGCGTTGTGAGCGCCGGCGACATCGCGCGCGCGGAGCACGGATTTCGCTTGGTGCACTACGCCGTGCTCGGCGATCACGTGCACATGTTGTGCGAGGCGGACAGCGCACAGTGGCTCGCACGCGGGATTCAGAAGCTGACGATCAGTCTGGCGCGCTTGTTCAACGCCGATGCAGTGCGGGAAGCGGGCGGTTCACTCGATCCGCGCGCGGGCCCATTTCGCGACAGACCGGGCTGGCTCGGAACGATCTTCGCCGAACGCTACCACCTCCACGCGCTCGAAACGCCGAATGAGATCGCTGCGTGCCTCGACTATCTCTTCACGAACGCGTTGAAGCATTTCGCGAGCATCAGCGCGGTCCGCTGCAAGATCACGCTCGCCAGCGGCGCCATTCGCTACCTCGACGTCGATGGCTTCACATCGTTCGCCGAGCTGCACACGAGCGCCGATCCTCCGGTGGCAAAGCCAAGAGGCATGCTCCTGCAGCGCGAAATTCGCAGCACTGCGTGGGCGAATGGAAGCTCAACACGCCCACGGTCGCCGTCGCGCGCGCAACGGCGTCCGTCACAACGAAGGCCGCATTCGCGCGCGACATGAGGCGGCCACGAAGCCCACGCTCAGAGCGAGACATCGACTCCCGCCGGAGCACACAAGGGCGCGATCGCAGATCGGAGTTGCAGCCCAAGGCAGCCCGCAGCGCAAGCGTCCAACGCGCGACGAATCGCTTTCGCAGGGAAGGCGCTCGTCTCGCAGCCGACTGAATCACGCCGCAGGAACGCGACACGCAACGAGATCCGACGCGCTGACACCCCCGCGTTGCCCGCGTCCCGAGAATGCGCTACACCCCGCGGCATTCATGGCAACACCGCAGCCCGCACCCGCGCCAAAGGTGAAGGACGACTCCGAAGACATCGCCCTCGTCGCGCGCGCCAAAGCCAAAGACGCCGCCGCCTTCGAGCAGCTCGTCAAGAAGCACCATCAGCAGGTCTATCGCCTCGCGCTGACGATGACGAAGAACCCGCGTGACGCTGAAGAAGTAACGCAGGAGACCTTCCTCAACATTCACCGCAAGCTCGACAGCTTCCGCGGCGAGAGCAAGTTCTCGAGCTGGCTCTATCGCGTCACCGCCAACTTCGCGTTGATGCGGCTGCGCAAGCAACGCCGTCAGCCGCAGGTGCTGCTCGACGATCTCTTGCCGCAGTACTACGAGAACGGCCAAGCGGCGCGGCCGGCGAGCGATTGGTCGGAGCGCGCCGATCGCCAGCTCGAGAACAAAGAGCTCGGCTCGAAAATAAACGAGGCCATCGGGCAACTTCCGGAGAAATACCGCATCATACTGGTGCTGCGTGATGTCGAGAACCTGGCGAACGACGAGATCGCCGAAACCCTCGGCATGAGCGTGCCGGCGGTCAAGAGCATCTTGCATCGGTCGCGGCTCTTCGTGCGTGAAGCGTTGAACAAGTACTTCGAAGGTCACTCATGAATTGCAAACGCATCGCCGAGCTGCTTCTCGACTATCACGATGGCACCCTCGACGCCGACGATGTGCTCGTCGTCGAGACCCACATGACCGCCTGTGGCCCGTGCCGCGCCTGCGCCGCCACCTACAAAGCGACGAGCAAGCTGTGCAAGAAGACGCTTGCGGCGGCGGTCCCGCAGGATTGCGAGGACCGCCTGCTCAGCTTCTTACGCGCCAAAATCACGACGAAGCCCTGAGAAATTCCCCTGGTGGCCCCCAACGCACTGCGCCAAGGACCCATCTGAGCGCTTGACCTAGCCGCCTAAGGTCTTTATAAGCCGGCCGCCTGACTAGCGTAGCGGCGTCGACGCCCGCGAGGACCATTGGAAGCTCTAACGATGTCGTTAAGTCCGCTCGAAACCGCGCTTCTCGTCACGTACTTCGGCGTGCTCCTCGTCCTTTCGATGTACGGGACGCACCGCTACTACATGGCGTACCTCTACTATCGCTACCGTCACAACCGCCGGGACCGCATGCGGCCCCCTGCCTTCGAAGACGCCTGGCCGCGGGTGACGGTGCAGCTTCCGGTGTTCAACGAACGCTACGTCGTCGAGCGGCTGATCGATGCGGTGTGTCAGTTCGACTATCCGCGCGACCGACTGAGCGTGCAGGTGCTCGACGACTCGACCGATGACACGGTCGAGATCTCCCGCGCGCGCGTCGAGCATTGGCGAGCGCACGGCGTCGACGTCGAGCTCATCCATCGCCAAGATCGCTCGGGTTACAAGGCCGGCGCGCTCGAGAACGGCCTGCACAGAACGCAGGGCGATCTCATCGCGGTGTTCGACGCCGACTTCGTCCCCGAGCCCGACTTTCTGAAGCAGACCGTCCCTCACTTCGTCGATCCCGGCATCGGCATGGTGCAAGTGCGCTGGGGCCACATCAACCGTGACTTCTCGCCGCTGACGCAAGCGCAGGCGATCTTGCTCGACGGCCACTTCGTCATCGAGCACTCGGCGCGCAACCGCTCGGGCCGTTTCTTCAACTTCAACGGCACCGCCGGGATCTGGCGGCGCTCGACGATCGTCGACGCCGGCGGTTGGCAGCACGACACGCTCACGGAAGATCTCGATCTCTCGTACCGCGCGCAACTGAAGGGGTGGCGCTTCGTCTTCTTGCAGGACGTCGTCTCGCCGGGCGAAGTGCCGGTCGACATCAACGCCTTCAAGAGCCAGCAGCACCGTTGGGCGAAGGGCTCGGTGCAAACCGCGTTGAAGCTCTTGCCGCAGCTCCTCCGCTCGAACCAGCCCTTGCCGATCAAGACCGAAGCGTTCTTCCACCTCACGGCGAACTTCGCTTACCCGCTGCTCGTCTTGCTTTCGCTGCTGATGCCGCTGTCGATCCTCGTGCGCTCGCACCACTCGCTCGCCGAGGTGCTGCTGCTCGACATCCCGTGCTTCATGGCGGCGACGATGTCGGTGTGCTCGTTCTACGCCATGTCGCAGCGCGAGATCGGCGAGGCGAAATGGCAGCGCATCAAGTACATCCCCTTCGTCATGTCGATGGGCATCGGCCTGTCGCTGTCGAACTCGAAGGCGGTGATCGAGGCGCTGCTCGGCCACGAGTCGCCGTTCTTGCGCACGCCGAAGCACGGCGTCTTGAAGACTGGCGAGGCGTGGAAGAACAAGCTCTACCGCGGCACGAAGTCGCTCCTACCGTACCTCGAGGTCGCGCTCGGCCTCTATTACTCGATCACCCTCTACCTCGCGGTCCGCGCTGAGCACTGGGGCGCCCTGCCCTTCCTCGTGCTCTTTCAGTTCGGCTTTCTCTATGTCGGCGTGATGTCGCTCCTGCAGACTTATGGCGCCCGGCCGGCACTCAGCGAGCCGAGCGACAGCACGAAGTCGATCGCCGAGCGCCGCGCGGCCTGACCTTCGGTCGCGCCTCGCCTAACAGCTTTTTGACAGTGTCTAGGGCGCCGGCTATTTCTTCTACATGCCACTCGTATTGTTGACCGCCTTGGCGTTAGGGGCACCCGCGCCTACGCCGCTTGGATCGGTCTACGGAAAAGTCTCGGTCAAGCCGTCGTTCTTCCTCGGCAACAAGGCGAACGGCTTTCAGCGCCGGCTCGGCCTGCCACCGCTCGCGCAGCGCGAGCCGGCGGGCGTCGTCGTCGCGCTCGAAGGGGCGGCGCTCGACAAAGAGAAGTTCGACCCAGCGACCGACGAGTATCCGGTGCGCATCGGTGACGGCGGCTTCAACGTCGCCCTCATCGGCGGCATGGTCGGCACGAAGGTGACGCTCGAGAACGCGACCGACCGGCCGCTCACCTTCGCCGGCGCGGCGTTCTTGAAGGAGGCGATCGAAGCGAAGGGCAAGAAGACGGTGTCGCTCGACACTCCCGGCGTCTTCACCCTGAGCGAGCCGAGCCTCCCTGGCAGCAAGCTCACGCTCGTCGTCACTGCCAATCCCTACGTCATCGCGCTCGACGAGACCGGCGAGTTTCTCTTCGAGAGCTTGGAAGCCGGCGCATACACCTTGAAGATCTACGCCCGCGATCGCGCCGTGTCGGCGCCGCTCGAGATCAAAGCCGACACGCGCACGGACTTCGTTTTGCCGCTCGCTCGTGACTCCGGCCGCGACTCGGGAAAGGCCGATAAGAAACCCTCGAAGCCCGCGCCGGCGCCAGGAAAACCATGAGCCGCGTCTTGATCCTCATCGTCAGCGTGGTGGTATTCGCAGGCGCCGCCGGCGCGGTCTTGATCACCGGGACGGGCCCGCAGCTCGAGCGCGCGCGCGCCGACGCCGAAGCGCGCCTGAAGGCGACCGGGCCGAAGGTGGTGCTCGCCGCCGAGAGCCACGAACGTACGCTCCTCGATGACGCGCGCGAAGCGGCGCTCGGCCTCGGGGTTGGCCAAGCGCTGGAGCGGCTCAACGGCGAAGCGAAGCCAGCGAAGAAGAAGGCGAAGCCCGCGCCAGAAGTGATCGTGCCCGTGGAGCAAGCCGCCGAGCTGCTCAAAGAAGTCGACGAAGCGTTGAAGGAGACGCTCGAAGGCAAGCGCTGGGCGGCCGTGTTCGACAAACGCGGGCGCGCGGTCGTCAGCACCGGGGACGGCTACAAGCTCGGCACCACGTTGAAGTACGGTGGCGAAGTCGGCGCGGCGCTCGAAGGCGTGAGCCAGCTCAGCGCCGTGACCATCGGCAAGCAACGCCACTTCATTGCGGTGGCACCGACGATCGGCGCCGGCGGCTTCGTCAACGGCGCGGTCGTCATCGGCGAAACGATCGACGCCTCGCTGTGCACGACGCTCGCGCTGAAGAGCGGCGTCTCGTCGCTCGCGCTCTTCGACGCGAGCACGCTGCTCTGCGCCACGGCGGGCCTCGATCTCGCTGGCGTTCCGCAACAGGACATGGTGAAGCCCGGCCCGCTCGAAGGCGGCGCCACGCTGCTGATGGCGGATCCGGCGAGCATCGGCTTGCTGGTCACGAAGCTCGAGACGACGCTGCCCGTGCTCGGCTCTTCGATCGTGCTCGCTGAAGACATGCGCCCGCGCATGCTCGCGGTCGCCGAGTGGCAGCAGATGACGCTGATGTCGATCGGCCTCTTGTTCGTGGTGAGCGTCTTGCTCCTGCTCATCGGGATGCTCCTCGCGGCGCGGCCGGCCGACGCGATCGCCAATCACCTGGCCCTCATTCACCAAGGCGGCAAGGTGCCGGCGCTCTCCGAGCGTAAGTTCAGCGGCGGCTTCAAGCGGATCGTCAAGAACCTGAACACGCTGCTCGAGAAGCGCGAGGCACGCAGCATCCCTGGCGCGTCGCTGCAGCCGATCTCGCAGCTCCTCGCCGGCAGCCCAGACCCGGCCGAGCAAGACATGCGCTTCGAGACGGCCGACACGGGCACGATCGGCGGCAAAGCGAAGACCCAAACGCCGCCACCGCCGCCGCCCGAACCGGACGCGCCGAAGTCGGTCACCCTGTCGCCGATGGTGCAGCCCGCGCGCCCCGAGCCAAAGCCGGTCCTCTCACCGCTCTCGCCGGCCACCTTCGACATGATGCCGAAGTCGACGCCGCCGCCACCGCCAGCCGCGTTGAACGCGCTCTTCGACGACAAGACCCCGATGCTCGACGAGGACAAGACGGCGATCTCGCGGCCGCCGCCGCCGCCCTCCGACGCGCGCGACGATCGCGTCTCGGCGCTGCCGCCGCTGCCGGACATGGCGGCGCTCGGCACGGCACCCATGAGCCAGGGCATCAAGTCGGTCAGCTCGAGCGAGGCCGATTCGGCGCTCGGCGACTTGAACGCGGTGCCGTCAGGGAATGCGCCGCTCGATACGCCGTGGGACACGAGCAAGCCCGGTGGCGGCAACGGCGAGATCGACGAGGATCACTACCACCAGGTGTTCGAGGAGTTCCTGAAGGTGCGCGCCCAGTGTGGCGAGCCGACGACCAACCTCACCTTTGACAAGTTCGTCGAGAAGCTCAAGAAGAGCCGCGACCAAGTGATGCAAAAGCAGAATACGAAAAGCGTGCGCTTCCAGGTTTATGTGAAAGACGGCAAAGCCGCTCTGAAGGCCGTTGCGGCCAAGTGATCCGGCGCACGCGCCTGGCATTGGTGGCGCTGTTTTCTGCTTATTCCGTCGCTAGAGTTGTGATCGGCAACACAGAAATAGACTCGCGGGACACAGGTCGGTAAGCTATTTTCCATACCTGACCGCCCGAAAGCGTTGGAGCCATGAAATTCAGTTGTGACCAGTGCCAAGCCCAGTACATGATCGCCGACGAAAAAGTCGGCCCGAAGGGTGTCAAAGTACGCTGTAAGAAGTGCGGCAACATCATCTCGGTAGCGCGCGAAGAAGCGGCAGCAGCGCAGCAAGAAAAGACGACGGTTCAACAGCAAGCGCCGGGCTCGGCGTTCGACGACCTCTTCGGTCAAAATGCCGCCGCGGGCGCCGGCGAAGAAGAGCGCGCCCCGACCAAAGTGTTCACGACCCAGGAGCTCAATCGCGTGCGCGAGGAGCAAGCGCTCGCCAAAGGCGGAGACAACGGCGCGGGCTCGAACGGCGCGGGCGACAACGGCGCCGGCGGGTTCGGCGCGAGCTTCGGCGGTGGCGAGGCCGCGGCCGCTGCTCCCGCGAGCGCGCCCGCAGAGCAAGCTGCGCCGGCCGCGGCGACGATGGCAAGAGCCGAGTGGTACGTGGCGATCAACGACGAGCAGGTCGGCCCGATCACGGATGCAGACGTGGCGCAGCGCTGGGATCGTGGCGATCTGACGGCGGCGTCGCTCGCGTGGAAGGCCGGCCTGCCGGATTGGGCGCCGATCTCCGGGCTCGCCGAGCTCCAGCACTTGGTCAGCCGCCCGCAAGCGAGCCAGCTCCGTGCGGCCGCCGCGCCAACGCCAACCCCCGAGCCGCAAGTCGAAGAGAAAAAAGAAGTCGTCACCTGGCGGCCTTCCGGCGCGAGCGCGCTCGCCGACCTCGCCAAGGAAGCGGTCGTCGAAGAGCCGAAGCGCCCGGAGCCACAGCCCGACGCTTCGCCCTTCGGCAACGACTTTCAACCGCAAACGGCGGGCGGCGGCGATCCCTTCGGTGCCCCGGCGTTCGCTGGCTCCTCGAGCGGCCCGAGCACGGTGTGGCAGTTCCCGTCGACGGCGTCGAAGAAGAGCTCCGGCATTCCGAAGTGGGTGCTCGCGGCCGGCGGTGTGTTCGCGGTCTTCATCATCGGCATCGTCGGGGTGCTCGCTTACACGGTGATTCAGCAGCCGAAGCAGCAAGTGCAATACGTCCCCGTTGCGCCAACCGGCGCGCCGGTCGTCACTCCCCCGCCCATCGCTCCGAGCGGCGCCATCGCGATGGCCGGCACCGGCACCGTCGCGCCGACCGGCGCTGTCGCGGCGACTGGCAGCGTCGCGACGCCGCCACCGAACAACGGTCTGCAAACGCCGCCGGTCCCGGGCAAGGGAAAGAAGGGCAAGAAGGACAAGAACGACAAACCCGGCGAAGAGACCGCCGCCGCCGATCCGCCGAAGAAGGAAGAGAAGAAGAAGCCGGACGATGACGGCGGCTTCGGCGATCTCTTGAACGGCAAGAAGAAGAACGCTGACGTGAAGGCGACGCTCTCGCGCGACGATGTGCTCGGCACCGTGAAGAGCAACTCCGGCACGATCACGAAGTGCGCCGACGCTTACGCGCGCTCAGGCGGCAAGCTTCCGCCGAAGCTCGTCGCGCGCTGGGTGATCAAGCCGAGCGGCAACACCGAGAGCGCCGAGATGGCCTCGCCCGAGCTCAAGGGCACGCCGGTCGACGCTTGCGTCGTCGCGGCGATCAAGAAGTGGAAGTTCCCGGAGTTCCAAAACGGCACCATCCCGGTGACCTTCCCCTTCGTCATCCCGCAGTAGTATCCGCCCTCCCATGTCCGACCCGACGATCGAAAGCGTCCGCATCGCCTGCAGCGACGGCGTCTCGCTCGCCGCGGACCTGCACACGCCGAGCGGCGCCGTCCACGCGCGCGTCCTCATCGCGCCGGCGATGGGCGTCAAGCGGCGGCTCTATCGCTCCTTCGCGCTCGCGCTCGCCGGCGCCGGCATCGAGACCTTGACCCTCGACTATCGCGGTGTCGGCGATTCTTTGCAGGGATCGATCCGCCGCGAGCCGGCCACGCTGCACGACTGGGCGGAGCGCGACTTGAGCGCCGCCCTCGCCTTCTTGCGCGCGCGCGGCGACGCGAAGGTGGCGTGGATCGGCCACAGCGTGGGCGGCCAACTCATGGGGCTCATCGACGGCGCGCGCTGTCCGGACGCCGCGCTCTTCGTCGCGAGCCAGAGCGGCTATTGGAAGAACTGGGACGGCTTCGCGCGCGCGCTCATCTTCGGCCTCTGGCACCTGGGCATTCCGGCGTTCACGGCGTTGACCGGACGCCTGCCGATGAACGCGCTCGGCCAAGGCGAAGATCTTCCGAAGCACGTCGCGCGCGAGTGGGCGTCGTGGGGCCGGCACCCGCGCTACATCATGCGCTACGCCGACGCCCGGGCGGGCTGCGCGTTCAAGACGTACACGGGGCCACTGCGCTCTTACGCGATCGCCGACGACCGCTACGCGCCGCCGCGCTCGGTCCGTGCGCTCGTCGCGTTCTACGAGCACGCGCGCGCCGACGTCGTCGTGGTGCAGCCGAGCGACGTCGGCAGCAAGTCGCTCGGCCACTTCAACTTCTTCCGCGAGCGATACCGCCACACGCTGTGGAAGGACACGATCGCGTGGCTCGGCACGTCGCTCTCGGTGCCAGCGCTCGTCGAGCACGGCTTGGCCCGCGCGTCATGACCCGCGTGATCGTCGTTCGCGCGATCCTGTGCGCGACGCTCGCCGGCTGCGGGTACACCTCGCAGTATCGGCCGCCGCTCGACGCGCGCGCCCGCGCGGTCTGGGATCGCAACACCGTGCGCGCGCATCTCGGGGTTCAGCCGAGCAAGGACTGCGACCAGGCCGTCGTCGAGACGATGGATCAGAAAGCGCTGCTCGTGATCGCGCAGGATTACCACTACGTGCCGCGCGCGGGGCCGGTGGTCGTCGTCGGCTACGCGCCCTTTCTCTGGTACGCGCCGTTTGTGCCCTTTCACCCGATCGGCGCGGTCGCGCCCGCGATCGCCAGCGGCTCCGGTGGCGACTTGTTCAAGGGCGCGATCTTCGCGATGGCGATCGCCGTCGTCGTCCTGCCGATCGTCGACATCGCGATCGCCGCCTGGGATCCCGAGGACGACGGCGTGTCGTCGCTGTCGATCGACACGGTGAACGCCTACAACGATCTCAACCGCACCGGAGGCTCGCCGTGCGCTGCCGAGTGATCGCGATCGCCGTCGCGTGCGCTCTGACGGCGTGCGTCCCGGCGACCACGCAGTACGTGCCGCAGATCGTCGCGCAGGACGAGCTCACGCTGTCATACGATGGACGCTTCGGGGTCTACGCGGGCGAGCGGAAGCTCACGCAAGGCCTGCTCTACCACGGCCTCGCCGGCCACGTGCGGTGCGTGCCGCTCGCCCTGAAGCACGGGCGCGCCGCTGAAGAGGCGGGCGCTCGCGCCGTCGCGTTCTCGGTCGTCGGCGGCGTCATGGGCGGCCTGGCGCCGCTGAGCTTCATCAGCTTCATCTCCCCGGACCCGACGACGCGCGCCGTGTCACTCGCCGGCGGCCTGGTCTCGGCGGTCATCGGCGCGGTCTTCGCGGGGCTCGCGTACAAGCAGAAGAACGAGGCGAACGGCAGCGCCGTCGACGCGGTCAATTTCTACAACGACGCGCTCGGCAGCTACGGGGGGAGCTGCGCGGTTGGGGGTGTTCTGCCGATCTTCGCGCCTCCCGCGAGCGCGCCGGCGTCTCTGCCGGCTTCTGCGCCCGCGAACGACTAAATTAGAAGCGCCGCCCCTTCTTCGCCATCACCTCGAGCGGGATCGGCCGGCCAAGCAACTCGCTCGACTTCTCGTTGAAGTCGACCACGCCTTCCGGAAACGTCAGCGGGAGTGCGTCTGCGGACTTGCCTGCCAGGAGCTGCAGCAAGAGCTCGCCCGCGCGCTCGCCGGTGTCCGAAAAATCCGGAGACAGCGCGAGCAGCGCGCCCACGTTCAAGAGCTCCGGCGAGAAGGTGATGAGCGGGATACGCTTCTCCATCGTCGTCTGCACGATGAAGCGATAAGACTCCGTGGTGACGAGCTGCGCGTCCGGCAGCACCAAGAAGGCATCGATGTGCTCGACGAGCTCACGAACCGCCGCTGGAATATCGCGATCGCTCGTCGCGGTGCGGGTGAACACCTGGATCTTGGCGCGATCGGCCGCTTGCTTGAGCAGCGCGACATACGCGTCGGACGCGCCCGGTTGGTAGATGAGACCAAGCTTCTTCGATTGCGGCAGTGCTTGCTGCAAGAGATCGACATAGCGCTTCGGATCCGGCGCAAACGACACGCCCGGCATCTTGTCGAGCCCGACTGAATGCGGGCTCGCGATCAACGCGTAGACGAGCGGCACGTTTGGCAGCGCCTTTCGCGCCGCCCGCGCCGCCGGCAGCCCTACCGCGAGGATCGCCGTTGGCGTCGCGGTCTGCGCCTGGGCGACGATCTCGTCTTCGGTGTGGCCATCGAGGTTCAGCTCGATGATGCGGGCGTTGGCGGAAACGATCTTTTTCGCGCCTGCGACTACTTTCACGTACATCAAGGCGTTCTTCGTTTTGAGGATGAGCACGTTGGTCTCGGCTCGACTAAGTGCCGGAGATAGAAGCAGAACCAGCGTCAAAGCGCACGCAGATACAATGTGCTTGACAGCCAACTGCATTCAAAAATTGTAAACGCGAATCGAGGGAAACGCCGGCTTTTCCGCTACGCGCGCGGGCCTAGGTGCGTGGTGTTTTTCTCGTGGCCGTGAACGTGGCCGTGAACGTGGCCGTGAACGTGGCCGTGGCCGTGGCCGAAAGACTGGAGCATGCACGCAGCTCTGCCAACACTTCCATCGCCGACGCCACTTCCCACTGCGGCGAAAACTTACAAAGATCGATGTCGATTTCTGATCTTTTTCGGTCGGCCCGAGCGCGGATGTATGGCGGCGGCATCGCGCATGTATGCCGGTGCCATCGTGCATGTATGCCGCCGCGGTCGGCGGTCGGGGCCGGTGGCATCGCCGGTCAGGGTCGGTGTGAACGACCATGCCTACCGGCCCGACGTCGGCTCAGGCCGAGTCCGACACGGCATCAGGACGGGAGGCATCGGCGATCAGGGCGGGATACATCCGCGATGCCGATCGCATACATCCGCGATGCCGCTGCCATACTTCTCCTTGCATCACCGCCGACATCGGCCACCCTGCCGCGAGGGGACTGCGCCCGCAGAGTTGCGGCGCTCTCAGGCAGTGCTCACGACATCGAGCCGCGCCGCAGTCCGTCTTGCGCACTCCCCATTCCTGGTCGGTAGACCCAGCCGCGAGCGTGGTATCGTCTGATGTGGTTCTCTGGCTCGTCGCGTTCTTCGCCGCGGACCCGTGCGACACGCCGGTGGTCGCGCTGGTCGGGCCGGCGGCGCGACCGCTCGTGCTCGACGGCGCGATCACGTTGCTCGTCGAGCCCGACGCCGAGCGCGCGGTGGCGGCCTTGCGCGCGTCGTGCCACGTGCGCCGAACGGCCGTGCTCTTCGGCGAGGACGCGTGGCTCGTCGGCGCCTTCGGCGAGGACGTGGCGAACGTCGTGCTCGTCGATCCGCTGCGCAGCTCGCGGGTTGTGGCGCCGCGTCGGGCCGGGTGGACGACCGTGCTGCGCTCGGCGCGGCCGTGCCGTGGGGAGCCGATCGCCGACGCGCTCCTCGCGGCGAGCACGGCCGACGCGGCGCTCACGGTGCTGACGCTCGGCCCCGCGGCCACCGACACGCTCGGCTGCGAAGAGTCGGTCGCGACGCGCCGCCTGCTCGGCCGGGTCATCGCGCAGCTCGCAGGCGCTGCCGACGCCGTCGCCTTGGACGTCGTGGCGGAAGACGCCGCATCGGTCGCGCACGCGCCGCGGCTCACCCAGTTCAACTTGTCGCTGCTCGTCGGCATCGTGCCCTTTCGCGCCGGTGAGGCGGCCGGGTTCATGCTCGGCGTTCGCCCGGAGCTGACGTTCCTGCGCAGGAGCGGCCGCAGCGTGGGCTTTAGGCCTTACGCCGAGCTGTCGACCACGGTCGGGCGCGACGTCGTCGCCGGCGCCGGCGTGACCTTGGTCGTGCCGTTCGCCGAGGCGTGGGCGATCGCACCGGCGGTCGGCGCTTACGTGCGGCAGACCGCGGCGGCCGATGGCGGCGTCGCGTTCGGCGCGCTGATAGGCCACCGCCGCTTCAACCCGAAGGGGCGCTACGACAGCGCGTTCGGCGTGCGCGTCGATGGCCGCGTCTCGTTCGCCCCTGCCGGCGAGCGCGCGCTGATCCTGGCGCTCTCGGCGGATCTCGCGATGCTCGGCTGGCTCTCGGCCGACGCCTACGATCGTTGAGCGTTGCTTCCGCCGCGCGCTCGACTCACACCATTTCGAAGTGACGCCGTAAGTCTCATCTTTCGTCTCCCTAGGGCGGCGTAAGAGGCATCAGCGGCAGACGCGAGCGTCCGGCGAACGCCGCGTCGATCGCGTGCGCGCACTGCCGGCCTTCCCAGATGGCCCACACGACGAGCGAAGCGCCTCGTTGGGCATCGCCGCACACGTAGACCTTCGGCAACGCGCGCGCGCGTTCGAAGAAGGGCGCTTCGGGTCCGGTGAAGCCGAGGGCGAGCAGCACGAGGTCGGCGGCGAAGCGCTGCTCCGAGCCGGGCACCTCGACGAAAGGCGCGCTCGCGTCCTTGCTCCACTCGATGCGCACCGTCTCGATGGCTTCCACGCGCCCGGTACCGATGAAGCGCTTCGTGAGCAGCGCGAACTCGCGGCGGCCACCCTCTTCCTGCGAGCTCGAGGTGCGAAAGACGAGCGGCCATGCTGGCCACGGGTTCGTCGCGGCGCGGTGCTCTGGCGGCCGCGCCATCAGCTCGAGCTGCGTGACGCTCTTCGCGCCTTGACGAAGCGCCGTGCCGAGGCAGTCCGAGCCGGTGTCGCCGCCGCCGAGGATCACCACGTCCTTTCCACGCGCGTCGACGGTGAGCGTGCTGCGATCGCCTGCGACCCGCTCGTTCTCTTCGCAGAGGTACGGCATCGCCAGGTGAATGCCGCCGAGATCGCGCCCGGGGATCTGCAGATCGCGCGCGGCGGTGGCGCCGACGGCCAGGACGATCGCATCGTAACCGGCCTCGAGCTCGGCGAGCGTGAGATCTTTGCCCACGTCGACGCCAGTGCGAAAGGCGACGCCCTCGGCTTCGAGCTGCTGCAGGCGGCGATCGATCGTATGCTTCTCGAGCTTGAAGTCGGGGATGCCGTAGCGCAAGAGGCCGCCGATGCGCGGGGCACGTTCGAACACCGTCACCGCGTGGCCCGCGCGCGCGAGCTGCTGCGCGCAAGCGAGACCGGCCGGCCCGGAGCCCACGATCGCGACGCGCTTTGCCGAACGCTGCGCGGCCGGCTTCGCCACGATCAGGCCGTCCCTGAAGCCGCGATCGATGATCTGCTTTTCGATCTGCTTGATCGTGACGGCTTCGCTCGCCACCGTTGGCGCGTTCAAGACGCAGGCGCCTTCGCAGGGGGCCGGACAGACGCGGCCGGTGAATTCAGGGAAGTTGTTCGTCGCGTGCAGGCGATCGAGCGCCTCGCTGAAGCGGCCGCGATAGACGAGATCGTTCCACTCCGGGATCAAGTTGCCGAGCGGACAGCCGGCAGCCGAATGACAGAAGGGCACCGCGCAGTCCATGCACCGCGACGCCTGGTTGCGCAGCGCGGGCTCGTCGAGCTTGCCGTCGATCTCCAACGAGTCCTGCAAGCGTTCGGCGACCGGCCGGCGCACAGGCAGCTCACGCGCGAGCTCCAAGAACCCTGTCGGCTTACCCATGGCTCGCTCCGGCGGCGCGCTGGCGGGCGAGGGCGCCGCGTTCGAGCGCGCGCTTGTACTCGGTCGGCATGACGCGCACGAACGCGCCGGCGTGCTTCGCGAAGTCGGCGAGCAGTCGCCACGCCATCTGGCTGTCGGTGAGATCGTAGTGCTTGCGCAGCAGTGCGCGAATCGTCGCGAGGTCGCCCTCGTCGCTCGCTTCGAGCAGCACCGTCTCCAGGTTGCACATCCGCGCGAGCGTCTTCTGCGGATCGTAGACGTAGGCGATGCCGCCGCTCATGCCGGCCGCGAAGTTCTTTCCTACCGGGCCGAGCACGAGCGCGATGCCGCCGGTCATGTATTCGCAGCCGTGATCGCCGACGCCTTCGACGACGGCGGTGGCGCCGCTGTTGCGCACGCAGAAGCGCTCGCCAGCCTCGCCGCGCACGAAGGCGTCGCCGCTGGTCGCGCCGTAGAGCGCCACGTTCCCGACGATGACGTTTCCTTCCGCCGAGAAGGCAGCCGCGCGCGGGGGGAAGACCACCAGGCGACCGCCAGAGAGCCCTTTGCCGAAATAGTCATTGGCCTCGCCTTCCAAGCGCAGCGTGACGCCGCGGGCGACGAACGCGCCGAAGCTTTGCCCGGCGGTGCCGCGCAGCTCGACGTCGATGGCGCCGTCGTCGAGCCCGCGCGCGCCGAAGGCCCGCACCACCTCCGACGACAAGCGCGTCCCGACTGTGCGATCCACGTTTCGGATCGCGGCGCGGATCGAGACCGGCGCCCGCTGCAGGAGCGCCGGGAGCGCCTGTGCGATGAGCGCGTCGTCGAGCGTGACGGCCGTCGCCTTCTTCGGACCCGGCACGTGGTGGCGCGCGGCGTTCTCTGGAAAATGTAGCAGCGCGCGCAGGTCGACCTCGGCGCCCTCCACAGGCACGAGCAGATCGGCGCGGCCGACGAGCTCCGAGAAGGTGCGCATGCCGAGCGACGCGAGCAGCTCGCGCACCTCTTCGGCCACGAAGGTCATGAAGTTGATCACGTGCTCGGGCTCGCCGGCGAAGCGCTTGCGCAGCTCGGGATCCTGCGTGGCGATGCCGACCGGGCAGGTGTTCAGGTGACAGACGCGCATGAGCACGCAGCCCGTGGCCACGAGCGCAGCGGTCGCGAAGCCGAGCTCATCGGCGCCGAGCATCGCGGCGATGACGACGTCGCGGCCGGTCTTCAATTGACCGTCGGTCTCGAGCACGACGCGCTCGCGCAGGCCGTTCTTCACGAGCACTTGTTGCGCTTCGGCGAGGCCGAGCTCCCACGGAATCCCTGCGTGCTTGATGCCGCTGACCGGCGCGGCGCCGGTGCCGCCCGAGTCGCCGCTCACCAAGATGACATCGGCGCCGGCTTTCGCCACGCCCGCGGCGACGGTGCCCACACCCACTTCGGCGACGAGCTTCACGCTGACCCGCGCTTTGTTGTTCGCGCACTTCAGGTCGTGGATGAGCTGCGCCAAGTCTTCGATGGAGTAGATGTCGTGGTGGGGCGGCGGCGAGATCAACGTCACGCCCGGCGTCGCGCAGCGCAGCTCGGCGATGTAGTCGCTGACCTTGTGGCCCGGAAGCTGGCCGCCTTCGCCGGGCTTCGCGCCCTGGGCCATCTTGATCTGCAGCTCGTCGGCGCTCGTCAGGTAGTGCATCGTCACGCCGAAGCGGCCGGATGCCACTTGCTTGATCGCGCTCCGGCGAGAGTCGCCGTTGCTGTCGGCGACGTAGCGCGCCGGATCTTCGCCGCCTTCGCCGGTGTTCGAGCGCCCGCCGATCCGGTTCATCGCGATCGCTAGGGTTTCGTGCGCTTCGCGTGAGAGCGAGCCGAGCGACATCGCCCCGGTCTTGAAGCGCTTGACGATCGAAGACGCGGGCTCGACTTCCGCGAGCGGGATCGGCGCCGCCTTGCCGCGAATCTGCAAGAGGCCGCGGATGGCGTGCGCTTGCTTGCCCTGCTCGTCGCTCGCCGCCGAGAAGCGCTTCCAAACAGCATAGCTCCCTGAGCGCACGGCGTGCTGCAAGAGGCCGATCGTCTCCGGTCGGTAGGCGTGATGCTCGCCGTTGCGCCGCCATTGATAGACGCCGCCGACCGCCAATTCAGCATCGGCCGAAAACGCGAGCGCGTGGCGATCGGCATACGCGTCAGCGATCTTCGCGAGCGACACCGCTTCCAGCCGCGTCGGCGTCCAGGTGAAGTAGCGATCGACGAGCCCTTGCTCGAGGCCGAGCGCCTCGAAGATCTGCGCGCCGCGGTACGAGCCGAGCGTCGAGATGCCCATCTTCGACATCACCTTCAAGACGCCTTTGCCGATCGCCTTGATGAAGTGCTTCTCGGCGTGCAGCGGGTCGGGATCGCTGAGCTCGCCTTTTTGCGCCATCGCCCGCACCGACGCGAGCGCGAGGTACGGGCTCACCGCGCCGGCGCCGTAGCCGAGCAAGAGGCAGAAGTGCATGACCTCGCGCGGCTCGGCGCTCTCGACGATGAGCCCGCAGCGCGTACGGCGGCCGGCGCGGATCAGGTGATGGTGCACGCTCGAGACCGCGAGCAGGCTCGGGATCGCGGCCCGGTCAGCGTTCGTCTCGCGATCCGAGAGCACGAGGATCGTCGCGCCTGCGTCAACCGCCTTCACCGCGGCGTCGCAGAGCGCGTCGATCGCATGCGCGAGCGCGGCCTCGGCGCCTTCAGCGGATGCCGCGTAGGTCGTGTCGAGGCGCGCGCTCTTGATCCCCGGCGCCGTGAACGCGCAGATCTTGGCGAGCTCGCGATCGCTCAGGATCGGCTGCTGCAACACGAGCTTCTGGCAGTGCAGCGGCGTGTCTTCGAAGAGGCTCGCCTCGGCGCCGAGGGCCGTGCCGAGCGACATCACCCGCGCCTCGCGCAGGGCGTCGATCGGCGGGTTCGTCACCTGCGCGAAGAGCTGGCGGAAGTAGTCGAAGAGCAAGCGCGGCTGCTGCGACAAGAACGCGGGCGGGGCGTCGTTGCCCATCGAGCCCACCGGTTCCTCACCTGCCTCGGCCATCGGCCGCAGGATCACCCGCAGCTCTTCCGATGTATAACCAAACGCACATTGCATCTTCTCCACATCGAACGAGGCCGGCGGCGCGAGCGCGAGCTCCGGCGTCTTGTGCAGCCACACGACGTTTTCGTCGAGCCACTTCCGGTGCGGCAGCGCGCGCGCCAGCTCGGCCTTGATCTCGTCGTCTTCGAGCAAGCGCTTCTGCTCGAGGTCCACGAGGATCATCTGCCCAGGGCGCAGGCGGTTCTTCTTCGCGATCACCTCGTCGGAGATCGGCGCCGCGCCCATCTCCGACGACACGATCAGGCGGCCGTCGGTGGTGATCGTGACGCGCGCGGGACGGAGCCCGTTGCGATCGAGCGCGGCGCCGCAAACTTTGCCGTCAGCGAACATCATCGCCGCCGGCCCGTCCCACGGCTCCATGAAGCAGGCTTGATACGCAAAGAGCGCGCGCCGCTCGGGATCCATCTCGCGATCATTCTCCCACGCCTCGGGCATCAGCATGGTCATCCCGCGCGCCACGCTGCGACCAGAGTGCGAGAGCAGCTCGAGCGCGTTGTCGAACATCGAGGAGTCGCTGCCGCTCTCGTCGATCACCGGCCGAATGCGCGCGATGTCGCCTGCGAAGCGCGAACCGGCGAGCACCTCTTCGCGCGCGCGCATCCAGTTGACGTTGCCGCGCAGCGTGTTGATCTCGCCGTTGTGGGCCACGAGCCGATACGGATGCGCGCGCTTCCACGACGGGAAGGTGTTCGTGCTGAAGCGTTGATGCACGAGCGCGAACGCCGAAGCGAAGCTCGGATCGCGCAGGTCGGCATAGAAGGCCGGGAGCTGCGCCGGCGTCAGTAAGCCTTTGAACACGATGGTGCGCGAGGAGAAGCTGCAGACGTAGCTGTCCTTGCTGTCAGGCGCTTGCTCGGGGAGGCGGCGCTCGAACTGCTTGCGCGTGACGAAGAGCTGGCGCTCGAAGTGATCGGCGTCGAGCGTCGCGAGCCGTCCCACGAACATTTGCGCGACGGCCGGCATCGCCGCGCGCGCGCTGTGACCGCAGACGCTCGCGTCGACCGGAACGTCGCGCCAGCCGAGCACGCGCAGGCCTTCGTCGCGGGCGCACTCCTCGAGCAAGCGACGCGCGGCATTCTGCGGGCCTTCGTCGCGCGGCAAAAACACCATCGCGACGCCGTAGTCGCCCGCACGCGGCAGCTCGAAGACAGCCAGGCCGAGCTTCTGAGCGAAGAGCTCGTGCGGCAGCGCCGTGAGGATGCCGGCGCCGTCGCCGGTGTGGCTGTCGGCACCTTCGGCGCCGCGGTGCGCGAGGTTCTCGAGCATGCGCAGCGCGTCGCGCACGAGGCCGTGGGTCTTGTTCGCTTGGATGTCGACGATGAGACCGACGCCGCACGCGTCGTGCTCGAGCTCCGGCCGGTAGAGATCAACCATGCGCCGCTTCCTCTGCTTCTTCATTCTCGTCTTCGCTGGCGGCGAGCGGCAACGCGTGCCGCTCGCTGCGCGTGGACAGAACGACCATGGTCTCTGTGCGCTCGACGCCAGGGATCGCGCGGATGCGGCTGATCAGCGTCTCGAGCGCGCCGGTGTCGCGCGTCTTCACTTTGAGCAGGAGCGTGACGCCGCCGGTGACGTGGTGGCACTCGAGCACCTCGGGCAGCGTGAGCACCTTCTTCTCCACGACGGAGATGCCCTTTGGATAGTTCATCGACACGCCGATGAAGGCGCCGACGGTGAGGCCGAGCGCGCGCGCGTCGAGCGCGACATGGTAGCCCTTGATGACGCCGCGCTGCTCGAGCTTCTTGATGCGCTCGATCACGCTTGGCGCGCTGAGGCCCACGCGCCTGCCGATCTCTTGCAGCGCGGTTTTGCAGTCTTCCTGCAGGACTTCGAGGATGGCGCGGTCGGTGCTATCGAGCGAGGCTAATTTCATTAGGCGAAAACCCGCTTTCGCCTAAAAAACTACGGTCAATGCCGCTTCGTGTCAAACGTTTCTTGTAGAAATCACTCAAAAACGAGGCCGATGCGCTCCGCAAAGACGATCTCCACGCGGTAGTCGGTGGTCGGGCCGCCCGCGGGACCGCAGTGCAGGTGGTGGATGCCCGTCGGCAGCGGGTGGCGCTTGGTCTCGCCGGGCTCGATGGTGACGGCCACCGTGTCGACGACATCAACGGTGCACTGCTGGGCACTCGCGAGCGGATTCTGCGCTTCGATCTCGCCGACCTTGATCGAGTTGAGCTCGACGTCCACACGGCCGGGCTCGAGGTTCACCACGCGTGCCGCGCTAACGCCGGCGACGCGGTCGCCATCTTGCTGCCGCCGGTACAAGGTCACGGTCACGAAAGAGAAGCCACAGGCCGGCACCTCGGCGGCGGCGATCGCGTCGGCGTCGAGCGTCCCTTCAGCATGAAAGGTGTCGGTGATCGCGCAAGCTTCGGGCGTGTCGATGCACTTGTCGTTCACCGTGATGCAGCGGCCGGCGAGCACGAAGTCCGAGAACTCGACGCCTTCGGCGCTGAGGCCCGCTTTGATCGCGGTGACATCCAGGGCGATCCGGCTCGACGACGGCGTGCAGGCGGAGACGAGAAGGAGCACGAGGGAGACGCGCAGGTTCATGCGGGCAGCGTAGCGCCGACCGCGTCCGAGGGCCAGCCCATGCACGACCCCCGCCCGCGCTTGCGTTGAACCCAAAGCGGCGGGTAGGTAGCAGCGATGACCTTTCCCGCTGCTGTCCTCGCGGCGTTGTTCACGACGAGCCCCGAGCCAGCGAGCGCCCCGGCCTCCGCCCCAGCGAGCGCCGAAGCGGAAACCGCCTCGATCGACAAAGTGATCGCCAGCGACCTGCAGCTCGCGGCCGCCGACGCCGCGGCGAAGACCTCGCCCGAGACCGCCCGCGCGTGCTTCGCGACGGCGCGCGAGTTGAACCCGAGCGACGCCGAAGTCTGGTTCGCGTCCGGCCGCTTCGAGCTCGCGCAGGGCCGTCCCGAAGTCGCGCTCGCTTATTACGACGAAGCCCTGAAGCGCGATCCCTCGCACCCGCAAGCCGTGAGCGAACGCGCTGAGATCGTCCGGGTGATCGCCGGCGGTGGCCCGGCGCGCCGGCGCGTGCTGCCTTGGTTCGGCGTCTCCGTGGACCTCGTGAGCGAGTTCGACAGCAACGCCTCGCTCGGAGCGGCGAGGGCGGCGCAGGTGAACGAGACCCTGTTGCGCAACGCAGTGCCGAACGTGCCGCCGGCGCAGGTGCCGGTGCCCCTGGCCGGCGCCCGCGTCAGCGAGCGCGTCCGTGGGCTCTTTCGTCCGCTCGCTGTCGACGCAGCGGTCCTCGAGCTCGAAGCCGAGTTCGTCAACGCGAACCACTTGAACGATCGCGGCACGCTCGCGACCTACGACTACGGCGGCCCCATCGTCGCCGCGCGCATCGTCTCGCGGCCGCAGCCGGATCGCTTCTTGGAGCTCGCGCTGACGACGAGCATCCGCGCGCTGTGGACCGGCGCCTACACGAACCACTTGCTCGACGCGTACAACTTCTCGCCTTCCATCGGCCTCATCTTCGGCGAACGCCGCGCGCTGCGCTTCCTCGGCAGCTTCGAGGCGCGCGACTTCAAAGACGGAAACCCGGCCGCTCCCGATCCCAACGATCGTGACGGGTGGGTGGTCTCGGGCGGCCTCCTTTATATGGCCCCGATCGGCGCCGTCGACTTCTCGCTCGGCGTCGCCTACGACCTCGACACCGCGCGCGGCAACGGCGAGAGCGGGCTGCTCGCGCGCTCCAACTTCTTTTCGCACGCCGGCCGCCTGTCCCTCGGCTTGCGCTACAACTGGCGCGACCGCTTGCTCCTCGGCATCGGCGGCGTCTTCAACGTTCGCTACTTCGACCGCGCCGAGCAGCAACGCATCGAGGCGCGCTACGAGGCGAACGCCCTCATCCAGTATTTTCCCGTGCGCTACTTCGGCTTCGGCGTGCAATATGGATATGTGCACAACGACGCCTACGCGTTGCCGATCGGCGACCCGTTCGACCTCTTGAGCTACCGCCGGCACACCGCCGGGCTGGTGCTCACCGGCGTGCTGTGAAGGAGAACCGATGATCCTCCCCTTGCTCCTCGCGCTCGCGGCGCCGCACGCGACGGTCGTCTACGTGGAAGGCAACGTCGCCATCGAGCGCGCTGGAAAGAAGCAAGCGCTCCTGCTCGGCGCGACCTTGGCCGAGGAAGACTTCGTCGTCACCGAAGAAGACAGCCAGATCCGCGTGCGCTTGCCGGATCGCAGCTTGCTCCGCGTCGGTCCGCGCTCGCGTGTGCAGCTCTCGAAGATGAGCTTCCCCGACGCGCAGACGAAGACGGTGTCGGTGAAGCTGATCGTCGGCCGGCTGTGGGCGAGCGTGTCGAAGCTGCTCGGACCGTCGAGCAAGTTCGAGATCGAGAGCGCGAACGCGGTCGCCGGTGTGCGTGGCACCGAGCTCGAAGTCGCGCGCGCGTCGGAGAGCGTGGGCCCTTCGATCACCACCGTGGTCGGCGACGTCGGCGTGCGCGTCGGCGGCGCCGATGAGACGATCGTCGGAGCTGGGCAGCGCCTCAGCTTGAACCTGAACGGCAGCACCGACGCGCTGTCGCGGCTCTCGGCGACCGAGCTCTCGGCGATGCGCGATGACAGCCGCGCGCTCAGCGCCACGCGCCTCGCGGCGACCTCCGAGCAAGCGCCAGCGCCGAACGCCTTCCTCGCGCGCCGGCCGGTCATCGGCATGGCCGTCGACGCGGCCGAGCAGCGCCAGCGCAGCGCCGACGTGTTCGGCCCCTACAACGACGCGTCGAAGGGCGCGCAGTTGTTCGCCAAGATCAACCCGCCGCCGCCGTGAGCGATCGATGTCGCGCAAGCTCTACATCGCCGCGCTCGCGCTGATCGTTGCGTGTGAAGCGGCATGTATGGCGGCGTGCAAGACGACGCCAAAGAGCGAGGGCGATCCGCAAGCGCTGCTGCCGGCGATCGTGCTCCTGGTCGCCGAACGACCCGACGCTCCCAGGCGCTACGGCGCCGGCGTCTTCGTCGACGCTGACGGGACGATCCTGACGAACGCGCACCTCGTCGAAGGCGGCGCCAGCCTGCGGGCGATGACCTTCGATCGCAGCCGCCGTTCGTACTCACCGCTCGACGGCGGTCTCTCCCGCTTCCTCTTCGAGAACGATCGCGCGCTGGTCGTTGCGCGGGTCTTGCGCGTGGATCGCGGCGCCGATCTCGCGCTCGTTCGCGTCGACGCGGCGCCCGCGCATCGGGCGATCGCGCTGCGAGAAGAAGCGCCGCGGATCGGCGAGCGGGTGTTCGCGCTCGGGCATCCGCAAGAAGGCGTGTGGTCCGTCACTGCGGGCATCATCGCCGGCGAGCGCGACGGGCTCATCCAGCACGACGCGCAGTTGAGCGGCGGCAGCTCCGGCGGGCCGCTCGTCGACGGCGCCGGCCGCGTCGTCGGGCTCAACACCTCCAAGGTCGTGAGTGAGATGGGCGGCGCCGGCTTCGCGCGCGACGTGCCGGCGCTGCGCCGCTTCCTCGGACAGACCAAGGAAGGCGCCACGATCGATCTGCGGCAGCTGGAGAGCGCCGCGCTCGGGTGTATGCGCGCGCAGGAGCTCTCGGTGCCCGAGACCGTCGAGTGCCTCGATTGGGACAATCGCTACGCTGTCTATGCAACGGCGATCGAAGACGCGCGCCAGAAGCTCGCCAAAGACAAGCGCGACATGGCGAAGGTCGAGGCCGCCTTCGCGCGCTTGCCCGGCAAAGAGCAGTGGATCGCCGAGCAGAAGCGCAAGGTGGCGGCCTTCTTCGAGGGCAAGACCAAGGCGAGCGCCGAAGCAGACGCCGGGCGCGCCGCGAAGCTGCAAAAGGACGGCTTGAAGTTCGATCCTTTCGACAGCGCCGCGCTGCAGACCACGCTGAAGAAGGGCTTGCGCATCGAGGCCGTGCACCACTTCTCGGGCGATCGGGCGTGGGTGCACTTCAACGGCCGCAACACGGACGACACGCCGTACGCGTTCAGCGAATGTTGGCAGCACCACGGCGATCGTTGGCTGCAGCACTCGCCGCCTGTGCCCGACGATCTGCGCGCGCTGCCCGCGGGCTTCCCCCAGCCGCTCGAGCCCTACGAGCTCACTCGTCGTAAGTTTCTGACGGCGGTGCTCGATCGCGTGGCGCAGGGTTAGCAACCCCCGCCTCGCCCGACGCCCGACGCGCGAGCTCGAGCACGCGCGCGAACTTGCTCTCGACCGGCCCGAGGTCGAGCGAGCCGACGAACGACGTGAACGCAAAGTACGGAAGCAGCCCGCGCCAGTTCGCGAGCCACGCCGGCAAGTAGCGCGGTCGTTCGAGCAAGTGCAGATGCCGCAGCTCGACGAGCGCCGGCATGTCCTCGAGCGCGACGCGACCGCAGACGAGCATCTCGGCTTCGTCGCGATTGCCCGCGCGAACGACGTACGCGAGGAAGGTGTACACATCGAGCAGCCCGGCGAGATAGCAAACGTCTTTGGTGAACGGCGCGCCGCCGCCGACGAGGCCGCCGCGACAGACGCGCTGCGCGTCGAGGTAGGCTTCGCGCTCGGTCGAGCCGCGATCGAGCGCGTAGCGGTAGAGCTCGAGAAAATCGGCGCCGCTCTCGGCCATCGCCACGAGCTTCACGCGGTGCGCGAGCTGGCGCATGCGGTTGATGCCGAGATCGTGATCGTAGAGCTCGGCGAAGGTGGCGAGCCCTTCTTGCGTGCGCGTCGAGCGCGGCCCGCCGGCGCTCAAGAACGGCGCCAGCGGCTGCACGATGCCGTTCTGCGCGCAGAGTGAGTGCGTCTCGACCTCGTGGCTCCACAGGTTGTCGAGCTCCCACGGGTAGAACTCGGCGCCTTTGCGAATGCGCACCCGCGTGCGGCCAGCTTGGATCTTCGCGGTGCAGCGCGCGTCGACGATGACCTCGATCTCCATCCGCGGCACGCGCTCGGACACGCGCTTGCGCAACGCCTCGGCGAAGCGCTCGTCGCTCCACGGATCGCCTTGCACGTCGGTCGTCTCGTCCCAGCCCTGCGCTTCCAAGCGGCTCAAGATGTGCTCAGCGAGGACGATGTTCTTCGTCCCCTCCTCCCAGGACGCGGTGCTGGCGCCGCCGTAGAGCTCCTTCGAGATCAGATGGAATTCGCGCGTCCCGAGCGCCAAGAGCAGGCGATTTCCGTCGATGAACGAGTGCGTCGTGCGCGCGAGCCAGCCGGTGATCTCGTCGTTGACGGCGATCGATCGCTCGAGCTCACGCAGCGTCTCGAGCCGCGCTTCGATCGTCGCGCGATCGATCTCGTACTTCGGATCCGGCAGGCGCGCGGCCTTCGCGGCGAAGAAGCGCTCCTCGACCTCGACCGGCCAAGCGATGGCGCCGAGCAGCGACGTCTTCTTCGCGGCCTCGCGCAGGATCGGCGAGGCGCGTTCGATGAGCGCGCGCGTTTCTCGGGTCACCCGGCCATTGTATCAGAAGCGGCCACGGTGTCAGAAGCCTTTGGCGCCGCGAACGATGAGACGCACGATGCCTTCGACCTCGAGCTCGTCGATCGGCGCCGCGTTCGGAAAGACGTCCGCAAAAGTCTCGCCGTCGACGCGCGTCGGCACGTCGGCCGCGGACAGCGCCGGTGTGATGCGCGTGGCGAGCTCTTTGTGGCGGGCGATCGCGCAGAGCCACAGCTTGTCGTCGTCGCTGTCGCGCAGGACGAAGAGCGCCGCCTCGTCGGTGTCGACGTCGAAGCTCTTTTCGAAGTAGGCGCCGAACAAGCGCAAGACGTCGTCGACGTGATCGTCGGCAACGGCGTGGGCCACGAAGCCGCCTTTGTTCTTCTGCTCACTCTGGACGAGGCGCTCGAGCGCGCGGCGTTCACGGAAGCGGTCGAGCGGGCGCGCCTTCTTGCGGCGCTCGCTGGTCGGCTTCTTCGGATCGACTTGGCTGACGCCGAGCAAGGCGCGGAGCTTCGCCAACGCGGTGTGCGAGAGCTCGATCTCCTTGGCGATGTCGACGAGCGCGCGCGGCTCGGCGCCGTTGTCCTTGGCCGCGAGCAGCATGCGCATGGCCGCGGCGTCTCCACCGAGGCGCTTGATGTTGGCGAAACGATCGGAATCGAGCGTGGTCATGATGGCACCCTTTTTTGCAGTCCCCGAACGGCTCCACCCGCGCGGGTCCAGCACTATCGGCAGGTGCTCCGAAACGTTGCTTACTTTTTCTTCCGCGCCCTCACCCTGAGCGCCGACACTTCCGAGCGGCTCGGGTTCAAGACGACGAGGCCGTGGACGGCGTCGACGATCGCCACGTCGCCGGCTTCGGCCCAGCGAAAGAGGCCCGCGACATCGGAGAGCACGGGCGCGTTCAGCAGCGAGAGCAAGGAGCGGCGGCGCGGATCTTCGGCGCTTCGCCGCACGATGCACGCGGCGATCGGCGCTTGCGGCGCGACGAGCAGCTCGAAGAGGCCGAAGTCGTCGACGACGAGCACGGGCTTGGCCGGCAGCCGCTCGCGCGCGTCGTACTGAGAGAGCATGGTCACGGCGTCGACGAAGTCCTCGATGTCCCGCGCGCGTGCCGCCATGAACGCGTCGCGCTGTCCGGCCCGGACCGCCTCGCGCGCCACCGTGTGCAGCGCCGATCGCAGCGGCATGCCCGAGTCGAGCAGCTCCCCGGTGCGCTCACGCAAGCGCGCGTCGTCGACGATTTGCCGGAAGGTGACGAAGGGTAAGGTGTCGGCGCCGATGTGCTTGGCGCGCAGGTGCAGCTTCTCGACGCGGCGGCGGGCGATCGCAAACGCGCGCTCCAGCCGCGCCGCATCGCCGGGGATCGCCGCGCTGGCGCCGAGCCCGCTCGGCCGATCGAGCATGTGCAGCGCGCCGATGCCGACGCCGTGAACGACCGGCGAGCCCGGCAGCGTGATGTGCCGCTTCATCGGCGCACGCCGGACCCGGCGCCGCTCTTGCGTCAGATCCTCTTGCTCGCTGTGCATGATGCGCAGCGAGAGCACGCCGGAGAGCGCGACGAGCAGCTCGACGTCCGCGTCGGAGTACGCCTCTTTGCCGCGCCGCTGCACGCTGAGCGCGCCGAGCGGACCGTGCGCGCCGAGCAGGGGCACCGCGCAAAAGACGGGGAAGCGCTCCTCGCCGAGACCAGGGAAATGCCGATAGCTCCGGTGCGCGCCGGCGGTCGCGAGCGAGATCGGCTTCATCACCTCGACGGCGGTGCCGACGATGCCTTCGCCGAGCGCGAGCCGCACGTGACCGAGCGCCGTGTCGGGAAAGCCGACGTTCCCTCGCAGGACGAGCACATCGCGCGCCTCGCGCAGATAGATGGAACAGACGTCGGAGCCGAAGACCTTGGCGATCGCCCGCGGCGCCTCGTCGAGCAGGCGCATGATGGGGAGCGGCCGAATCGCGCGCTGCACCGCCTCGCCGAGGGCGCTCACCCGCGCCTGCCCGCCGCCGTGAATCGTGGGACGCAAGAGCGAGCGGGGTTTGCGCATGGCGACCAACATGGATCGCACCCGGCCGCCCTTCAAGCACAATCTGCGGCGCGGCGCCTTGACCTCGTGCACTCCGCCCGGCAAACAGCAGCCAAATGCGACCGCGAGTCACGCTTCATTTCGCGCAATCGCTCGACGGCAAGATCGACGATCCGTCGGCGCCGCGCAGCGTTCGGTTGAGCAACGAGGCCGGCTTTGTCGCAGCCCATCGCGCGCGCGCGGAGAACGACGCCGTCCTCGTCGGCATCACCACTGTGTTGCGCGATGATCCGAAGCTGAACGTGCGGCGACTGCCGGGCAAGAACCCGCACCGCGTCGTCCTCGACTCTTCCCTGCGCACTCCGGAGACGGCGCTGCTCTTCGACGGATCGCGAAAGGAAGCCCGCGTGATCATCATCGCGAGCGAGCGCGTGCGAACGTCGCCGGTCCGCGCGACCCTCGAGGCGCGCGGCGCCGAGATCCTGTTTTGCCCGGAAGACGCCCACGGCCGTCCGCAGCTCCTTCCCGCGCTGGCCCGGCTGCACGACACGGGCATCGCGAGCTTGCTCGTGGAGGGCGGCCGGTCCGTGCTGAGCGCGTTCATGATCGCGCGGGCGGTCGACGTGCTGCAGACCGAGCTGTGCATGACGTGGATCGGCGACGACGGCTTATCGACCTTCGAGCCGCTGGTCGCACGCAGCTTCGAGCTTCAGGACGTGACCGCGACCGCGCTCGGCGAGAACTTACTGATCCGCGGCCGCCCGCACTTCGTCCCGGCGCTCGCGTCGGCGATGACCGCGAGCGCTTCGGCACAGCCGCCCGGCCCATGAGCGTCGCGGCGAAGCTCTACGAGCTGAACATGCTCGAGCTCGCCAAGGCGACTGGCGCCAGCGGCTTGCCGCCCGCGGCGATGCGCCTCCTTCTGTCGCCGCTCGGCCCGATCGCGAACGTGCTCGCGCAGCGGCTCGCGGTCTTCGATGCGTCGCTGCAACATCAAAGGCTGGAAGTCGCCGCGCGCCGGGTGCTGCTTCGCTTCGGCGCCGCGCCGCAGATCACAGGTCACGTGCCGAAGAAGGGCCCGCTGCTCGTCATCGCGAATCATCCGGGCACCTACGACGCGCTCAGCTTGTTCACCGCCATCGGCCGTGAAGATCTGCGGCTCATCGTGGGCGAGACCGCGTTCCTTCGGGCGCTGACGAACATGCAAAAGCACTTCCTCTTCGTGCCGTATCCAAAAGCGGGCGAGAACGACAGCGTGATGCGCGCCGCCGGTCTGAGGCATGCCATTCAGCACCTGAAGAAGGGCGGCGCGATCCTGCACTTCGCCGCCGGCGCGATCGAGCCGGATCCGGCGTTCCTCGCGCCAGGCCAGGAACCGTTGCGCGATTGGCAGCAAGGCACCGCCGCGCTCGTGCAAGCGGCCGCGCGCTACGATGCGCAGCTCGCCGTCGCCGCCATCTCGGGCGTGCACTCGCGGCGCGCGAAGCGGCTGTGGCTCGTCCGTCACGCCGAGAAGCGCGGCATCACCACGCTCGCGACGCTCTTTCAGGTCGCGCTGCCGGGGTTTCGTGAGGTCGACTTGCGCGTGCGCTTCTCGACGCCGGCGCCGGCGGCCGCGATAGGCACATTGCCGCCGAGCGAGCTCGTCGATCGCCTGCAGCGGACGGCGCGCGAGCTGCTCGGCCGCTAGGTGCCGATGGGCCGAAAACTTACAAAGCAGATGTCGATTTCTGATCTTTTTTCGATGGCCTGATCGCGGACGTGGGTGAGGGGCATGGTGCATATCCCCTGACATCGGCCACCCGGCGGCTGGGGGACTGCGACGTTATCGACTTCGACGATCCAGCTTGGCTCGCCCGAGAGCGCACCTGGTGCACCTTCGCGGCGCGTGGCGATCAGCGGGCGTTCGGCTCCATCTATGATGCCTTCTCGGAGCGCCTCTACGCCGTCATCGCCGAGGACGTGAGAAGCCCAGCGCACGCCGAAGACATCTACTGCGAGACGTTGCGTCAGGCGTTCGAAGACACGCGAGCCAGTCCGCCGACGGGCAGCGAAGATGCGAACAAGCGAAGCTGCGGCTGGACGAGCGTTGCACGCGAGGCATGGTGCACGAGCGATAGTGAAGCGTGAAAACCGTGGAATCTATCGTGACGTGCCTTAGCGCGTCATCATTCGAAGTTTTCGACTAGCGGAGCTCAGAGACTTCGGCTTCACTGATCTCTCAAGGGGCAAGCAACGACCACCTGCGATCAGAGCAAACCGTGCGCGAGCACGGGGCGCAAAACTGTTGGCGTCGAGGAGCGGAGGGACTCGACGTAGCGACGTGCCGAAGGTGATGCGTGGCCGTGGCTGAGCTCGGGAGGTGGCTGTGGCTGCTCTCGTGCGTTCTTGGCGATTCATCCTGTGCGTCAGCTGTGTCGCCATCACCAGCGCTTGCCGCACGCCGCGGTCGGCGAGTGTCGGCTCTCACGCTGTTCCACCGGCAGCATCCCATTTTCTTCCTGACACGCGCGCGGACTGGCTCTCGAATTGTGCCGTCGGGTGAAACGGATTGGAGATGTGCTTCAAAGAGAGAATCGATCT
>JADLHZ010000072.1 GCA_020848545.1 Deltaproteobacteria bacterium | reverse complement strand
TTTTGCGATTTGTGCCAGCCAAAACGTTCTACCGCGCAGCCAACGGCGTCGAGCGAGTCCTGCTTTCCTGTCTTCAGCATCATTCAAGACGCCCGCAGTTTGGCGTCATGAATGATGCGAGCTAGAGCGGGTGCATGACGCCGCCAGTCGGGGACAAACGAACGCGTCGAGCCACCACGGTGGAAAGCGCCGGGCCGGTCGAGACGAAGAAAGCACCGGACACCAAGGCACCGGCCGCGCTGCAAGCGCCGGAGCTACAGCAGACCGACGCGAGCAAGGCGCCGCCGCCGCCGAGCGCGAAGGACCAGGACGCGTCATTGCGCAAGGTGCTCTCGACGTTGACCGCAGACTTGGCGGCGTTGAAGCCGGGCGACAAGGAGGGTTGCGCGAAGGTGCTCGATCGCGCGTACAACCAGCTCGGCCCTTCTGCGCGCGAGGACGTGCGCGCTGCGCTCTTCGTGTTGAAGGAGGAGCTCGGCCAGCACTTCGACTACGTGCCGCTCGTGCTCACGCAAGTGAAGACCGATCACTTCGATCACGCCAAGGCGAGCTTGAAGACGGCGGCCAAAGAGATCGCCAGGTGCCTCGCGCCAGAGAAGCTCTCCCGGACCGACTACGGCCAAGCGCTGCGCGAAGTGCACGAAGAGGTCGTCAAGAGCCTGCAGAGCTACACCGGCGAGCTCGACAAAGCGGCAGCCAACCTCGACGCGACGATCACCAAGGCGATGAGCATGCCCGAAGCGCAGGCCGTCGAGTGGCTCTGCGGCTTCGCGGCGACGGAGCAGGCGCAGGCCGAGGACTGGCTTGCGTTGCTGAGAGACCCGGCGACGCAAGCAGGGGCGCGCGCGCAGATCAAAGAAGCGCTGCACGATCGGCGTGAGTCGACCGCCGACATGTTGAAGGACGCACAAGACGATCTGCGATCGTTACCGCGCGATCCGCCGACCGACGAGGGGCGCGAGCTGCTCTTGAAGACCGTGACGAAGTACAGCGGCATGCTCGAAGCGACGCTCGCCGGCTTCGGGCTGGCGGACGTGCAGTGGTTGCCGCCCGACGGGGATCCGCCGGCAGCGCTCTCGCCGGAAGCGAAGGCGCTGTGGGCGAAGGCCGAGTCGATGGAGCACTGGGCGACCGGCCGGCAAGTCGGGTTCTTCGTCGGCAGCTTCGTGCTGTCGAAGGTTCCGATCGTCGGCGCGGTGACCGGCGCCGTGATGACCGGCGTCGACATCGTGCAGGCCCGCAACGCCGCCGAAGGTGCTCGCGTGCTCGCCGGCGCCGGCTTGATGTCGCGCGCGCAGGCGGAGCGCCTCGATGATCAAGTGACGGTCGCCTACATCTTCGGCGGCATCAACACGCTGCTCATGAGCGTCGGCATCGGCGCCATGAAGGTGCCGAAGGGCCACATCATCAAGGCGGTCGGTGAGCAGCTGGCGAAGCATCGCCACCTCGTCGCCGGCTTGCTTGGCGCGCTCGGCACGGCGGTGTCGCCGGAGACGCACGCCGCGCTCGAGAACGGCGACTTCGAAGCGGTCGCGCAGGCTTTGATGTGGAACGTCGCCAAGTCGATGATCGTCAGCAAGACGTCGGACGTGAAGCTCATCAAGCTCGGCTTTCTGCGCAAAGGCGTCGACGTGCCAAAGGAGCAAGCGAAGGCGCGCAGCACGGGAGAGCAAAACTTCGATCGCACAGGCAAAGCGAAGGCGAACGCCAACACGAAGGCGGCGCCCGAGAACGCGCACGAGTCGAGCAGCAGCAGCGCGACGGTAAGAGGCAAAGCGAGCGCGAGCCCGCCGCCGAACGCCCCGATCGCCGTAAAGTCGCCGCAAGATCTCGCGACGATCATCAAGGACAACCCGGGCCTCGAGATCGCCGTCCCGAATCCTCAGGGCGGCATGCTCACGCAGGCGGTGAAGAGCTTCGATCCGAAGACCGGCGTCATCGAGACGATCACCGGCACGAAGTTCCGAATCCAAGCGACGCACGTCTTCCGCGGCCGCACCGGCGACGAGATTCACCTGAAGGAATTCAAGTTCGACGTGCTGCAGACGAAGGGCGGCCGGGGTCCGCGCTTCAAGTACGATACCGAAGTCTAGCGCCGCCGCCGTGCGCGCAGGATCACCAGCGACAGCGCGAGCAAGAACGTCCACGGCGCGCCGCCGGATCCGTTGCAGCCCTTCAGCGTCACTTCCGCGAAGAGCTTCGTGCCCTTGCCGTCTTGCACCGTGACCTTCGCGGTCGCCGGCTTCTTCTCGAAGCGATGAAAGACCGAGTCGCCCGTGGCCTTCGTGCCGTCGCTGAACTCCCAGTCGTAGCGTACGGTCGCGCGCTCGAAACCTTGCGCGTGCGCGGTGACCGTCGCTTCGAAGGGGAACATCTTCGGGAACATGTTGTCGCTCGTGATGAAGAGCTGGAGCGCGTCGTTGACGCCGTGCTTGTCGAACGCTTGCTCGATGGCCACGACGTGGGCGCCGGCGTACTTCGCGCGATCGGCGGCGGCGAGCGCGTCACGCGTGTCGACGAGCATCGGCCGCTTCGGCATGTAGAACATCGCCGTGTAGGCGAGATCGTCGGCGACGAGCTTGCCGAACTGCTTGCGCAGCTCCCACACCGAGCCCGAGAAGATCTGCGCGCCGCTGTGTGATTCGCCGCTGTAGTCGTCTTCGTAGCGGTTGTCGTTGTTGCACGGCCGCTCGAACACGCCGATCGGGTTCTCGCCCCACACGTCGTTGTCGAGCGCGCTGCACGCGAAGTAGTCGGAGTTGCCTTCGCTGTAAGCGCCCGCTTCGTTGCGCGTCGAGTAGTCGACGTCGACGATCGAGTTCGTCACGAGGTGCGTGTACTCGTGAAAGACGTAGTCGGCGCTCTGCGCGTAGTCGTAGAGCCCGCAGCCGTCGCCGAAGCGCAGGTAGCTCGTGCCGTGCGCGTAGGCGTTGAACAAGCAGTCTTCCGAGTGCACGTAGCCCTTCACGACCTTGTCGAGGCGGGCGAAGCCGAAGCGCGCTTTGAAGAAGTCGTGCATGCGGTTCATGTGCACGAAGACGGCGAGCGCCGAGTTCTTCTTGTCGAAGCGGCCGAACTCCAAGCGCGCGTTGCCGCTGCCGTGATAAACGTACTCGGGTTCGTCGTCGTCGATCGCTTCGACGAACGGGCCTTTGTACATGAACGTCACATCGCCCGAGACGCCATGCTCGCCCTTCTCGTCGGTCGTGCCGCTGCCTTGGCTGTTCGATACCGTGAGGTTCGCGAGCGGCAGCCATGCGCGATCGCTGACCGTGCTGTTCTCTGGGAAGACGAAGCCTTCGACCTTGCCTTGCGCGACACGATCGTCTTCGCCGAGCACATGGCCATCCTGTGCATCGACGTAGATGCTGCGGTTCAACGCATGGTCGGCGGTCTCGGCGTCGATGCGGTGCGCGAGGCGGTAGACGCCGTCGTCGCCGCGATGAAAGCGCAGCGCGTGCGAGAACGTGAGCTCGACGTCTGCCGGCAAGCGGGCGAGGGCGGCGGCGAGCGCCGCTTTCTCGTCGACCGCGGCCGTGGTCTGGACATCAGCGAGCGTTGCTGGCGAGCCGGTCACGTGCACGAGGGCGTAAGCGTCGCCGGCGCGGACGAAATGGACTTCAATGGTGCGATCGTCGAGCGCGACGCCTGCGTGCATCTGCCGCAACCGGACGTGTAGGCCGCCGTCGTCGTCGAGCGATCGTTCGAGCCCGAAGCGTTCAGTGAGCGTCGTGCGCGTGACGCCGTCGAGCCCGAGCGCCGGCGCGTAACGTTCCAGCGCCGAGAGCGCCATGTCATAGGGCGCGGCGGCCGAGACGACGATGCGATCGAGCGCGAGCGTCCGTAGCTCGCCGCGCTGGTCGAGGCGGAGCTTCAGGACTTCGGCCTTGTCAGCGAGGAACTTCTGCGCGCGCAGCGCCGGCCCGACGAAGGTGACGGGGCCTTGAATCTCGAGGCCGGTGGCAGGAGCCTCCTTCACTTCCGGTTTTTCCGGTGTCGGCGCCGTACACGCCGTGAGTACGAGCGCAATCACACCGATTCGTTTGGACACACGCATCCCGCACAGCCTCCCGCGAGGGCGTTATCGGTTGCGCGTCCTTGTGGGGTGCGGAGGTTCGCGAGGAGAGTAGACGGCGACTCGGTCGCGCAAAAGACGGCGACTCGGTCGCGCAAAAGACGGCGACTCGGTCGCGCAAAAAACGGCGACTCGGTCGCGCAATCAGTTGGATTGTTGCTTGAGCATCGCGTCGACCCAGTCTTGCACCTTCTGGAGGAGCAATTCCTGGTGCTGCGCCGGCAAGCGGCGGACCTGCGCCAGCATCTTCTGCTCGGTCGGCGTCTGCGTGTCCGGATAGTGCACAATCGACTCCCTGAGGAAGTCAGGCGCACTCTCGGCGAACGCCAAGCGCAGCACATACTCGACTTCGCTTAGCTCGAAGGTCTTGCAGATGCGCCGCACCACGTCAGCGGAGGGTTTCGAGAGTCCGAGCTCCCATTGGCCAACGTAGCCGGCCGATACGCTCAAGGCGCGCGCCATCTCGCGTTGCGACATGCGGCGCTCTTTACGCACGGCGCGAATCACATCGGAAAAGCGTTCGTACTGTTTGACGTCCACGGCAGCTCCTCCCCAAACCAGCGGTTATCAATCGCCTAGGGGGTATAACATACGCGATCGAGTTCCACCGCTCGATGTATAGCCACGAGCTAATGGAGCTCGGCGCCACGCTTACATGAATGATAGGCGCAAGCAAGGGTCCGGCACATTCGTGATCGCCGGTTTCTCTTCTGTTCAGAATCTGTACACTTACTGAGTAAATATCTACGGCACTTCACGACGTTTCCTCGATGTCACACGGCGCATGGCGCTTTTTGATTGACAGATCGCGTCGTGAACCTTTAACAGCGCGCCGCCCAATCCGGGGTTCTTAGGAGTCGTGAGTGAATCAAGCGCGCATCGTCATCGGCCTCTCGTTTCTCTTCGCCGTAGCTGCTTGCGGCAAACGAACCACGAACCCCGGCGGCAATGGCACCCCGGCCGCGACCGGCACCACCGGCGAAACTGGCACGACCGGCGGCACGGGTGAGAAGGTCGACCAGAAGAAGGGCGGGCCGAAGCCAGGCCCCACCGGCTCGACCGGCGCCACGGGCTCGACCGGCTCCACCGGATCGACGGGCGGCACCGGCAGCACACAGACGCCGTTCTCGGGCACCATCGCCGAGCTCCGTCAGCTCGCCGGCGCCAAGTCTGGCCTCAAAGTGACGATCGCCGAAACGGTCGTCCTCGGCATCACCGGCAACGGCAAGATCGCCTTCGTCGCGGACCCGGCCGGCGGCCCGTTCAGCGGCATCGAAGTCGAGCTCTGCGACGACAAGAACGTCTGCGTGTCGAACGCGCCGACGAAGCTCGGCAGCAAGTACAAGGTCGAAGGCACCTTCCTCGTCACGCCGGACGGCACGCACATGAACGTTGTCTCGGTGAAGCTGACGGACCTGCAGGCGACCGGCACGGTGCCCGCGACGAAGACCGCCGCCGCCGACTTGAGCAGCACGACCAAGGCCGAGCTTCGCGGCATGCGCGTCGCCGTCGACAAGGCAGGCAAAGACATCGTCGTCTCGGACGTGACGCCGGCGTCGATGCTCAATACGAACAACAAGAGCGAGCAAGAGTGTAAGACGAGCGCCAAGAACTGCTGCAAGGGCGGCCCGCTCTACCGCGGCTTCGAAGTCAGCGTCGGCAGCGACAAGTTCTTCGTGACGACGGACTACTACAAGTCAGGCAAGAATTCGAACGAGGGCTTCTCGCTGAGCGGCTGGCCGTGCGACGGCGACTTTTCGAAGGCCTTGAAGGTCGGCTCGAAGTTCACGTCGATGACCGGCGTGTTCGACGTGAGCTACTCGCAAGCGCGCGTGTACGTTGTGGCCGATGCCGACGCGAAGCTCTTCGGCGCCTCGGGCCCGACCGGCACCACCGGCACGACTGGATCGACGGGCACCACGGGGACGACCGGCACGACCGGCACCACGGGGACGACCGGTACGACCGGCACCACGGGGGCGACCGGTACGACCGGCACCACGGGGACGACCGGTACGACCGGCACCACGGGGACGACCGGTACGACCGGCACCACGGGGACGACGGGGAGCACGGGCTCGACCGGCGGTTACTGCGCGAGCTGCCTCGACGACAGCAACTGTGCGCCGGGCAACTGGTGTCTCCCGTACGACGCGGGCTCGACGAACCCGAGCGGCAGCTACTGCGGTACGCCGTGTCTCGATCGCACCGATTGCGACGCCGGCAGCGAGTGCTGGGGCTGGACGGTCGAATGGGAGGACGGCAGCACGAGCGTCGAAGGCTTCTGCGGCCCGTTCGAAAACGCCGTCTGCCAGTAAGCCAGTCACGCTTCGCTGAATTCCGCTTCCCTCTCCCTCCCTGACATGCCAAGAGCTACGGCGCGATGAACACCCGCGCGCTCGTGCTCCTCTGCCCACTGCTCGCGTCGCTGCCGATGGCGGCGTGCCAAAAGACCGACTGCGATTCGATCAAAGAGCACGCGCAGGATTGCCGCGTCGTCGAGAGCGCACCGGCCGGGCGCAACGGCGGCATCTGCGAAAAATACCGCGACGTGAAGGGCAAGGCTGGCATGCAGAGCTACGCCCAGTGCGTGACGAAGCTGCGCTGCGACGACAAGGCTGGCCTCGCCGCGTGCATCGACGCCTCGACGAACGAAGACGCGCCGGCGTGCGAGCGCTTGAACGGCTATCTCGTCGCGTGCGGCCTGGAGCCGGCGAGCGGCGGCCTCGAGTGCTCGGAGTACGGCGGCACGCAGAACACGGCAGCCTTCGCCGGCTATGTGCAGTGCGTGCTCGACAAGGGCTGCTTGAATTCAGCCGACGCGGGCGCCGCGCTCGACGAGTGCCGAAACAGCATCCTCGGCAACGCGGCGGCGACCCTCACTTCGTGTCAGCGCGTGGAGAACCGCGCCAAAGCGTGCGCTGAAGATCAGCCGACCGTCGTCACGTGCTCGTTGCAGGTCGCGCCGTTCACCGCGGCGTCCGTCGACAAGTGGGCCGACTGCTACGTGAAGGCGCCGTGTGGGGACTTTGCGGCGCGGGCGAACTGCGCGGCGGAGCTCGACATCGCGCAGGTGAATCCGGGCGGCGGGACGACCGTGGCGTGCTCGAAGGTCAGCTTGTTTCAACTGCGCTGCGGCGTACGCCAGCTGCCGGTCATCGGCGATCCGAATACGTGCGAACAGTCGCTGCAGAATTTTACCAAAGAGAGCGCCGAGGATTTTGGCGACTGCCTGCTCGAGACGGACTGCATGAGCGCGGCGGGGTTGCTCGCTTGCGCGGGCGAGCTCAGGACAAACTAGGCCGGGTGCTTGTCACCTCCGATCGCATCGAGCATACTCAGAGGGTGCGCAAGCTCCGTGCTCCTCCTGCCCGCGACAGCTTCAGCGACGCACTCGCCGAGGCGGAGGAATGGGGTGGACGAACTTTCGGCGATCACAATCGAGGGTTCCTCGTCGCGCTCGACCTCGCCTTCGCCGCGCTCTCCGGCAATCCGGACAAGCAGCGCTTGCTCGATGCAGTGGACCCGCTTCCCGCTGAGAGCGTCGCGCTGATCGAGCGCCTGCGACGGCAACGCGCGGAGCGCCACCGTTGAATGCGGTTGCAAGCGCGGTCCTGCGCTTGTCGCGCGCGCTCGAAGCCGCCGGCTTGGACTACGTCATCGGCGGGGCGGTGGCGCTCTCGTACTGGGCGGTGCCGCGCGCGACCGCCGATGTGGACATCACGATAGACGTCGACGTCGCGCGACTTCCCGCACACGGAGCAAAGCTCGACGGGCCTTACGTCGAGCGTTGGATCGCGGATCTTTTTTCTGCTGATGACGCACGCGTGGCGCGATACCGGGCCATCGCCGGCGCGCGTTAGCCCGAGGTGCAAATCGGGTCGAAATCGCGGCCGCCTACGCCGGCGGCGCGTTGCAGCTCTGCATGCACACGTTCATCTTCTCGCGGCATTGGGTCATGCACACGTCGGCGTCGACCTTGTTCTTCCGGCTCCCCTGGTTCAGACAATCCGCTTCGCAGCCCGAGTTCCAGCTGCGGCACTGGGTCTCGCCGCAACCGCTGTACGGCTGCCAGCGGCCTTCGGCTTTGTTGCCGCCGCATGAGAGGAAGGTCAGCGCTGCGAAAGAGAAGGCGCATGCGATTAGTTTCATGCGCGCCAGTCTAGTGCACGGGCGCCGGGACGGAAAATTTTTCGGCTCAGGCGCTGGCGGGTGTGGCGTCGTGATTCTCGGGGATCTCGGCGGCTCGCACGCGATCGCGATCGAGTAGTGATCAGTCGATGTACGTCAGGAAGAAGCTCGTGAAGCCCGGGCCGCTTCGCTTTCGAATCACGCGCAACGATCGCTCGCGTTTGCCGATGATGGCGGCCCCAGGAGCCCATCGATGACAGTTGTCGCCACCCGTCCGTCCACCTCGCACTTCGAGCGCGCCAAAGAAGAAGCCACGGCCGCCCTCACCGCGCCGATCATGAACACGCTGCCGACCGCGTCCGCGGCGCTCTTCGTCGTCGGCGTCGTCACCTTGCCGCTCGGGGTGGGCGCCGTGTTGCTGCCGGCCGCTGCCTTGATGGCGCCGATCGAGACGGTCGTGAAGCTGGCGACGTCGCCGCTAACGACGCCGGTCTCGGCCGCACTGCACGGGGCGAAGGCGATCTATCACCTCGCTCGTGCGATCAGCCGATGATCTCTTTGTCGTCCGCCTGCGTCCTGAACATTTCGATCATCCGCGCGTAGCGCCGCTCGAAGACGAATCAGTTCCACACGCCGCCGCCCTTCGTGCTGTTCGGGTGCGGATCCCACTTCGCGATGTGATCGGCGAGCTCGGGGAGCACGATGTTCTCCAGGTCCTTCGCGAACGGACCGGGAACGTCATTGCGAATGAGCGCCGTGCGGCTCGGCAATGCGGGCGCCGGCAAGCGACGGCGCACCGCCGAGGCGCCATTCACCTACGCCGGCGCGGCAAGCCTTCGCACGTCTCGATCACGTGGGCGTGACCAAGCTCGCGGCGACGAGCTCGGCGACGTCTTTGGCGTTCACCTTCTCCTCGAGCCCTTTGTCCTTGATGCCGTCGCCGAGCATCGTCAGGCAGAACGGGCAGCCGGAGCCGACGGTGTTCGGGTTCTTCTTCAGGCCGTCTTCGAGGCGGTGGTGGTTGATGCGCTTGCCGGTGTGCTCTTCCATCCAGAAGCGCCCGCCGCCGGCGCCGCAGCACACGCCGCGATCGCCCTTGTTGTCGAACTCGACGACGCGCAGGCTCGGGATCGATCGCAGCACCTTGCGCGGCTCCTCCGAGATGCCGTTGTAGCGGGTGAGGTAGCACGAGTCGTGAAAGACGACGGCGGTGTCGTTGTGCTGGCGCGGCGTCACCTTGCCGCTCTCGATGAGCTCGGCGAGGAACTGCGTGTGGTGCACGACCTCGTAGTCGCTGCCGCCGAGCGGTTTGTAGTCGTGCTTCAAGGTCTGCAGGCAGTGCGGGCAGTGCGTGAGGATCTTTTTGACCTTGTAGTTCTTCAGGGTCTCGATGTTCGTCGTCGCCAGCGTTTGAAACAGGTACTCGTTGCCGAGCCGCCGCGCCGAGTCGCCCGTGCAGCCCTCTTCTTTGCCGAGGATGCAGAAGTCGATCTTCGCTTCCCTCAGGATCTTCACCATCGCGAGCGTGATCTTCTTGACGCGATCGTCGAACGAGCCGGCGCAGCCGATCCAATAGAGGAGCGGGATCTCTTTGCCTGCACCGGCGATGTCGGCCGCGCGCGGGATGTCGAGGCCGGTCGCCCACTTGTCGCGGTCGTCGCTGTTCATGCCCCACGGGTTCGAATGCTGCTCCATGCCTTTGAAGGTACGGTTGAGCTCGGCCGGAAATTCGCCGCGCATGAGCACGAGGTTTTGCCGCAGTTGGATGATGCGCGGGACCTGATCGATGAACACCGGGCACTCGAGCTCGCACGAGCCGCAGGTGGTGCACGCCCACACGGTCTCGGGGCTGATCGCCGAGCCTTCGCCGCCGACCAACTCTGGGAACTCGGGCGCCTTCGTTCCCTCGGCGGGCTTCGCGGCCAGCTTCAAGAGATCCGGCCCGTGCTTCAGGATCGCCTCTTTGATGTCGAGGTTCAACCCGCGATGCGTGAGCGGCTTGTCGGTGAGCGCCGTCGGACAATACTCCAAGCAGCGCCCGCACTCGGTGCACGAATAGGTGTCGACCGCTTGCTTCCACGAGAAGTCCGCGACCGTGGCGATGCCGAACTTCTCGGTCGTCTCCAAGTTCGGCGGCTCGACGAAGCCCCGATATTTCATGCGCGAGGTGAAGATGTTCGGGATCGCGAAGATGACGTGGAAGTGTTTGCCGCTCGGCAGGAAGTTCAGGAAGGTGAGGACGACGGCGATGTGCGTCCAGTAGCCGGCAAGCACGATCGCGTGCAGCGTGTCGTGCGAAAGACCGTGCAGCCAGATTCCGAACACGCTCGACGCGGGCAAGGACAGCATGAACTCCGGCGCACCGTTCATCGCGAGCTCGGCGCCCTGCATGAAGAACTCACTGAACGCGAGCGACGCGATGAAGCCCAAGATCAAGTACGCCTTGCCCTGATGCGCCATCGTGCGGATGCGCCAGGGCTTCACCACCGCACGGACGACGAGCCAGTAAGCGATGCCGACGAGGCACAGCACCCAGAACATGTCCTTCAGGAAGTTGTACGGCCCGATGAGAACGTCGGGCAGCGGCATCGCGAAGTCGGCGACGAAGCCGCGGATCATATAGACAGCGGTGTTGATCTGCGTCGTCAGGAACGCGGCGAAGATGAACAGGTGCGCCATGCCGGCGAGCGGCCGGCGGAACATCCGGATCTGCACCAACGCATAGAGGACGGTCCGCTTGATGCGCTCGCCGAGGTGATCGAGCCGGTTGTCCTTCTGCAGCTTGAGCAAGAGCAGCAAGCGCACGCGGACTTGGTACAGAAACGCCGCGATCGCGACGACGAGCATCACGCTGATGAGGATCGGGTTCATCGTGTCGCGCTTGTAGCCCAAGGCCGCGAGACAAATCAAAAACCCGCTCCCTTTCATCGCCCTAGGCTTTCATGTAAGCGGGGGCCCCCAAATGTGCGCGTGTTTCACCGGCAGAACGGCATGACCCTCGTGTGTCGTCACATCCCGCGGCTGTTCTTGCTGGCGACGTTGATCGCGACAGTGTTTTCGACCGCGATCGCGCGCGCCGAAGACCCACCAGCCGAGGACGCCAAGATCGAGGGCTTCGTCATCGAGGGCCTGCGCCGGGTCGACGAGGAAGTGGTCAAGCGCGTGCTCGTCAGCAAGCGCGGCGAAGTCTACGAGCAGGGCAAGGTCACCCAAGACGTGCGGGCGGTGTTCGGCACGAACCTGTTTCGCGACGTCATCATCAAGCGCCGCCCCGGCGAGGTGCACAAAAAGGACGTGCTGCTCGTCGTCGAAGTGCTCGAGAAGCCGTCGATCCGAAACGTCGGCTTCGTCGGCAACGACGAGATCGGCAACGACGACATCAAGGGCGTCATCGACGTCAAGGCCGGGCAGATCCTGAACATCGACGCGCTCGCGAAGAACGTCGGCAAGATCCGCGAGCTCTACTTGAACAAGGGCTTCTACCTCGCCGAGGTCGAGTTCAAGTTCGACGACGCTGGCAACAACGAGGTCGAAGTCTCGTTCGTCATTAAAGAGAACGAGAAGGTGGAGGTTCGCAAGATCACCTTCCTCGGCAACAAGGCGGTCAGCGACGACGATCTCAAGTCACAAATGATGACCAAGGAGGGGCACTTGCTCTCCTTCCTCACCGGCGCCGGCACCTACCGGGAGGAGATGTTCCAAGCCGACCTCTACAAGCTCACGAACATCTATTATGATCGCGGCTACTTGAACGCCCGCGCGCTGAAGCCGCAGGTGCAGATCTCGAGCGATCGCCGCCACATCTACATCACCGTGCCGATCGAGGAGGGCGAGCAGTTCTCGATCGGCGACATCGGCATCACCGGCAAGATCGACCTCTACGACGACGAAGGAAAACGCCTCGTCGAGAAGAAGGACGTCGAGGGCAGGATCACGGTCAAGAAGAACGAGATCTTCAACCGCACGAAGCTCTTCGCCGACTTGGCGCGGGTCGCCGACGTCTACCGCGATCACGGCTACGCCTACGCGAACGTCACGCCGCAGACGAAGATCCACCCGGACACCCGCGTCGTCGACCTCGACCTCGACATCGATCCTGGCGAGAAGGTCTACTTCGAGACGATCGAGATCCAAGGGAACACGAAGACGCGCGACAAGGTCATTCGCCGCGAGCTGCGCGTGTACGAAGGCGAGCTCTTCAGCGGCTCGCTCCTCGAGTACAGCAAGCAGCGCGTGACGGCGCTCGGCTACTTCGAGACCGTCGAGGTCGAGACCGAGCGCGGCAACGCGCCGAACAAGATGAAGGTGCTCGTCAAGATCAAGGAGAAGGCAACCGGCACCTTCCAGGTCGGCGCCGGCTTCAGCTCGGTCGAGCGCTTCATCGCGACCGCGCAGATCTCGCAGCAGAACTTCTTGGGCCGCGGCCAGAGCGTGTCGTTGCAGGCGCAGCTCTCTTTCGGCCCCTTCGGCCGGCAGATCTTCACGCTGAACTTCGTCGAGCCGTACTTTCTGGACACCGAGCTCACCTTCAACTTCAACGGCTACGTCACCGAGCAGCGGTTCAGCGACTTCGTGCGCGCGCGGCGCGGCGGCTCGCTCGGGTTCGGCTATCCGTTGAACGAGAGCGGCACCTTACGCGGCTTCCTCACCTACACGCTCGAGCACGTGCAAGTCGGTAACAACACTTACTACGGCGCGCAGTACGGCCGGAACATCTTCAACCTGAATCAGACGGGCATCGTCTCGAGCCTGCGCTTCGATCTGCAGTACGACACGCGCGACAACCGCCTCTTTCCGACGCGCGGCTTCTTCGGGCTCGCCAGCGCGGAGATCGCCGACCAATACATCGGCTCGCAGTTCAACTTCCTGCGCTTGGGCGGCACCGCGCGCTTCTACTATCCGCTCGGCGCCGGCTTCGTGTTCCGCAGCAACGCCCAAGTCGGCTGGATCTGGAGCCGCTCGGTGCAGGGTGTGCCGATCTCCGAGCGCTACTACTTGGGTGGCATCTACTCGATCCGCGGCTACGCGCCGTTGACGGTTGGGCCGAGCCTCAACGTGCCGACGGTGGCGAACGATCCGACGAGCGCCAACTCGGCGTTCATCATCGGCGGCAACAAGCAGCTCCAACTCAACCTCGAGGTCGAGTTTCCGATCTTCGAGAAGGCGGGCTTTCGCGGCGTCGTGTTCGTCGATGCCGGCAACGCCTACGACGACAATCAGAACTTCTTCTACATCGGCAGCAAGAACATCCCGAAGGTGTACCGCATCGGCGACGGCGCCCCGGTCGAGCCGCCGCTCGGGCTCATTTGGAGCGCCGGCTTCGGTATCCGTTGGTTCTCGCCGATCGGCCCCTTGCGCTTCGAGTGGGGTATTCCGTTCACCAAGATACGTCCCTATGATCGCGACGTGGTATTCGAATTCACGATCGGAAACTTCTTCTAGCGCGCGGACTTAGGGTTATCTGTGGACCGCCGCGTCATCCTTTGCCGCTTTGCTGCATCTAATCGGCGGTCGCTATGCTAGGCCAGTCAACCGCCCAGGCCTTATCTCAGTGAGAGACAGGGGACTTTTTGTGACACAGCAAACGGAAAACGTTTTGCCCCGCATCGAAAAATACGCCGAGACCAACCTCCCGACCCGCCACGGCACCTTCAAGGTCGCCGTCTTTCGCGACGAACAAGGCGCCGAGCACTTGGCGATCTACAAAGGCGACGTCGCCGGCGGCGAGATGGTGCTCGCGCGCGCGCACTCCGAGTGCTTCACGAGCGAAGTGCTCGGCTCGTTGAAGTGCGATTGCCGGGAGCAGCTCGAGATGTCGTTGCAAGCGATCGCCAAGGCCGGCCGCGGCGTCGTCCTCTACCTGCGCCAAGAAGGCCGCGGCATCGGGCTCGGAAACAAGATCCGCGCCTACGCGTTGCAGGAAAAAGGCGCCGACACCATCGAAGCGAACGTCAAGCTCGGCTTCGACGTCGACGCGCGCCGCTACGACTTTGCGGCGGCGATGTTGAAGGCGCTCGGCGTGCGCAGCGTGCAGTTGATGACGAACAACCCGGACAAAGTGTCGGGCCTCGAAGAGTATGGCGTCGCCATCGTGCGCCGCGTGGCGATTCAGGCGGATGCGAACGAGCACTCGCTGAACTACCTCGACACGAAGCGCCTGAAGATGGGCCACATGCTCGACGCCGGCACCCCGCTTCGCAAGATCCGCTAGCGCCCTCAGAACCCGACGCCCACTCCGAACGAGGGGGACAAATTCAACAAAGTGGCAAAATGCCCGATTGTTACCGGCGAGGAGGGTCGCTCAAGTGCCGGACATCAACGATCCCGAGCGTTTACTGACGTCGGCCGAGGTCGCGCGCATGCTGCAGGTCGACGCGACTTCGGTGATCAACTGGTCGAAGAAGGGCTATCTCGCTGTGTACCGGACCCCCGGCGGCCATCGGCGCATCCGCGCGGCTGATGTCGTCGAGTTCGCGCAAAAGCGGGGGATGCCGGTGCCGCTCTCGCTCGATGCGTTGAATCGCCACCGCGTCCTCGTGCTCGAGCGCGACGGCGCCCACATCAACAACTGGCGCAAAGCGTTCGAGTCGCTCGCGCGCCGAGTGACCGCGGTCTTCACGCAGACGAGCCAGATGGCGTTGATCGAGCTCGGCACCTTCAAGCCGCACCTCTTGATCATGGACGCATCCTTCGAAGCGCTGACGCTCGCCGAGCTGATCAAGAGGAAGGGCGAGTACCGCGAGCTGCGTGTCATCATCGTCGGCGAGCAAGGCAGCGCGGAGATGATGCAAAAAGCGAAGGCGCTCGGGGTGAGCTGGTGCCTGCGCCCGCGCGACGTCGCGGAGATGGCGCGCGTCACCGGCCAAGGCGTGGCGGCATAACGAAAATCTTTGCACCAACAAATCGGGCCACCTAAGATTTCCACCAGATGTCGAACCCGAATCTCCCGCTCTTCCCCGATCGGCCTGAAGCAGACGGCCCGAAGAGCGCGCCCGGCCCCGACGAAGAGCTCATCCGCATCGCCGACGACACCTTGAAGGACGGAGAGCTCAAGGGCGTCGAGTTCGGCGACTACGGCATCTGCTTGAGCAAGGTCGACGGCAAGTACCACGCGATTGAAGACAGCTGTAATCACTCGGGCGCTTTGCTCTCGGGCGGCCGCCTCGATGGGCCGATCGTCACCTGCCCGCGCCATTTCTTGCGCTTCTCGGTCAGGGACGGCGAGCTGCAGACCAACCCGAAGATCTGCGACGCCCAGAAGGTCTATCCGGTCGTCATCAAGGACGGCGGCGTCTACTGTATTGTCAAAAAGAAGACCGTGGCGTAACGCCCGGCCCGTGGAAGTACCCGCGACCGGGGCGGCCATCCCCGCACCGAAAAAACCCGACTGGTTGAAGGTCACGCTGCCGACTGGCGACACCTATCTCACGTTGAAGTCGCGGCTGAAGGCGCTCGGCCTGCACACGGTCTGCGAAGAAGCGCGCTGCCCGAACCTCGGCGAGTGCTGGGCGAGCGGAACCGCGACCTTGATGCTGCTCGGCGACGTCTGCACGCGCGGCTGCCGCTTCTGCGCTGTCAAGAGCGGCAATCCGCAGGGCGTCTTGGACAGCGACGAGCCTTCGAAATCGGCGGCGGTGTGCGAGGCGCTGAGCCTGCGCTACGTGGTTCTGACGAGCGTCGATCGCGATGACCTGCCGGACAGCGGCGCCGCCCACTTCGCGCGCACGGTCAAAGAGATCAAAGCACGCGTGCCCGGCATCGTCGTGGAAACGCTGACCGGCGACTTCCAAGGCAAGCTCAAAGACATCACGACGATGCTCGCGAGCGGCGTCGACGTCTTTGCGCACAACATCGAGACGGTCGAGCGCTTGCAGCGGCGCGTGCGTGACGTTCGGGCCACGTACAAGCAGTCGCTGGAAGTGCTCGCGCGCGGCCGCAAGCTGCGCGAAGGCGTCGTCACGAAGAGCTCGGTCATGCTCGGCCTCGGCGAGACCGAAGCGGAGGTGTCGCAGACCTTGCGCGACTTGCGCTCGAACGGCGTCGGCATCGTGACGCTCGGCCAGTATCTGCGGCCGACGCTGAAGCACCTGCCGGTCAAAGAGTACGTCACGCCCGAGCGCTTCGAGTGGTACGCCGAAGAAGCGCGCGCTCTCGGCTTCGACTACGTGGCGAGCGGGCCGCTCGTGCGCAGCTCGTACAAGGCCGCGGAGCTCTTCATGTTGAAGCGGATTGCCGGCGACAACACCGTCGCGCGGCACGATCGGGATCTTTCGCGGCTCCGGTCGCTCGGGCGGGCGTCGCTCCCCGTGCTCGAATAGGCGTCGAGACTTGAAAAAGGTCCCAGGGACCATTAGCAGCGTTGCCCGGGTAACCCGTCCGGGAAGGAACCGAGACATGGCCAGTAAAGCCCGCAAAGCAACGCCGAAAACCGCCGCCTCCGTCGCGAAAAACGCCGCCGTCGCGACAGAGCGCGATCGCACGCCCCTGTGCCTGGTGAACCCGGATGGCAGCGTCGTCAAAGGCGCGAAGCTGCCGGTGATCCCCGACGCCGACCTGAAGCGCCTGTTCGAAGTGATGCTGCAGAACCGCGAGATCGATGAGCGCATGCTCACGGTCCAGCGCCAGGGCCGCATCGGCTTCTACATGCAGTCGCGCGGTGAAGAAGGATCGATCCTCGGCGCCGCGTACGCAACGACGAAGGCGGACTGGCTCTTTCTCTGCTACCGCGAGCTCGCGAGCCTGCTCTGGCGCGGGATGACGCTGCAGACCTTCGCGAACCAGCTCTTCGGCAACCGCCAAGATCTCGTGAAGGGCCGGCAGATGCCGTGCCACTACACCGACCGCGCGATCGGCCTCGTGTCGATCTCGAGCCCGGTGTCGACGCAGATCCCGCAAGCGGCGGGCGTCGGTTGGGCGATGAAGCTGAAGGGCGAAGAGAACGTCTCCCTGTGCTTCATGGGCGAAGGCGGCACGGCGGAGGGCGACTTTCACTGCGGCATGAACTTCGCGGCGGTCTACAAGGCGAACGTCGTGTTCGTTTGCAGGAACAACGGCTGGGCGATCTCGACGCCGGCCGAGGTGCAGAGCGCGAGCGAGACCTTCGCGATGAAGGCGCGCGCGTACGGCATGCCGGGCGTGCTCGTCGACGGCGGCGACATCTTCGCGATGATCGCGGCCACGCGCGAAGCCGTCGAGCGCGCACGCAAAGGCGAAGGCCCGACGCTGATCGAAGCGCGCACGTACCGCTTCAGCGCGCACTCGAGCTCGGACGACCCGTCGGTCTATCGCGACGAAAAGGCAGACCAAGCGAAGTTCGCGCACATGGATCCCTTGCCGCGCTTGCGCAACTTCCTGAAACACCGCGAGCTCTGGTCGCAAGAGTGGGAGCAGTCGGTCGTCACGAAGATTCAGGACCAGCTCGCCACCGCGATCAAGCTGGCCGAGACGATGGACCTGCCGCAGACCGAGACCGTGTTCGAAGACGTTTACAAAGAGCTGCCGTGGCATCTGCGCGAAGAGAAGAACGAAGCGCTGCGGCACAAGCAGAAGCCAGTGCACGGCGTAGTCAACGCGACCAGTTCGGCGAAGGGATGAGCTCCATGCAAGCTGTGCAACAGAAAGCGCCCCCTATGGCTCAGACCCAGACGATGAACATCATCCAGGCCGTCAACGACGCGCTGAAGATCCAGATGCGCAAGGATCCGCGCGTGCTCGTCATGGGCGAGGACGTCGGCAAGTTCGGCGGCGTGTTCCGGGCGACGCAGGGGCTCTACCAAGAGTTCGGGCCGAACCGCGCCATCGACACGCCGTTGAGCGAAGGCGGCATCATCGGCACCGCGATCGGCATGGCAATCTATGGCTTGCGCCCGGTCGCCGAGATCCAATTCGCCGACTATATCTTTCCCGCGTTCGATCAGCTGGTGAACGAGGCGGCCAAGTACCGCTATCGCTCGGGCGGCCAGTATCCGTGTCCTTTGATCGTGCGCACGCCCTACGGCGGCGGCATTCGCGGCGGTCACTACCACTCACAATCGCCCGAAGCGTACTTCATTCATACGCCCGGCCTGAAGGTCGTCTGCCCGGCGACGCCGTATGACGCGAAGGGTTTGTTGCTCGCGGCGATGCGCCAAGACGATCCCGTGATCTTCTTCGAGCCGAAGCGCATGTACCGCGCGGCGAAGGGCGAAGTGCCGACCGGCGACTACGAAGTGCCGCTCGAGCAAGCGAAGGTCACGCGCGAAGGCAAGCACGTGACGCTCATCGCCTGGGGCGCCATGTGGCACACCGTGAGCGAGTTCGCCGAGACCTTGGCAAAAGACGGCATCTCCGCCGAGGTCTTGGACCTGCGCACCTTGTGGCCGGTGGATCTTACGACGATCCTGAAGTCGGTCGAGAAGACGGGCCGCGCGGTCATCGTGCACGAAGCGCCGCGCACCTGTGGTTTTGGCGCCGAGCTCAGCGCGTTGATCCACGAGCGCGCGATGTTGAAGCTCGAAGCCCCGGTGCAGCGCGTGACCGGCTTCGACACCCCGTTTCCGTACTCACTCGAGCACGACTACATGCCGTCGGTGTCGCGCATGCGCGCCGCGGTCGATCGCACACTCAACTACTGACCGAATTACTGAGGACAGTGCAAATGGCATATCAGTTCATTCTCCCGGACATTGGCGAAGGCGTGGTCGAAGGCGAAGTCGTGCGCTGGCACGTGAAGCCGGGCGACGTCGTCAAAGAAGATCAAACGCTCGTCGAGATCATGACCGACAAAGCGACGGTGCAAATCCCGTCGCCGAAGGCCGGCAAAGTCTCGAAGCTCTTCTTCAAGGAAGGCGAAGTCGCCAAGGTGGGCAAGGCGATCATCGAGATCGACACCGGCGGCGAAGCGTCGGCTCCTGCCCCGGCTCCGGCGGCGGAAAAAGCCCCGTCGCGCGCGCCGGACTCGACGCCGCCGCCGCAACGCGTGGAAGTGAGCCGCACCGAGCCGCGCGCGTCCTTCGAAGCGACGAGCACCCAAGCGGTGGCGCAAGGATCGAACGCCTTGGTCGCGTCGACCGGCGAGCGCGAGATCTTGGCGACGCCCGCAGTGCGCAAGCTCGCGCGCGACGAAGGCGTGGAGCTGCAGAAGGTGGCTGGCACCGGGCCGTTCGGCCGCATCACGCGCGAAGACGTCTTGCGCCAGGCCCAAGGCGGCCAGGTGATCTCGTTCACGCCGCCGCCGCAAGCCAAGGCGCAGACGACGCAGACCGAAGCGCCGGTGCGCGAGAACGTGCAAGCGCGCACGCAGGAGCCGCGGCGCGAGGATCGGCAGGACCATCGACAGGAGAGCCGCGGCAACAGTCGCGATTTTGGGCGCGAGCCCGTGCGCGAAGAGCCGCGGGATCCGCCGCCGCCGCGTCGGGAAGAGCCGCGCCGCGACGAACCGCGTCGCGATGAGATGCGGCCGGCCGCGCAGCAGCAGTCGCAGCCGGCGCAAGCCCAACAGCAGTCTTCTCAACTACCGCCGCCGCGTCCAGGCCAAGAGACGCGCGTGCAGATCCGCGGGCTGCGCAAGCGCATCAGCGAGAAGATGCACCAGTCGAAGTCGACCGCGGCGCACTTCACTTACGTGGACGAGTTCGATCTGACGGACCTCGTGAAGCTGCGCGAGCAAGTGAATGGGAAGCTGGCGGCGCAGAAGATCAAATTGAACTTCCTGCCCTTCATCATGAAGGCGTGTGTCGTCGCGCTGCGAAAGTTCCCGGCGATCAACGCGCTCGTCGACGACGCGCGCGGCGAGTACGTGATGAAGAGCGACATCAACATCGGCATCGCCGTGCAGACGGACGACGGCCTGATGGTGCCGGTCGTTCGCAATGTGGACCAAAAGTCGATGGTGCAATTGCAGCGCGAGATTGAGACGCTCTCCGAGAAAGTGCGCCGGCGGCAAGCGACACAGCAAGAGCTCACGGGCGGCTCGTTCACGATCACCAGCCTCGGCGCGCTCGGCGGCATGCTGGCGACGCCGGTCATCAACTATCCGGAGGTCGCCATCTTGGGCGTGCACGCGATCAAGAAGAAGCCGGCGGTCGTCGGCGAGCAGGTCGTCATCCGTGACCTCGGCAACTTCGCGGCGTCGTTCGATCACCGCTTGATCGACGGCTACATCGGCGCCCAGTTCATCGCCGAGGTGAAGCGCCTGCTCGAAGATCCCACCACCTTGTTCCTGGAGCTCTGAGCCGTGGCGGTGAAGCGCGCGGCAGCGAAGAAGATCGCGAAGAGCGATTTGCCGCGCGAGACGTTCGCGCAGATGACGATCGAGATGGCGCGCCTGCGCCGCATCGACGAGCGCCTGATCAACCTCCAGCGCCAAGGTCGCGTCGGCTTTCACGGCTCGGCGCTCGGCGAAGAGGCGTGCGTCATCGGCTGCGCGTTCGCGTTGGAGCCGCGTGACTGGGTGTTTCCCGCGCTCCGCCAAGGCGCGATCATGTTGCACCGCGGCTTCTCGTTGGAGACCTACCTCGCGCAGTCGTTCGGCTGCGCGGCGGACGAGCTCAAGGGCCGGCAGATGCCCGCACACTTCTCGTCGCGTTCGGTGAACCAAGTCAGCTGGAGCTCGTGCATCGGCAACCAGATCCCGCAGGCGGTCGGCGCAGCGTTCGCGGCGAGGTACCGCGGCGACGACGTCGTGTGCGTCGGCTTCATGGGCGACGGCGCCACCAGCGAGGCCGACTTTCACTACGCGATGACCTTCGCCGGCGTGTGGAAGGTGCCGTGCGTGCTCGTGTGCCAGAACAACCAATGGGCGATCAGCGAGCCGCTCGAGCGCCAGACCGTGGTCACCGAGCTATGGAAGAAGGCGCAAGCGTACGGCGTCGAAGGCGTGCGCTGTGACGGCCAGGACGTCGAGGCCGTGCATGCGACGATGCGCCGCGCGGCCGACAAAGCGCGCAGCGGCGGCGGCGCCACCTTTGTCGAGCTGCTGACCTTCCGCGTCGGCCCGCATTCGACCTCGGACGATCCGTCGGTGTACCGCGACGAAGCGTTCACGAAGAAGTGGTTCGCCGAGAACGATCCGATCGCGCGCGCGATAGCCGCGGGCGCGATCGAAGCCGCGGCCCTCGCCGACGAGATGGCGCGCTTCGACAAGGAGCTCGATCGCGTGTTCGCGAAGGTCGAGGCGATGGAGCTTCCCTCGCGCAGCACCATGCTCGAGGATGTCTACGCGAAGATGCCGTGGAGCTTGCGCGAGCAACAGGCCGAGCTCAGTCCCAAACGATGACCCACTCGCGTTCGAGGCGCTGAACCGCCGTCGGATGCGTGGTGTCGACGAGCGCTTGCAGATCGTCCTGACCCAGTCGGCCGAGGTGCGATCGCTCGATCCCGGGGTCGCTCGCCCACTGCGCGATCTTGCCGAGCACGCCGCCCTTGGCCGACCAGTTCACGTGCGGCTCGACGATGATCAGGCGCTTCTTCGCCGCAGCACGCAGTTTTTCGACGATCCAACGCTGCTCGGGCACGAAGTGATACAAAGAGCCCATCATCAGCACGACGTCGGCCCTCGGCAGCGGATCCGAGCGCACGTCTAGCCACACAGCCGGCAAGCCGGCGTCGCGCAGCGCCTCGACGAAGCTGAGGTTGCCGTCGAGCGGAACGTAGCGCATCCCTGCAGGCAGCCGGTGGCGGATCGCGCCGTCGCCCGCGCAGACGTCGAGTAAGCTGTCGCCGCCGGCCGCGGCGATGAGCGGAAGGACAGCATCGAAGCGGGCGGAGAGCGCGTCGCCGTAGAGCGCGCGGAGCGTCAGGCGGTAGAGCAGGGGATGCCAGTAGATCGGGCTACGCATGCGCGCGCACGACTGCGAGTGAGTACGCGTTGAGCAAGACCAACGCCGCCGTGGTGACGATCATCGCGCGTCGCGGCGAGCGCACGAGCGCTTGCAGCCCGGTGAGCCAGAGCGCGAGCATCGGCACGATGGCGGCGAAGAAGTAGCGGCCCTGCGGCTGATAATCGTTCGTCACGCTCGTCCAGTAGGACGAGGCGAACGCAAAAGCGAGCGCCGCCGCGCCGGCGGCGAGGAACACGGGCGCCGGCAACAGATGCGCCCGCCACGCGCGGGCGAGGCCGAACGTCGATGCGACGCACGTCAGCGCGATGAGCGCATAGACCGTGTTCGCGATCTTCAGATCCATGAAGCCGAAGAGGGCCCACGCGCTCTCGAAGGTGTTGAGCAGGAAGCGCGTTTCGAAGAGCAGGTTGCCGACCGCGGGGCGGCCGGGCTCCCAGTCGACGCCGGGCGTGTGCAGGATCGCGCCGATGGCAAAGGGGTCGCCAGGAAAGAGCCGCCAGTTATGCACGAGGAAGGGGCCCGCGACGACGCCGCACGCGAGCGCCGCGAGGCCGATGTGAAAGAGCGCGGCCTCACGCTGGCGCAGCACCGCCGCGGCGAAGATCACCGCGTGGACGGGAAGCACGCAGAAGCTCGTCGGCTTCACGAGCAGCACGAAGCCCGCGCTGACACCGGCGAAGATCACCCGCCGCGCAGTCAAGCGATCGCCGATGAGCCCTGGCCACGTGGCGATGAGCGCCGTCGCCGCCAGGATGCTCAAGGGATCCCAGCCGACGTGGGCGGTCACGAAGACGAGCTGCGGATGCAACGCGCAGGCGAGCGGCAGTGCCCACCGCAAAGGATGCAGCGGAAACACGCGCTGGGCGATGACGCTCGCGAAGAGCACGAGCAGCGCGCCGCAGAGGGCCGCCGCCAAGCGCAGCGCGAGGAGCGGCGCCGGCGCACCCGTCATCGCCGTCGCCGCCCGATCGCCCAAGATGAACGGCAGGTGCGGCAGCGGTGAGCTCGCGATGTAGAAGCCGTGAGCGCCCGACTGGATCTCTTCGGCGGTCGCCAGGCGCATGCGCTCGGAGAAGAAGCGGATCGTACGCAGGTGCGCCGCTTCGTCGGGCGCGTAGAGCGGCGGGATGACCACGGCCCAGACGGCGCGCAACGCCAGCGCGAGGACGAAGTAGCGAGCGGCTTCTTTCACGGGCTTTGGCGGCGTGTAGTCCTGCGTGCGCGGGCGTGTCTACGGCAGGTATGAATCGAGGATGCGGGCGAAGCGCGAGCCGGCTATAGTGTGAACAATGGCCGATGTAGGTCAATGTATCGCTCAACCTCAAGTGCGCAGCGCGTCCCGTTTCGGCGGCTCGCAAATTGTGCAAGTGTAACTTCGGTAATGCACCTTAGCGGATCCACGATCGAATCTAGTATACGCTCCCCTTCGAGCGTGAAATACCCCATTCGCTTCGGCAAATACCTGCTGCTCGAGCGGGTCAACGTCGGCGGCATGGCCGAGGTCTTCAAAGCCAAGATGTTTGGCGTCGAAGGCTTCGAACGCATTCTTGCGATCAAACGCATCCTGCCGAACATGTCGGAGGACAACGAGTTCATCAACATGTTCGTCGACGAAGCCCGCCTCGCGGTGCAGCTGAACGACGCGAACATCGTGCAGATCTACGAGCTCGGCCGGCACGAGAACCAATATTACATCGCGATGGAGTACGTCGCGGGCAAGGACCTGCGGCGCATCGTTGAATGGTTCAGGAAGCGCAAGCAGGTGATGCCGGTGCCGCTCGCCGCGTACATCTGCTCGAAGATCTGCGAGGGTCTCGACTACGCGCACCGGAAGCTCGACGCGCAGGGCAACCCGATCAACCTCGTGCACCGCGACGTCTCGCCGCAGAACATCCTCTGCTCGTTCGAAGGCGACGTGAAGGTCATCGACTTCGGCATCGCCAAGGCCGCCGATCGCTTGTCGAAGACGCAGGCCGGCGTGCTGAAGGGCAAGTTCGGCTACATGTCTCCCGAGCAAGTCGCCGGCATGGAGATCGATCGCCGTAGCGATCTCTTCGCGGTCGGTGTGCTGCTCTACGAGATGCTCACGTGCCAGCGCCTGTTCGTCGCCGAGACCGACTTCTCGACGCTCGAAAAAGTGCGCCAGTGTGAGATCCCGCCGATGCGCGAGAGGAACGATCAAGTTCCCGAAGAGCTCGAGCACGTGGTGCGGACGGCGCTCGCGAAGGATCTGAACGAACGTTATCAGTGGTGCAGCGACTTCGCCGAGGCGCTGCAGCCCTTCTTGATCACCGACAAGACCTTCTTCAACGCCAAGCGCCTCGCGGCGTTCATGAAGGAGACCTTCAAAGAAGACATCGAGACGGAGATGCAGCGCCGCAAGGAGTTCGCGCGCATCACCGAGGCCGACGCCAACGAGCTCCCAGAGCGCGGCGGCAGCACGCAAGCGGTCGCGGCGTCGGGCGGCACGGCGCCGGCGGCGTTGAGCCAAGAGAGCACACAGATCTTCGACGTCAACAACGACGCGCTCGCGCGCGCGGCGACGCACGTCGGCACGCTCGAGGAGCTCGAAGCGCAGGGGCAGGCGGGAGGCGGCACGAAGCGCCTCACCGGATCGCAGCCGAAGCCGGACTTGAACGCGATGGCGACGCAAGCGCTCGACGAAGACGTCGTGCAGCAAGCGCGCAAAGATGCTGACGCCGTGAAGAAGAGCGGCGGCGCCGGCAACGCCGCGGCGAAGCGCACGCAGCAAGTCGCGCCGCCGCAAGAAGACGTTGGCGGGCAGACGCGCAAGTTCGATCCGTTGACCATGTCGCCCAATCCGCCGCAGTCGAACGCGAGCAAGTACGTGCTCGGCGCCGCCGTCTTCCTTGCGGTGCTGATCCTCGGCCTGGCGATTTGGTACTCGCGCTTTCACAACCCGGGGCCGGACCTCACCTGGGTCGTCTTGAAGATTGAGCCGCTCGGCGTGCCCGTCGAGTTCTCGCTCGACGGCCAGCTCGTCATCAAAGGCTCGACGCCCCTAGAAAAGAAGGAGCTGCCCTCGGGGCGCCACGAGCTGCGCATCGACGCCGGCCCGACGTACGTCGAGGTCGTGCGCATGGTGGAGTTCGCGGCCGCGAAGACCAACGAAGTGAACCTGAAGCTGCAGCCGCGTCCCGCCGGGAGCGTGGCGCCGACAGTCGCGCCCACCGGAGCGCCGGCCGCGACCGGCGCCGTCGCAGCGACCGGCGCCGTCGCAGCGACCGGCGCTGTCGCAGCGACGGGTGGCACCGTCGCTCCGCCGATCGCCGCGGCCAAGAAGGTGACGCTCGAGCTCGACGTCGATCCGCCGAACGCGATCGTGATGCTCAACGGCAGCAAGGTCACGGGCAAGAAGGTCGAAGGCGTCGAGCCGGGCAAGATGCTCGTCTTCGAAGCGAAGCGCGCGGGCTACAAGACGCTGCGCCTCGAGCACATGCCCTCGGCCGACGGCAAAGTGGAGCTGAAGCTCGAGCGTGAGGGCGGCGAGAAGCAGCCGGAGAAACAACCCGAGAAGCAGCCGGAGAAGCAGCCGGAGAAGCAGCCGGAAAAGAAGCCGGAGAAACAACCGACGGTCGAGAAGAAGCCCGAGAAGCAGCCGGAGAAGAAGCCTGATCCACCGCCGGCGAAGGGCAACAGTACGCTCGTCGTGGCGACCCCGGGCAACCCGGACACCAAGGTGATCGTCGACGGCAAGGATACGGGCCGCGTGACCCCGGTGACGCCGGGCGACCCCATCCGCCTGCCGTCGGGCAAGCACAAGATCTCGCTGATCTTCAAGAACGGGACCAAGAAGGTCATCGACATCGAGGTCAAGGCGAACGAGCCGTACAAGCTCATCGAGCGCTAACGATGCCGAAGGATCTCAACGCCAGCGACGACGACGAGCCGAGCGGCGCCACCGAGCGCAAGCGCTTTCGCGAGTACGAGTGCCCCGAGTGCTCGGCGCACAACCCGATGGACGACGGCCTCTACGCCGGCGACGAAGTGCACTGCTTTTACTGCGGCATTCCACTCATTGCGACCGTGCACGAAGGCCGCTTGCGCATGAAGACCCACTGAGGTTGCGCTGACTACGCCTTACGAAACGCCCGGATCGCGTCGAGCCGTTTCTTCAGCTCGGCTTCGCGCCCGCGATCGACGGGATCGTAGAACACGCTGCCTTGGAGGGCGTCCGGCAAGTAGGTCTGGCGGCCCATGCCGTCCGGATGGTCGTGCGGATAGTCGTAGCCGTCGCCCATGCCGAGCCTCTTCATCAGCGCCGTGCTCGCGTTGACGAGGTGCGCTGGCACCGGCAGCGGCCCGTGCTCTTGGATCGCGGCCTGCGCGCGGTGCAGCGCTTCCATGCTCTTGTTCGACTTGTGCGCGAGCGCCAAATACGTGCAGGCCTGCGCGAGCACGAGCTGCGCCTCCGGCAAGCCCACGAAGCGCACGGCGTCGGTCGCGTGCATCGCCACCGCGAGCGCGCCCGGGTCGGCGTTGCCGATGTCTTCGCTCGCGAAGATGACCAGGCGCCGGCAGATGAACACGGGATCCTCGCCGCCTTCGAGCATGCGCGCCATCCAGTACATCGCCGCGTCGGGGTCGGAGCCGCGCAGCGACTTAATCATCGCGCTGGCGATTTGGTAGTGCTGATCGCCGTCGGCATCGTAGCGGATCGCCTTGTGCTGCGTCGCGAGCTTTACGAGCTCGACGTCGAGCGCGCGGCCCTGAGCGTGGCCGAGCGCATGCACGGTCTCGAGCACGGAGAGCGCGCGCCGCGCATCGCCCTGCGCCACGACGGCGATCGCTTGCAGCGCCTGCTTACCCGCGTCGTCGAGCGGCGCTTCGACAAAGAGCCCGTGCTCGGCGGACCACGCGCGCTCGAGCAGCGCCGCGATCGCGTCGCGCTCGAGCGGCTTCAGCACGATGACGCGCGCGCGTGAGAGCAACGCAGCGTTCACTTCGAAGGACGGGTTCTCGGTGGTGGCGCCGACGAGCACGACGGCGCCCTTCTCCACGTGGTGCAGGAGCGCGTCCTGCTGCGCCTTGTTGAAGCGGTGGATCTCGTCGATGAAGAGCACGGTCTGCTTCTTGGCTGATAGCGAGTGATACATCCCGCGGCGCTGATCCGCGGCCTCGAGCGCCGCGCGCAGATCCTTCACGCCGCTCGACACCGCCGAGAGCTGCTCGAAGTGCGCATCGACCTCGCCGGCGAGCAGCTTGGCGATCGTCGTCTTGCCGGTGCCGGGCGGGCCCCACAGGATCAGCGAGGGTAGCTTCTTCGACTTCAGCACCTCGCTGAGAAATTGCCCTGGCCCGAGCAGGTGATCTTGGCCGACGACGTCTGCGAGCTTCTTCGGGCGCAGGCGCTCGGCGAGCGGCGTCAGCGCGGATGATTGATCGGCGGCGTGGGTGAAGAGCTCCACGCGACGGACGCTATGCGTCGCTCACGGCGCTGTCTACGCCTCGGGCCACAATGCGCCGGCCCTCGCCGAAGTGAGCGATTCCACAATTGAGGCGGCGCACACGGCGTAGTAAGCGCGCGCCATGGACGTGCTCTTTGCGCAGTCGATCGGCATCTTCATCTACTGCCTGCTCCTCGCTTGGCTCGAAGTGCAGATCGAAGGCGAAGCGGGCTGGGCGGCGAACCTGCCAACGTGGCGGCGACAGCCGGCGTGGGCGAAGAAAGACTCGCGTTTCTTCGCCTTCTTGCGCGCCGCGTTTCGCGTGACGAGCGGCGGCAACGAGCTCACCGGCTATCACTTGGCGATGACGCTGCTCGTCTTCTGCTCGCTGATGTTGCCGGTGCTCATGGCCACTCCTACGCTCGCGCTCTTCGCCCGCTGCCTCGGCTTCTTCTTCCTGACGCTGGTGACCTGGGACTTTCTCTGGTTCGTCTTGAACCCGGCGTTCGGCGTGCGGCGCTTCAACAAGCAAGCGATCAAGTGGCATCCGCGCTGGCTCGGGCCAGTGCCGGCGGCGTACCCCTTCGGCTACACCTTCGGCGCCGCGTGCGTGGCCTACAGCGCTGGCAGCGATTGGCGGACCTTCGTCATCGCGCCGCTGACCGTGCTCGTGCTCGTCGGCGCCTGCATCGCGATCGTGGAAGCGCGGCGCGTGCGCTGATGCCGCCGGTGATCGAGACGCGCGGGCTCGAGAAGCGCTACGGCGACGTGCACGCGGTGCGTGGGCTCGATCTCACCGTGGAAGCCGGCGAGTGCTTCGGCCTGCTCGGCCCGAACGGCGCTGGCAAGACCACGACGATCGAGATCCTCGAGGGCCTGCTCGAGCCGAGCGCGGGCGACGTGCAGCTCCTCGGCAAGCGTTGGAAGGACGACGGCGACGCGCTGCGCGAACGCATCGGCGTGGCGCTGCAAGAGACGCGCTTGCCGGACAAGCTGAGCGTGCGCGAGATCCTCACGCTCTTTCGATCGTTCTATTCGCGCGGCCCGACGGTCGAGCAGCTGATCGATCAGTTCAGCCTGCGCGAAAAAGAGAAGGCGTGGATCGTGAAGCTCTCGGGCGGCCAGCGCCAGCGCGTGGGTCTCGCCTGTGCGCTCGCCGGCGATCCCGACGTGCTCTTCCTCGACGAGCCCACGACCGGGCTCGATCCGCAGTCGCGGCGCTCGATCTGGGAGATCGTGCTCGAGCTCCGCGCGCGGCACAAGACCGTGCTGTTGACGACCCATTATATGGAGGAGGCGCAGCGCCTCTGTGATCGCATCGCGATCGTCGACGCCGGAAAGATCATCGCGCTCGGCACGCCGCACGTGCTCATCGCAGAGCTCCCCGCCGATCAGCGCGCGACCGGCACGCTCGAGGATGTCTTCGTCGCGCTGACCGGCCGGCACCTGCGTGACGACGCGTAGTCAGATGTAAGGTAGCTAAGGGAATGCCCATTAGTTATACTCATAAACGTGATCTGTTTCTGGTGCGCCGTATTGCCCGTGCTCTGCGGTTGCTCCCAGGGCGGGCCGTCGCTCAGCGTCGCGCGCCTCACGCCCTTCGAGCGTCCGTGCGTGGAGACGACGGCCGGGGCGTGCACCCTGCTCGCCGATCGCCTCGACTGCACGCTCGGGGCGCTCGCGGCGTTGGCGACGGTGACGGTGTCTGCCGACGTCACGGCGCCGGCGCCGATCGACGCCGCGCTCGTTGGCTCGGTGCGCGGCAAAGAGCTCGACGCGAACACTTCGGACAACACGACGACCGTCGCGTTGAAGATCGTCACCGAGGCGCAGGGGGTCGGCTCGGTCGCGACGCCAGACGGGACGGACTCCTCGACCACGCCGGTCAACCTGAAGACGTCTTCGACGAAGCCCGCCGGATGTCACGCGCAAGGCGGCGATCCGGCGCTGCTCTGGCTCGCGGCTTTCGTTCTGCTCGTGCTTCGACGTAAGCGCCGTTGATGTACTCGCTCTGGCTCCTCACCCTCGCACGCGTCCGCGAATTCTTGCGCGAGCCAGGCGCCGTCTTCTGGACCTTCGGCTTTCCGGTGCTGCTGACGGTGGCGCTCGGGCTCGCGTTTCGCCAAGAGGGAGCGCCCACGGTGAAGATCGCGATCGTCGACGGGCCGCGCGCGCAGGAGCTCGCTGCCACGCTCACCGGCGACAGGCCTGGCGTAAAGCTCGCGCCGCAAATCATGAGCGTCGAAGACCTGCGCCTCGCGTTGAAGCGCGCGCAGGTGGTCATCGGCCTCGACGGAAACGCCGACACGATCGTCTACTATTATGATCCGCAGCGCCCCGATGCCGAGGGCGTGCGCTTGGCCGTCGACGATGTGTTGCAGCGGCGCGCCGGGCGCAAGGACGTCGTCGCCACGCGCGCGGAGACGGCGCAGCAGCCGGGCAGCCGTTACGTCGATTGGCTCGTGCCCGGCCTGCTCGGCATGCAGCTGATGAGCGGCGGCATGTGGGGCGTCGGCTGGGTGGTCGTCGACGCGCGCCAACGCAAGCTGATGAAGCGGCTCGTGGCGACGCCGATGCGGCGCAGCTCGTTTCTGCTGTCCTTTCTGCTCGCGCGACTGTTCGGCGTGTTCTGGGAGGTCGGCATCCTCGTCGGCTTCGCGGCGCTCGCGTTCTCGGTGCACACCCAGGGGTCGGTCGTGGCGGTGTTCGCGATCGGCTTTCTCGGCGCCGCGGTGTTCGCCGGCCTCGGGCTGCTCACGGCGTGCCGCGCGCAGAACACGCAGACGGCGAGCGGCCTCATGAACCTCGCCATGTTGCCGATGTTCATCTTGTCCGGCGTGTTCTTCTCCTCGGTGAATTTCCCCGCGTGGTTGCAGCCGGTGATCAACGCGCTGCCGCTGACGGCGCTGAACGACGCGCTGCGCGGCGTGATGAACGATGGGGCTTCGTTGGTCATGGTGGCGCCGCGCCTCGCCGTGCTCAGCGCGTGGGGCGCCGTGGCGTTCGCGATCTCGTTGAAGTGGTTCCGCTGGACCTGAGCGTCACTCTCCGGGGCAGCCGTTCATCGACCACCGCGCGCCGGGCCAGCCCTCGAACTTATCGTGCATCGCCCGCGCGCGCTCAGGGCCGAGCTCCTTGGCGAGCTTCGCTTCGAACGCGTCGGAGAGGCCGGTGAACCAGCGCATGTAGCGTTCGCCCGGAGAGAAGCCGGCGGCGTCGGTCGGTGGCGGTTGCAGCCCGGCGCGCTCGGCCGAGATGCGTTGTCGCGCGAGCGCTTGAATCTCCTCCGCCGTCTTGTCTTCGAGCTCTTCGAACATCGCTTGCGGTGAGAGCCACTTCGCGGCTTCGCCGTCGCCGGTGACGAGGATGTAGAGCTCGCGCACGTTCTTTTGCACGTCCGCGTGCATCGCCTGCATTGCCTTCTTCACCGCGCGCGCTTCGTCGTCGTTCAAGTTGTAGTTCTCGCGCCAGCGCTTGCCGACGCTCGGCGGCTCGCGTTGGAACATCCCAGGCGGCATGTCGATGCGCACCTCGCAGCGCTTCGCCATCTGAGCGAGCTCCTCTGGCCCGGGGCGGAAGCTCTGCTGGTGCTTGAACGCCGCCGCGGGATCGTTCGGCGCGGCGCTCTTCGCTTGCGCGGCGCGCAGCGACTCCACCTCGCTCCGTGTTTGCGCGAGCGCGCTCTCGAGCGTCGCGATCTTCGTTTGCGCGGCAGCCAGATCGCGCACCGGCTCGGGTGCAACGGCGGCGTTCTGAGGCGCCGCTTCGCTCGGTCGCTGCGTCGACGTTTGCGCGATCTTCTTCGCCGCTTGCCCTGGCGTCGCGTAAGCGCGCTCGCCGGCGTCGATCGCGATCGGCTCGCCGCCGTTGCTCCCGAGCGCCACGCGCCCTTCGTACACCGTGACGAACACGGCGCCGGTCACCGCTGCGGACAATACTGCGCTCACTGCTGCTGTCTTCGCGCCCATCTCGCTCACCTCGACGGAGAAGCAGGTGCCGCGCACGTCGATCGATCCATAGGGAGTGTTCACCGTGAACGCTTCGCCCTGATCGACGCGGTAGAATGCGGCCCCGCGATCGTGTTGCACGATCGTGCGGCCAGATCGTTCCACGCGCCACGACAGTGATGTGTGCGGCTCGGCCACGATCGCGGCGCGATCACCGAGCGCGAGCGTGGTCCGCGCATCGGCCGTGTGCGTTCCTTCTTGCGGCATCGTGCGCAGGAGCCACGTCGCCAGGAGGAGCGCGCTCGCGGCGACGGCGGCGATGGCGAGCCGGCGGCCACGCCGCGTGCGATCTTGCTGCGCGAACAAGCGATTCGTCACGCGATCGGCGAAGTCCGCGCTCGGCTCAGGCGTTTTCCATGTATCAAAATTCATACTTCGATCTCTCCGAGCGCTTCTTTTACGGCGGCACGCGCCCGGGACAGCCGCGACTTCACGGTGCCGATCTCGATGCGCAAGCTGTGCGCGATCTCCTCATGGCTGCACTCGTGATAAACCGAGAGCACGAAGGTCTCGCGAAAGTCGGGCGCGAGATCGGCGACGGCGCGGGCGATCTTGCGGGCGATCGAGCGCTGTTCGGCGTTCGTGTGCAGCGAATCGTCGATCGCCTGATCGACGTCCTCGTCGGTGAGCGGCTCGAGCAGCACCGGGCGGCGCAGCTCGTCGATCGCCAGGCGCGACGCGATCGTCAGGATCCACGTCGACAGCCGCGCCGGTCCCTCCGCCTCGAAGCCTGGCAGCGCGCGAAAGACCCGCAGGAACGTCTCTTGGGCCAGCTCGTCGACGATCGCGCGCGAGCGTCGGGCCACGAGCATGCGGTAGAGCATCGAAAACACCGCGCGCTGATAGGTGGCGACGAGCGCGCGGCAGGCCGCCCGGTCGCCGCGCTTGGCTCGCTCGAGCGTCAGGCGATCGATCTCTCGGTGGCTCACGCGTGCATCCACGTAGGCTTCCACGGGCGGCGCGTCAAAACGTTCCCGAGAATGGAGCAACTGTGACGGCCGCGTGACGATAATCCGCGCCGGCATTTTTTGCTTGCCAGCCTGACGCCGCGCCGCTAGGGGTGGCGCCGGTTTTTCATGGGTCTCGCGAAGGAGCTCTCGTGGTCGTCGCTCGTCTTGCTCTCTCGGTGGTGGCCGCGTGTGTCTTCGCCGTCGCTTGCGGGCGCGGGATCGTCGATCCGGACCTGAAGCACCGCGACAAAGAGGCGATCGGACCGACCAACGAGGATCCGCCTGGACCTTCGGGCCCGAGCGGCCCCGAGAAGCCCGTCGATCCGATCACCACCTGCGACAGCGCGCCGAAAGCGGCCCCGAGCGGCGAGGCGTGCGCCTTCGACGCCGGCGGCAAGGGCCTGGCGATCCACGCGAACATCATTACGCCGGCCGGCCTCTTGAAGGGCGGCAAACTCGTCCTCGGCCAAGACGGCAAGATCGTCTGCGCGGCCTGTGATTGCGACACCGCCGGCGCCGCGCTCTTGAGCTGCCCCGACGCCGTCGTCTCGCCGGGCCTCATCAACTCGCACGATCACTTGAAGTGGTCGAACATGACGCCGAAGCCGCACGGCCAGGAGCGCTTCGATCACCGCCACGACTGGCGCAAGGGCCTGCGCGGTCACCACATGATCTCGTCGGCCGGCAGCGCTGAGGTCAAAGAGTCGCACTCGCTCGGCGAGCTGCGCTTCGTGATGACCGGCGCCACCTCGAGCGTCTCGTCGACCACCGGCCCGGGCTTCCTGCGCAACCTCGACGATAAGGCGATGGAAGGGCTCACGAAAGACCCGGTCCAGTACGAGACCTTTCCGCTCTCGGACACCAAGGGAAAGATCCTGGCGTCGGGCTGCGGCTACGACGGCTTCATCGGCCCCCGCGCCGGCTTCTCCGCTTACTATCCGCACATCGCCGAAGGCATCGACGCTGAAGCGCACAACGAGTTCAACTGCTTGAGCGCGACGGACGGCGGCGGCCGTGACTTCGTCGGCGCCAACACCTCGATCATCCACGGCATCGGCCTCGACCTGAAGGACGCGATGACGATGGCCGCCGACGGCAGCTCGCTGGTTTGGTCGGCGCGCACGAACGTCGATCTCTACGGCTACACAGCGAGCGTGACGGTGATGCACCGCGCCGGCGTCAACATCGCGCTCGGCACCGACTGGCTGCTCAGCGGCTCGATGAACCTAGGCCGCGAGTTCGCCTGCGTCGATCGTCTGAACAAGACGCAGTACGGCGGCTACTTTACCGACAAGCAGCTCGTCGACATGGCGACCGCGAACGCCGCCAAGGCCGCGCACATGGACGACGTCATCGGCACGCTCGAAGCGGGCAAGGTCGCCGACGTCGCGATGTTCGCCGGCGGTGCGAAGAACTTCCGCGCCGTCATCGAAGCCGAGCCGAAGGACACGCTGCTCGTGTTGCGCGGCGGCGTGCCTTTGTACGGCGATCAGAAGGTGCTCGACGCGCTCGGCATGACCGAGACCGACTGCGAAGCGCTCGACGTGTGCGGCAGCAAGAAGCGCGCGTGCGTGCACCGTGAGAGCGGTAAGTCGCTCGCCGACTTGAAGACCGCGGCGTCGCACGACTACGACCTCTTCAACTGCGGCGTTCCGCAGGGCGAGCCGAGCTGCGTTCCCTTCCGCGCCGAAGCCAACGACACGATCCGCTTCACCGGGGAAGCGCAAAAAGACGACCTCGACGGCGACGGCGTCAAGGACAAAGACGACAAGTGCCCGAGCGTCTTCGATCCGCCGCGCCCGATGGACGCCACCGGTCCGTCCGGTCCGCTCACGCAGGACGACTTCGACAACGACGGCGAGGGCGACGCGTGCGACGTGTGCCCGATCGATCCGGACTCGGAAGCGTGCGCGAAGGGCACCGGCGACGATCGCGACAGCGACACCATCAAAGACGCCGACGACAACTGCCCGGCGGTGAAGAACACCGATCAAGCCGATCAAGACGGCGACAAGAAGGGCGACGCCTGCGACGCTTGTCCGGACGCCGCGAACCCAGGCGCGCAAGGTTGCCCGGCGACGATCTACGCGATCAAGTCGACGCCGGCGCTGCAAGGCCAGGCCGTGCGCTTGAACAACGTGCTCGTGACGGCGAAGGGCACCGGCGGCTTCTACGTCGCGCACGTCAGCGGCGACGCGGCGTACACCAGCGTCAACGACTCCGGCCTCTTCATCTTCTCGACGCAGGCGACGGTCGCGGGCGATCGCGTGAGCTTCGACGGCACCGTCGACAAGTTCCACGAGCAGTACCAGCTGAAGAACGTGCAGAACTTCGCCAAGGCGACGAGCGGCAATCCGTTGCCGGCGGCGACGGTGGTCTCGACGACGGAAGTCGCGCCCGGCGGCAGCAAGGTGAAGCTCGAAGGGACGCTCGTGGCGTTGACCGGCGCGTTGAGCGTGGCCAGCGTCAACGGCACGCGCTTCGTCGTCACGGCGAGCGGTAAGTCGCTCGGCATCGGCACGCAGCTCTACACTCTGTCGCCCACGCCCTCGGTCGGCCAAGCGTACACCTCGGCCACCGGCATCTTGCGCGCGTTCGATCAGACGATGGAGATCTCGATCCGCACGGCGGCCGACATGGTCTCGGGCGGACCGCCGCCGCCGCCGCCGCCGGGCAGCGGAACGCCCTTGGTCATCGCCGAGATCCTGACGAATCCGGGCAGCACCGACGAAGGCTTCGAGTGGGTGAAGATCTACAACCCGTCGACCGTCGACGCCGATCTCTCGCAGTACGAGATCCGGTGGGGCGGGGAGACCGACTACTCGACCGGCAAGGTCACGCTGACGGGCACGCTCGGCGCGAAGAAGTGCGTCTTGGTGCACGAAGGCCAATCGAGCGCGAACAACGGCAATCCTTCGGTGACGACGGCGCCTGCCGGTTTCATCTCGCCGCTGCTCCGTAACTTCGGCGGTACGAGCGCCGGCTTGCAGAACGCCGCAAGTACCGGTGTCGACGCCGTCGCGATCTTCAAAGCTTCCGTGACCGACATTCCGGTCGACGTCGTGACCTACATCGACGCGACCAACCCGGGCACTCCCATGGCGTCGGGCTTCATGGGTTCGAACGGCCAAGACTCGCCGGTCCTCGTCTTCACGCCGGACAGCGCGTCGAATCGATCGTTCTTGCGCACGAGCATGACGGCATGGTCGTTGACCGCGGCCGGCGCGACGACGCCGAACGTGTGCCCGACCTTCGCGCCGTAGTGCACGACGAGCGTCTGCCGGTGAAATCGTCGCTCTTAGATTCGTTCCAGGACAGCGCTGACGCCCATGCCGCCGGCCGCGCAAATCGTGATCATGGCGGTCTGCAGATCGCGCTCCGCGAGCTCGTTGATCATCGTCGTCGCTTGGCGCACGCCGGTCGCGCCGAAGGGATGCCCGAGCGCGATCGATCCGCCATGCACATTCAGGCGCGACGGATCCATCTCGCCCATCGCCTTGTCCATCTGCAGGCGCTCTCTGGCGAAGGTGTCCGAGCTCATCATCTTCAAGTTGCACAAGCACTGCGCCGCGAACGCCTCGTGCATGTCCATGAGGTCGAGGTTCTTCATCGTCATGCCCGCGCGCTTCAACGCCACCGGCGACGCGTACGCCGGCCCGAGCAGCAGACCGTCGTTCGGATCGAGCGCGGCGTAGGCCCACGAGCGCACGCGCGCCATCGGCAGGCCGATGTTCAGCTGCTTCGCCACGCTCTCTTCGACGACGAGCACGGCCGCGGCGCCGTCGGTCAACGGGCTCGCGTTGCCGGCGGTGATTGTGCCTTCGCGGCTGAACACGGGACGCAGTTTGCCGAGCTTCTCCGCTGTCGTGTCTGCGCGCACGATGTTGCCTTCGCGCACGAGCTGGCCGTTTGCGCGCTTGACGGGGACGACTTCTCTGACGAAGCGGTCCGACGCGATCGCTTTGGCCGCGCGCTGGTGCGAGACCGCCGCGAACTTGTCTTGCTGGTCGCGTGGAATGCCGTGGATTTGCGCCATCTCTTCGCAGTGCTCGCCCATCGTCTTCTTCGTGTAGCGCTCGGTGAGCTTTGGCACTTCCGGGATGAGGTCGCTCAAAGGCAGCAATTCTTTGGCGAGCTCGAGCGTCTGCGCCGGCGTCTTCTTACCGCCGTACGTCAGCCGCGCGCCGAAGTGCACGAGCTTCTGCGGCATCGGCATCTCGGCGTTCGACGTCGAGTCGGATCCGCCCGCGAGCACGACGTCCGAATATCCGCGCTCGACCTCTTCGATGGCGGTCGTGATCGCCTGCAGCCCGGTGGCGCACGCACGCGTCACGGTCATGCCAGGGATGTGCCGCGGCAGGCCGAGCTCGAGCACCAATTCACGCGCGGTGTTCGGCGCGCGCACCGGCAGGATGACGCTGCCCCACACGACGCTGTCGATGCGCTTCGGATCGAGGCCGGTCTTCTGCAACAGGCCGGTCACCGCGGCGCACGACAGATCGAGCGTCGAGTGCTCCATGAGATCGGTCCAGGCTTTGACGAAGGGTGTGCGAACGCCGGCGATGATGACGGCGCGGCGGGGCTTGTCGGAAGAGGCGTTTACTTTGGCCACAAAGAGCTCCGATCGAGGGGAAAAGCCTGTGGATCTTGGATTTCCACGGTCTACGCCACGCGCTTCTCGCGTTGCACTTTCGTTTCGGCATCGGCGCTCACTTCTCTCGCCGCCAGCTCGTCGATCCACTCGAGCACGCTGGTGTCGCCGGTGCGGATCTCGTCCGCCATGTGGCGAATCCGCGGCATCATGCGGCGCGCGTAGCGTTCGGCGAGCTTCTTCCGCTCGGGGTACATCGCCGCCTGCTTCGCCAAGATCGTCGCGATCTCGACGTCGACGAGCATCTTCGTCAGGCGCTCGGCGTGCAGGAGGCCGTACGAGAAGTCGGCCTTCAGGTCCCAATCGCGCATGAAGTCCTGCGTGAGGTAGCGCGGCCACTCGTGCGCCGGCATGTCGCGCAGCGCTTGGCCGATCTCTTTACGCACCTTGTTGCCGGCGACGCGGCCGATGAGGTGCGTGATCACCTTCGACACTTCGACGCGGCCTTGGTGCACGTTGCGCTCGAGCTCGGTCTTCGCGGTGGTGGCGCCGATGCTCGCGAGGCTCATTTGCTTGGCGAACTTCGTCGGCGCCTTCAGCACGCTCATCAGTCGATCCTTCAGCACCATCAGCGCCTGGATCTGAGACGTGCCTTCGTAAACCGGGATCACCAGCGCGTCGCGCATGATCTTTTCGGCGCCGAACTCCTGCATGTAGCCGGCGCCGCCGTGGATCTGCATGTTCTTGCGCGCGTGCTCGACGGCCTTTTCGGCGGCGACATACTTGAGCAAGGGCGTCAGGTCGCGCGCGCGCTTCTTGTACTTGGCGACGAGCCCGCGGATGCGCTCGGCTTCGGCGGGGTCTTTCGGCGGCGCGTAGCGGAGGATCAGATCGTACTTCGTCGAGAGCTCCGAGTAGTTGATGCATTGGAACGCCATCGCGCGCATGCCGCGGATGTCGAGGTCCATGTCCATCAGCATCTCGGCGACCATCTCGTGCTCGATGATCGCCTTGCCCATCGTCTTTCTGATCTTCGCGTACTCGGTCGCCTGCCGGTACGCGGCTTCGCACACGCCGACGCCTTCGAAGCCGACGGCCACGCGCGCGCCGTTCATCATGAACAGCATCAGCTCGAAGCCTTGGCCGCGCTTGCCGATGAGCTCCGCTTCGCTGTCTTCGTAGACGAGCGAGCACGTGGGCGAGCCGTTGTGGCCCATCTTGTGCTCGACCTTGTCGATCTTCACGTTCTGGATCTTCTTGCCGTCGCGCTCGATCTCGCGGCGGCACATGAAGAGACTCAGGCCCTTGAGGCCGTCCAAAGCGCCGTCGCCCTTCTTCTCTTCCGTGCGGGCGATGACGATCTGATACTGCCCGTGGCCGCTCGTGATGAAGATCTTGTTGCCGTTCAGGTACCACTTGCCGTCCTTGAGCGTCCCGGTCGTGCGCATGGCGCCGAGATCGCTGCCGCAGTCGGGCTCGGTGAGCACCATGCAGCCCCAAGCTTTGCCTTCGGCGATCTCCTGGATCTCTTTGTCCCAGCGCGTCTTGCCGAGGAACGGGTTCTGCGGATCGCGGACGACCGAGCCCTCCAAAGCGGAGTAGGCGAGGAGCGCCATGCCGCTGCCGTTGTGAAAGCCGATGTGGCTCATCGTGCTGACGTCGGCGCGCGAGAGCACTTCGTTGGCGACGAACGAGAGGCCGAGCGGGCAGTTCGAGCCGCCGAGCTCGCGCGGCAAGGTCATGCCGAGCAAGCCGGCCTCCTTGAACTTCTGCAGCACCTCGTCGCTCTCTTTGGGCATGACGACCTTGCCGTTCTCGAGGTGCGTGCCCTTGCGATCGATCGCGGCCGCGCGCGGCGCGAGCTCATTGGCGGCGATGTCGCCGACGAGGTTCATGACTTCGTCGTAGAACGCGCGCGCTTCCTTCAGGTTCTTGTGGCCGCCGGGGAGCGTGTAGTCGAGCTCACTCGTGCGCGCGAGCTCGTCCCACTGCAGGCCGTGTTGGTATTGCCATTGGAGGTCGTCGTTGTCCGTGAAGTAGTTCGCCATGGTGGTCTCCTGATGACTAGGCGCCGATGAACATGCCGCCGTCGACGCGCAAGGTCTCTCCGCTCACCGCCGCCGCCGCTCGCGACGCGAAGAATGCGACGATCTCCGCGATGTCTTCCGGCTCGCCGGCTTGCAAGAGCGTGATCAACTGTTTGCCCATCTCGCGGTTCAAGAGCGGCACTTCGCGGGTCAGCACGGTGTCGATGAAGCCCGGCGCGATCGCGTTGACGCGGACGCCCTTGTTCTTCAGCTCCCGAGCGAGCGCGCGCACGTGGCCAATGACTGCGGCCTTCGACAAAGTGTAGTTCGTCTGGCCGAAATTTCCCGCGATGCCGACGACCGAGCTCAGGTAGACGACGGACGCCGGCCGCTGCGAAGCGCCGCGCAGCGCGAGGAACGCTTCGGTCGTCTTGACCGCGGCTTCGTAGTTCACCTCGATGACTTGGTTCCACTTCTCGACTGCCATCTTCGCGAAGGTCTTGTCGCGGGTGATGCCGGCGTTGTTTACGAGCACGGTGGCTTCGCCGAGCAGCGCCGACGCGTGCTTCAGCATCTCGCTGATCTCGGCTGCGTTGGTGACGTCGGCCGGCAGGAAGTGGGCTTTGCCGCCGCCCTTCACGATCTTCGCGGCGACCTCGCTGCCGGCGTCGCGCGCGTTCGGGAGATCGACGATGGTGATCGCGGCGCCTTGGCGGGCGAGGACCTGGGCGATCGCGGCGCCGATGCCGCGGGCGCCGCCGGTGACGACGGCGTGCTCGCCTTGCAAGGAGAGACCGCCCACTTCGCTCTCGGTCGCGGTGAGCTTCACGCGCTGTGACGTCACGTAGCGCGCCCGGTCGCTCGCGAAGAACGACAGCGCCGACGCGATCGCCTCGGGCTTGCAGCCGTGGTGGATCTCGATCGCGTTCGCGGTGATCGCGCGGGTGCCGACTTCGCGCGCGAAGGACTTCACGAAGCCGATGACGGCCTCGGCGTTTGCCTCTTCTTCCACGCTCGGCTTCTTCGACAGGCGGCTGACGAGCAGGACGCGGCAGTGCTTGGCGAGCTTTTGCAGGTTCGGTTGCAGGAGCTGGAACAGCTGCTTCGGGCCGCCGAACGCGTTGACCTCGAGGATCAACGCGTCGACCGGATCGCTCGCCTGCAACGCCTGGGTGACGGCGGCGGCGTCGGTGCCGCTCGCCAGCGCGGTCGGGCGGCCGGCGCTGCGCGCGATGTCGGCGGCGCCGTGCACGTGCGACTCTGGGCCGACGAGGATGAAGCCGGCGCCGAGGTCCGAGAGGCTGCGCACGATCGGCGCCGACTCTGCACCCGCGAGCGTGAGCAAGACGCGGCGGCCGAGGAGCGGGCGCAATGCGTCGGTTTCGGCGTTTCTGCGGACGAGCGTTGGCAGCTTGATCGGCAGCGGCAGCTTCGAGACGATCTTACGAACGGTCGGGTTCTGTTGCAGCTCGGTCATCTTGTCCATGCGTCACTCCGTGCCCGGTCCCTGGCCCCTTTCGCGAGCCATTGCAAGAGCGTCTACTCGGGAGTCGATTCGTTGCCACAGTCCTGACCGATCGGTCAACATCGAAAAGGGACCGGGGAGCGTTCTTCGTTCGAAAAGGGACCGGGGAGCCGCTAGACCTTGCGCGCCGACAGCTTCTCGTTGACCCACTCTTCGGCGCTGTCGACGTTGTTGAACACCTTGATCAGCACCGGCGGTTTCACGATCCACAGGATCGCCGTGAGCACGTGCGTCTGGATCGCCGACGCGTGAACGAGCCCGATCGCGGCGACGTTGTCTTTGGCGACGTTCGAGTGCGTCTTGATGAACTCACTCGTGCGCTTCCTGGCTTCTGGCGTGAGCGGTGGCATCTGCCGAGAGTCGACGACCATGCCCATCATCTGTCCGCGATGGATGTACTGCGAGAGCTTCGAGTGGTGGGCGTCGAGCTCGGCGTCGTTGATGGCGCCGGGCATCACCACGCGCAGGAGCGGCCACTTCCCTTCGTCGTAAGTCACCGCACCCACAGTTTTTCCAGTTTGCCCTAGCCTTGGTCAGAAGAAAAGTCATAGCTCGCGCCCCGGCAAAGGAGACCCGACTCATGAGTGCCCTCGTCGAATGCGTCCCGAACGTCAGCGAAGGTCGTGACAAAGCCGTCCTCGCCGAGCTCGCCAAGGTGGTGGAAGCGGTGAGCGGCGTGTCGTTGCTCGACGTCGATCCCGGCGCCGACACGAACCGTACCGTCTTCACCTTCGTCGGCGCGCCGGACGTGGTCAGCGAAGCGGCGTTTCAGCTCATGAAGCGCGCCAAAGAGCTGATCGACATGCGACAGCACAAAGGCGCGCATTCGCGGATCGGCGCCACTGACGTCACGCCCTTCATCCCGATCGCCGGCATGTCGATGGAAGACTGCGTTCTGCTCGCGAAGAAGCTCGGCGAGCGGGTCGGCAAGGAGCTTCTGATCCCCGTCTATTTATATGAGGCCGCGGCGACGAAGCCCGAGCGCAGGAACCTCGCCGACATCAGGAAGGGCGAGTACGAGGGCCTCGCCGCGAAGCTGGCCGATCCTGCGTGGCGTCCGGACTACGGTCCGGCCTCCTTCGGCGAAGCGCAGCAGCGTTCCGGCGCGAGCGTCATCGGAGCGCGGCCCTTCCTCGTCGCCTACAACGTAAACCTGAACACCCGCGACAAGAAGCTCGCGAACGAGATCGCGTTCAACATTCGCGAGAGCGGCCGCGCGAAGAAAGACGCGAGCGGCGCGTTCGTGCTCGACGACAAGGGCGCCAAGGTGATGGTCGCCGGCACGCTCAGGTCGGTGAAGGCGACCGGCTGGGTGATCGACACCTACGGCTGCGCGCAGGTGTCGATGAACCTCACCGACCTCGGCGCGTGCGGCGTCGCCAAAGCGTTCGACGAGTGCGAGCGGCAGGCGCAGATGATCGGCGCGCGCGTCACCGGCAGCGAGCTCGTCGGCCTCATTCCGAAGGACGAGCTCGTCTCCGCCGGCAAGCACTTCCTGCAGAAGATGGGCAAGCCCACGTTCGTGCCGGAGCGCGAGGCGATGGAGATCGCCGTACGCAGCCTCGGCCTCAACGAGATCGCGCCCTTCGACATCGACAAGAAGGTGATCGAGCTCCGGATCCAAAAGCCGCGGCGGCTCGCGGCGATGAGCGTCGCGCAATTTGCGGATCAGTTGTCGACCGACTCGCCTGCGCCCGGCGGCGGCAGCGTGGCGGCGCTGATGGGCTCGTTGGCCGCCGCGCTCGGCAGCATGGTCGCGGCGATCACGGCGCAGAAGAAGGACTACGCGAATGTGCGTGACGAGGCAGCGAAGCTCGGCGCCGACGCGCAGGCGTTGAAGCAGAAGCTGCTCTTCGCGATCGACGACGACACCGACGCGTTCAACGCCGTGCTCGACGCGATGCGCTTGCCGAAGGCGCACGCCGACGAGCAAGCGACGCGCACGCAGGCGATGGAGAAAGCGAACCAAGGCGCGACGCTCGTGCCGCTCGAGGTGATGCGGCTGTCGCTCGCGGCGCTGAAGCTGAACGCGGTGCTCGCCGAGAAGGGCTTCAAGGCGTCTCAAAGCGACGCGGGCGTCGGCGCGCTCGCGGCGATGACGGCGCTCGAAGGCGCGTACTACAACGTGCGGATCAACCTGCCGTCGGTGACCGACGACGCGTTCAAGAAGCGCGTGACGAAGGACGCGGCCGGGTTGTTCGAAGAGGCGAAGACGCACGTTCAGAAGGCGCGCCAAGCGTTGGATGCGCAGCTCGGCTGAGGATCAGGCCTCGACCGTGGGCTTCCCGCTCTTGCCGATGCCATCGTCCATCGGTGGCGGGAGCACTTGCGGCGCGCCGGCATCGTTTTTCTTCGCCTTCGGATCGACCGGTGCTGCGTCGGCTTTCGGCGCGTCTGCCCTCTTCGGCTGGATCTTCGCGAGCTTGTCGGCGTGGTCCTTCACCTGATCCGGATAGTTGCGTACGCCCGAGCTCGGTGAGCCCTTCTTGTACTTCGCGTGGTCCTTCATCGAGCCCCACTGCGCGAGGTCGTGGTCGACCGCTTTCGGCGACTTCTTCAGCTGCTCGCCGCGCTCGGCGAACAGCTTGCCGGCGACATCGACCATCTCTTTGGCGAGCGCCAGCTCGGCGTCCGTGCGCGGGCCCTTCTCGACCTTCGCGAGGAACCTGCGCACGGAGTCCGGCATCACGCCCGTCGCGAACCAGCTGTCGAGGTCTGGCTTCGTCACCGCCGGTGATTGCCCAGCGAGCAGGGCCGCCGGCGATCCTTCTTGGCTGACGACGAGCCCAGTCTTCGTCACCTCCGGCCCGTACTTCACCGCGAAGTCTTTGGCGGTCTTCGCGTGGGTGAGCGCGCCCTTCGCCGCCGGATCTTGTTCGAGGAAGATCTGCGTCAACACACCGAGCGCCTTCTCGGTCTTCGGCCCGCCGTTCTGCGCGAAGTCGAGCAGCTCTTCGCGCGCCGCGGCGTCGCCCATCGCGGCGGTGAACAGCGCCTCGAATGACGGATGATCGCGGCTGACGCCCTTCTCCTCGAAGCCGCGCACCATGTTGTCGGCGAAGGTGCGATCCTTGCCCAGCTGCTTCACTGTCCAGTCGACCATCTCGGGCGAGCTCGCGAGCAGCTTCGCCGTGGCGTCGGGCTTGGTCTTCAAGCCCTTCGAGACGAAGTCATCGAGCTTTCCGGAGTCGCGAAGATCCTTCAGCGCGGCTTTGCCGGCGTCGGTCGTCGGGTTGGCGAGCGCCGTCTCCCAGAGCGACGCCGCGGTGGGCTTCGCCGGCGCTTGGTCTTTCGGCGCGTCGGCTTGCTTCGGCGCGTCGGCTTGCTTCGGCGCCTGCCCGCCGCGCTTCGCGAAGGCGGTCGCACCCCGGTCGTCGAGCGCGGCGATGTCTGCGTACTTTTTCGCCTGCATCGCGAAGGCCTCGCGATTCCCCTTCGTCTCCTTCGAATCCTTCGCGGTGCCGCCTTTGGCGTAGGCGTCGGCGACCTGGGAGTTGAAGCGCGCCCCTTCCGCCTCGCCGGCACAAATCAGCGCCGCCGCGCGGTTCATCGCCTTGTCTGCCGGCGACCTGTCCGCTTTCTTCATGAAGGCTTCGATCGGCGAAGGTTTTCCATCGCGGCCTCGGTGCACGTCGTTGCCGGCGACGAGGCGATAGATGTCCTCCTTCGTGATCGGCGGCGTCGCCTCTTTGCACAGCTTCTGAAAGTCGGGGTCCTTGTCGTAGGCGTCGAGGAGCTTCGTTACGGTGCCAGTCGGATCTTTGTTCGCGATGCGTCTCGCGTACGCTTCGCAGATCTTGTCTTGTGTCGTCGCGTCGGCGCCGGCGAGGAGGCTGTCGATCGGGAGGCCGTTCTTGATCGCCTCCTCGACGAGCGGCCCGAGCTCCGCAACCGAGGACCGACCGAACATCGCCTGGATGGTCAGCAGATCGCTGTTGACGGCGAGGTTGGGATCGATCGCTTTCTTCGCCATCTCGGCGATGACACCGAGCTTCTCGTTGTCACTGAGACACTTCCAGCTGCTGTCGACGATCGTCGAGCGCACCTTCGGATCGTCGCTGTCCTTGATCAGCGTCGGGAAGAACTGCGGCGAATAGTCTTTGCGCTTCTTGATCAGCGCGACGGTCTCATCTGGGGCGCCGTTCTTCTCACCGAGACGTCCTGCCAGCCACGCGCCTTCATCCTTGGCCGCGCCGTGGCGCCACTTCTCGTACTCGGGGCTCTTCTTGTCCGCGGGAGGCTTGTTCTTCGCGGCGTACTCGCCGACGTGCTTGCCGAAGTCGTCCACGTTTTTCGCAGCGATCGCATCCTTGCCCGCCGGCTTCTTGTCCGCCGGCTTCGGCTTGTCGGCGGGCTTCGCTTCCTCCTTGTTCGTCCGCTTCGGCGGATCGAGATCGAGCGCGGCGGGGAAGTAGGTGGGCCGCTGGTTGTTCCAGTCCGACTTCTTCTGCTTGAGCACCTCCGACTCGCGAATCTGCTTGTCGGTCAGCTTCGGGTAGAGATCCTTCACGAACGCGAAGAACTTCTCGTCGCCGACTTGATCGTTCTTCGGCTTGATCGTGACGCCCTTGTCGCCATCGATGGTGACGCGGCCGTCTTTGCCGTCCTTCTTATCGAGCTCTTTGACCTGATCGAAATTCAGCTGAAACGGCTGAACCTTCGGTGCTGCCCGCCCTGCGTCGCCCACCATATGATCGATCTCCTGGGTTCGTTGTCCCAGAAGACGCTCGTCGACGCCATTCTTCGCAGGCGCAACCGAGGGTGCGCTTTCACGCGAAGAGGCAAATCCCCGCAAACATTCGGGCTTCTTGCCGATACTCATCCTGAGAAAGTGTAAGAAGATGCTTCGCGCCTGTGCCTGCAGCCTGCTCCTCGTGATCGGCGTCACCTCGCCGGCCATGGCGCAGACCGCCGCGCGCGGAAACAACATTCAGCTCTTCAACCCGACGCCTGGTCCCAAGGGCTTCTTCAGCCGCGAGTACGGCGAGGTCGGCTACCACTTGGAGCCCTACGCCGCGCTGTGGCTCAACTACGCCCGCGCGCCGCTCGTTCGCTTCCGCCTGAACGCGGACGGCACCACCACCTTCGATCGCGAGGTCGTCTCGCATCAGCTCGCGGTCGACGTCGTCGGCGCGCTCGCGTTGTTCGAGATCCTCGAGATCGGCGTCGGCATCCCGTTCACGCCGTTTCAGAGCGGCGCCGGCCTGCCCGCGACACCGACCGAGCCGGCGCAGGCGCTCGCGAACGTCACCTTCGGCGATCTGCGTTTGCAACCGAAGGTGCAGTTTCTGAACACCGAGCACGTGCACTTGGGCGCCGCGGTGATGCTCACGTTTCCCACCGGCAGCAAGGCGAACTTCACCGGCGAGCAGACCGTCACCGGCGTGCCGCGCTTGATGGCGAACTTTCGTGCGGTCGAAGATCGCTTCAACACGGGCATCGATGTCGGCATCCGCCTGCGCGCGCCGGCGACGCTCGACAACATCGTCTTTGGCCACGAGCTCGTGTGGGGCGCGCACCTGTCCTACGAGATCGTGAAGAACCTGCTGACGGCCGGCGTCGAGATCTATGGCGCCATGGGCTTTCCCAAAGCGCGTGCCGATGGTGTGAGCCGCATCTCGCTCGACGAAGCGCCGATCGACGCGCTCGCCGGCCTCAAGATTCGCGCCGGCTGGTTCCTGATCAACGTCGGCGCCGGCACCGGCATCACGACGGGCTACGGCGCGCCGCAGTTTCGCGTGCTCGCCGGCCTCGCGTTCTCGCCGCAAAAGAAGAAGAAGCCCGAGCCGGCGTCGCAGCCCGAGCCCGAGCCCGTGATCATCGAGCCGGTACCGGCGCCCGCACCGCCGCCGCCCCCGCCGCCGCCGATCGAGCCGAAGGTCGAGATCACGCGCGAGAAGATCGCGATCAACGACAAGGTCTACTTCGAGTTCGACTCGGACAAGATCAACGCGCTCTCGTTCCCGCTGCTCGACAAGGTGGTCGAGATCATCAAGAAGAACCCGCGCCTGCGCTTGATCCGCATCGACGGCCACACCGACAACGTCGGCACCGATAGCTATAACATCGACTTGTCCACGCGCCGCGCGTTCAGCGTGCTGCGCTACCTCACGTCACATGGTGTCGCCGGCTCGCGCTTGAAGTCCGAAGGCTACGGCTTCCGCAAGCCGAAGACCTCGAACAGCACGCCGCGTGGCCGCGCGATCAACCGCCGCGTCGAGTTCATCATCGAGCTGCAGGAGCTCGACCCGGACGAGATGGTGCCGGAGAAGCCGTCGTTCGACGAAGACGCGGCCGTGCGCGAATCTCCTCCGTAGTCGTCGCAGCGCGTCCCGACGTAGCGAAATCTCGACGTCATAAACTTTACACATTGTGATTGATCGCCGGGCGCTTCTCCCTTAGCGTGCGTGTCGGAGGGATACGACGCATGGCGAGTGATCTACGATCGATGTTGACCGAGAGGTTGAAGCGCTTCGTCCCTGGTGCCGGCGGTTCTACTTTGGAGCGCGGACACCGGCGCGCGCGCGTGCTCGCGATCGCGGCGTCGAAGGGCGGCGTTGGCAAGACGACGACGGCCGTCAGCCTCGCCGCAGGCCTCGCGAAGCTCGCCGGCAAGCGCGTGCTGCTCGTCGACCTCGACTCGCAGGCGCACATCGCCACCGCATTTCGCTCCGTCGTCCCGACCGACCTGCCGACGATCTCGCAGCTCCTCCTCGGCGATCGCACGAGGGCGCGCGAGCTGATGGAGGCCGCCTACGCGACGAGCGTCGACGACTTGCACCTGACGCCTTCCGACAAGACGCTGAACGATACCGAGAGCCTGCTCGCGACGAAGATCGGCAAAGAGTTCATCCTGCGCAGCGCCATCGAGATCACGCGCACGCACTACGACTACATCGTCTTCGATTGCCCGCCGAACCTCGGCAACCTCACGCTGAACGCGCTGCTCGCCGCCGATCACTTGATCGTGCCGAGCGACCTCACCGTGCTCTCGCTCGAAGGGGTGGGCGACATCTTGCAGACCGTCGAGACCATCGCGGCGCGCCTCGGCCACCGCCTGAACGTGCTCGGCGTCTTGCCGACGCGCGTCGACCGGCGGAACAAGTCGCTGAACACGACGATGGAGCAGTCGCTGCACGACATGTTCGGCAGCCTGGTCTTCGACACCGAGATCCCGGTCGGTACCGCCGCCCCGCGGGCGCAGCTCGAGGGGAAGACGATCTACGACTTCGACAAGGCCAGTAAAGTCGCCGTTGCCTACGAGACCTTCGTCGGTGAGGTGCTGGCGAAGCTCAACGACGTCGCCGTCGCCAAGAAAAAAGTGGGATAAAGGTCCCGCTACTGCACTGTCTTTGCACGAAGATTGGGGCTGAGGCGCACTGAGACCCCGCGGCGCCCGTGGTTTCTTCGGGCATGCGCACCATCGCCTTCGTCGTCCTTCTCTTGGTTCCCATCGCCGTTTTTGCCGATCCTGACGCGCCGCTCGAAAAGACACTGGCGCCGTACTTCGTCGTCGAGGGCGCGGCGGAAGGCGTCGATCCGCTGCCGCTGAAGAGCACGCACGTCGACGTCGCGGTCACTGGCGTGGTCGCCGAGGTGATGATCACGCAGACGTACGCCAACGAAGGCGCGACGCCGATTCACGCGCGCTACGTCTTCCCAGCGTCGACCCGCGCCGCCGTGCACGCGATGCGCATGATCGTCGGCGAGCAGGTCATCACGGCGAAGATCAAAGAACGCGCGCAGGCCGAGAAGGAGTTCAAGGCCGCCAAAGAGGCGGGAAAGAGCGCGTCGCTGCTCACGCAAGAGCGCCCGAACGTCTTCACCATGAACGTGTCGAACGTGCTCCCGGGAGACACCATTCGCGTCGAGCTCTCGTACACCGAGCTGCTCGTGCCGACCGACGGCGTATACTCCTTCGTGTTTCCAACCGTGGTCGGTCCGCGCTACTCACATACGCTCCTCGCCGACGCGACGCCGGTCGATCAGTTCATCGTCACACCGTACCTGCACGAGAATCAGCCGAGCCCGATGGCGTTCACGCTGCAGGCGACGATCGCCGCTGGTCTGCCGATTCAGCGCGCGGGCTCGCCGTCGCACCGCATCCGTTTTCTTCCTGGCTCGGAGATGGCCCTCGAGTTTGACTCGCACTTCGAGAAGAACCCTGCGAATCGCGACTTCATCCTCGAGTACGCGCTGGCGCAGGACAAAGTCGCGAGCGGCGTGATGCTCTATGAGCACGGCGACGAGAAGTACTTTTTGCTGATGGCCGAGCCGCCGAAGCGCACCGTTCAGGATATGGTGACGCCGCGCGAGTACATCTTCGTGCTCGACGTGTCGGGCTCGATGTACGGCTTCCCGCTCGACACCGCCAAGACGTTGATGCGCCGGCTCTTCGCCGACCTGCGCCCGTACGAGCGCTTCAACGTCGTGCTCTTCTCCGGCCGCGCCGCGACGCTGTCCGAGACGTCTATGCCGGCGACCGACGAGAACCTGCAGGCCGCGATGCGCATCATCGACAACCAACGCGGCGGCGGCGGCACCGAGCTCTGCGCCGCGTTGCAGACCGCGTTTGCGCTGCCAAAGACCGACGGCGTCGCGCGCAGCATGATCGTCGTCACGGACGGCTACATCGCCGAAGAGAGCGAAGCCTTCGACTTCATCCGCGATCACTTGAACGCGACCAACGTCTTTTCGTTCGGCATCGGCTCGGCCGTGAACCGGCACTTGATCGAAGGCGTCGCGCGCGCCGGCATGGGCGAGCCGTTCGTGATCACGAAGCCGGAGGAGGCCAACGCCTCGGCCGAGCGTTTTCGCGAATACATCGCGTCGCCCGTGCTGACGGGCCTCACGCTGCAAGGCGACGGCGTCGAGCTCTACGACATGGAGCCGAAGACGATCCCGGATGTGTTCGCGTCGCGGCCGGTCGTCGTCACCGGCAAGTACCGCGGCAACGGCAAGGGCGCGTTGAGCTTGCGCGGCTACACCGCCGGCGGCTCGTACGATCAACACTTCGCGATCACCAAAGACATGCCGTCGCCGAAGAACCGCGCGCTGCGCCAGCTCTGGGCGCGCTCGCGACTGACGACGCTTGCGGACTTCGGCCGCGGCAACGACGACCAAGATACGCGTGCGCAGATCGTGAACATCGGCCTCGGCTACAGCTTGCTCACGAAGTACACGTCGTTCATCGCGGTGCACGAGCGCGTGCGCACGAACGCGGCCGGCACCGACGTGACGCAGCCGCTGCCCATGCCCGAGGGCGTGTCCGACCACGCCGTCGGCGTGACGAACGGGAGTGAGCCGGAGCTCGTCATCTTGCTCTTGGTCGTCGCGATCGCGTTCGTGCTCGGCCGCCGCCGCGCTCGGGGAGTCGCGTGATCGCCGCGCGGGCCGCCGTCGTCCTCCTGCTCTCGTTCGCGCTGAAGCAGCACTACTCGACGGCGCCCGTGGCCGATCTTGCCTGGATTTTGCGACCCACGACCGCGCTCGTCGAGCTGCTGACCGGCCTACCCTTCGATTACGAAGCGGAGCTCGGCTTCGTCCACCGCCCGCTCGCGTTTGCGATCGCCAAGCCCTGCGCCGGCGTGAACTACGCGATCACCGCGTTCATCTTGCTCTGCGTCTCGCGGCGCGGGATCTTCGCGAACGCCGCGATCGCTTACCTGTCGGCCGTGGTGATGAACGCCGTGCGCATCGCCATCGCGGTCTCGCACGCGAGCGCGCCGCCGCAGTGGATCAACGCGGATACACTGCACCGGCTCGAAGGCACCGTGATCTACTTCGTCGGGTTGTCGGTGCTCTACGTGTGCGTCGTCCGCCGCGCGCGCTGGTACGTGCCGCTCGCGTGCTACCTCGGGCTCACGGTGGTCGTGCCCTGGCTCAACGGCGCCGCGAAGGATCCGCGCTTCTTCGCGCACGCCGCGCTCGTCTGTCTCGTCGCCGCGGCGATCGCGCTGGTTATCGGTGTCGTTAGCGGTACAGCCGCGCGAGCACGCGAATCATCGGCTCGACGTCGGCCGCCGCTGCCATCTCTCGAATCGAGTGCATCGACAGCATCGGATTGCCCACGTCCACCGTCGTGATGCCGAGGCCGGCGGCGGTGATCGGCCCGATCGTGCTGCCGCAGGCCATGTCGCTCCGCACGACGAAGCGCTGCGGCGTGACGCCGGCGTCCTTGCAAGCGAGCGAGAAGCGCGCCGCCGACGTGCCGCTCGTCGCGTAGCGCTGGCTTGCGTTCGCTTTGATCACCGGGCCTTTGCCGAGCTTCGGCATGTGCTCGGGCTCGTGCAGGTCGGCGTAGTTCGGATGAACGGAGTGCGCCATGTCGGCCGAGACGCAGAACGAGCTCGCGATCGCGCGTTGAAACGCCTGTGCTTCGCCGGCCGCGAGCACTTCGACGAGTCGTTCGAGCGTCTGGTTCAGGAACGGCCCGGCCGCGCCTTGCGCCGACTCGCTGCCGACCTCTTCGTGGTCGAAGCATACGAGCACGCGCGTCGCGTCGGCGTTCTTCGAGCCCGCTTCGAGCAGCGCTGAGAGCCCGGCGTGGCAGCTCGCGAGGTTGTCGAGGCGGGCCGAGTGGATGAGCTCGTCGTCGCGGCCCGACAACGTGCCGCCTTGGGTGTCGAAGAGGCAAAGGTCGAAGTCGGTGACGTCGGCCGCGTTCCTCACCCCGAGCAGCGTGAGCAGGCTCGGCAACGCACGCTCCTTCGCTTTTTCGCTGTCGTCGAGCGCGAAGATCGGCACGAGCTGCGTTTGCGGATTCAGCTTCAAGCCGTCGGTGTTCACGTTCCGGTTCAAGTGGATCGCCACGTTCGGGATGCGCAGGAGCGGGCGGGTGCGCTCGACGAAGCGGCTACCGTTCTTCAGCGTAACGCGGCCGGCGACGCCGAGATCGCGATCGAGCCACGTCGAATGGAGCGCGCCGCCGTACACTTCGCACGCGAGCTGCACGAAGCCGTTCTTCGCGAGCGCGGGCCGCGGCTTCAGCTTCAAGCACGGCGAGTCCGTATGCGCGCCGACGATGGTGAAGCCGGCTTTGACGAGCGGCGCGCGGCCCACCGTGAAGGCGAGGATCGAGCTGTCTTGGCGGACGACGTAGCGCTTGTCGCCTTTCTGCAGCTTCCACTCGGCGCTTTCGTCGAGCGCTTGGTAGCCGTCGGCTTCGAGGCGGCGGGCGATCTCCTTGACGGCGTGAAAGGGCGAAGGCGACGCGTCGATGAACGCGATCAGATCTTCGGCGGCAGCATGGGCGTGCTTCTTGGGCATCAGGTCTCCGAGAAGGGGCGCGGCTTGCGCATGCGGTACGCGAACGCGACGGCGATGAGCGCGTAGGGGCCGTTCGCAGCGAAGACCTTCACTGGGTTCGGCGACACGTACGGTGGGACGAACTGGTGCCCGAGATAGAGGACGAGGCTGTAGACCATCGCTGCTGCGAACGCGATCGCCGGGATGTGGATCCAGTCGCGGCCCTTCACTAGCGCGTAGATCGCAGCGACGTAGAACGGCGCGAAGACGAAGGTGGAGATCCACAGCTCGAGCTGAACCATCCACGGGTTTGCGGCGAGCAAGAGGTCGGTGTCCTTGGCGTAGAGCTCGTAGGTCATGCGCGCGATCGCGTTGTCGGCGTCGGGCGTGATGGGAATGCCGAACGCGTTCAGCGAGTCGAAGAAGATCGACGTGCAGCAAAACGTCGCGAACGCGACGACGAAGAACAGGTCGACCGGCCGTTCTCGCAGCGGTCGGACCGTCAATGGCGCAGGCGCTTGCATGGCGTCGCCTCGTATCAAACTCCGGCGCCCGCGACTACGCCCCGAAAAGGGCCCCGAAAAGGGACCGGGGAGGCCCCGAGAAGGGACCGGGGAGAAGGGACAGCGAAAAAGGGACCGGGGAGACCGCGCCGAAAAGGGACCGGGGAGACCGCGCCGAAAAGGGACCGGGGAGAAGGGACAGCGGAAAAGGGACCGGGGAGGCTTGACGGCGGGTGTGCTACCTTTCTGTCGCTGTGGGACTCTATCCGTCGGTGCTCGGGGCAAGCTTCAACGAACTCTCGCCGGTGGTGCGCGCGTTCCACGTGGGCGGGCGGTCGCTGAGAGCGCGCGGCGTCTTTGCGGTACAGCACAGCCGCTTTTGGATCGGCCGGGTGCTCGTGCGCCTCGCGGGCTTGCCGCGGGCCGGCGACGGCGTCGACGTGCGCCTAGAAGTCAGCGCGACGGCGAGGGGCGAGCGCTGGTCGCGGATTTTCGGCGGCGTCGCGATGGTCAGCGAGCAGTGGCAGGACGGCGGGCACATCGTCGAGCGCGTAGGCACGACCGAAGTCCGCTTCGCCCTCGTCAACGAGCAAGGCGCGCTCGTGTTTCGCCAAGTCCGCCACGCCCTTCGCCTCGGCCCGCTGCGGCTTCCGCTGCCCAGCTTCCTCGCGGTGCGCGTCTCGGCGCGCGTCCACGAAGAGCACGGCGCAATGGTGAGCGACATCCGCATGGAGGCGCCCGTGCTCGGCTTGATCCTGCGCTACAGCGGCCGCCTCGAGGTCGTCACATGAGCACCGTCCTCTGGCTGCTTACGGCCCAAGGCGTGATCGGCGCGTTCGACACGCTCTATTATCATGAGTACCGCGCGCGCCTCGTCGCATTGCCGGCGGCGCGCACGGAGCTCGCCCTACACGCCGGGCGCGACTTCATCTACGCGCTCATTTTCACGACGCTCCCGTTCTATGCGTGGAAAGGCGCGCTCGCGCTGTTGCTCTTCGCCATGGTGACCGCCGAGATCGGTATCACCATCGCCGACTTCATCGTCGAGGATACGGCGCGCAAGGAGCGTGGCGGCGTCTATGCCGGCGAGCGCGCGTCGCACACGCTGATGGCGCTCGTCTATGGCGCCGCGCTCGCGTACTGGTTGCCCGAAGTGTGGGGTTGGTTTCACGCCGAGACCGCGCTCGTCTACGCGCCGCCGGCAGTGCCTGAGCCGCTGCGCGTCGTGATGCTGCTGATGGCCGGCGGCGTCTTCACTTCCGGCGTGCGCGACTTGCTCGCCGTCCTCAAAGTGCCGCGCAGCGCTTGGCCATGGGCACGCACGTGATCGCACGCCGTCGCTGGCACCGGGGCGTGTTCCTCGCGGCAGGAATCTACAACATCGCGTGGGGCCTCTATGCCGCGATCGATCCACAGTGGCTCTTTCGCTTCTCAGGCATGCCGCTCTTGAACCACCCAGCCATGTTCATGTGCATCGGCATGATCGTCGGAGTGTATGGGCTTCTATACATCGAAATCGCCCGCAGACCCGAGCACGGTTTTGCGATGGCGGCGATCGGCTTGCTCGGCAAGGTGCTCGGCCCTGTGGGGATCATCGGCCTCATCGCCAGCGGACAGTGGCCGCTGAAGTCCGCTGTCCTGTGCGCCGGGAACGACCTGCTCTGGTGGGCACCGTTCGCCCTCTACCTCTATGACGCGTGGCCCTTCTTTCGCGCGACGCTCGGGGCAACAGAGGAGCCGCGGCTGCGATAACTGGGCATGGCTGGCGGTGTCCCCACGATTCGCACGACGCGCCCGATGACATTCGTCGGCGGCCTCGGCTCGCCCGACGTCTTCCGCTTCGAGCTCACCCGATCGATCACCGACGCGTTCAGCATCGGCGGCGCCATCGGGTTCGGTCCGCTCGGGCTGCAGGCGTCAGCCAACGGTTTCTGGCACGCGTTGCGCAGCCCGAACCACGGCAATTCCTTGATCATCGGCGCCGGCCTCAACGTGGCGCCCGGCATCGTGGCGCTCGCCGGAGACGGCACGTACTTCGGCACGGACTTGAGCGTCGGCTGGGAGTACCGCGCGCCATGCGGCTTCACCTGGCGCCTTTCACTTGGGCCGGCGGCATATTTGGGCTTCCGCACGCGCGACGCAGTGCCTCCACACGTCGCGCCGGACGGCACCAAGATGCCGGGCGTCCCCGCGAGCGGCACTGAATTCATCGCGCCCTTTTTGGCCCCGAAGTTTGCCGCCAACATCGGCTTCAGCTGGTGACTGGCGCTCTTGACGCATTCCTGTGAAGCGCGTAGCTACTCCGCCTCGCTGAAGCCGCAGTTTTGCTGTGGTGACGGTGTACCAGTTCGGTTCCGACATAGCTCAGCTGGTAGAGCAGCGGACTGTTAATCCGCGGGTCCGTGGTTCGAGTCCACGTGTCGGAGCCAATCTTTCCTACCCTTCATTTTCGACAACACCGCATACGGCTTTCTGTAGTCGTAGCGGACAGTTCGGCCCTCCCTCTCAGTCGAGAACGCAATGCCGCCGCTAACGCCGCGCTACCATCGAGATGCTGAGAAACGCTGCGAGGCCGAGTGTTCATCCAACGAGCGGGGCCTTACTGCAGTTTTCGTGTGGACATTGCTTCCCAACGTCGTGTAACTCCGCGGCTTCTAGCAACTTGCTTGTCCCTGCACCGAGAACAGACCGTGACCTTCGCCGTCGATGAAATGATGGACCGCAGCGTCGCCGCTCCGAGCCCGGCGCCTGCGTTCATGCGAGGACTCGCTCGCAGCGGAGTCTTCATTGCCACGACGGCGGTATCGTTCGTCATGCTCGCAAGTCTGTTGTTTGGCGAATCCTTGTCGATCGTCAGACTCGTTGCTGTCGGCGCGCTCGCCACTTCAAGCTATGGCATCGACCGCATTCTCGACGAAGCTCGCCGCGGGCGAGGTGGCGCGGAGCTCGCCCGTCTAGGTTGTGGCGCCGCTGGGATCTTCGTCGTCGCCGTGATGCTTCTCTGGGTTTCGGGACACGGGGCCGCGGCGGTTGCGGCAGCGATCTTCCCAGCATCTGTTCTTCTCTACTCACTACCACTGCTGCCGAAGGCGCGTGCCTTTCGGCGAATCAAAGACCTGCCCTTCGCGAAAGCGTTCTACGCAGCGTTCGTCTGGGCGCTGCTGGTGGTGTTCGCCGCGGCCATATCCGATCGCGGATCAGCGGCCGCGGTTGTCTGCGCATTGGCGATATTTGTCTTCGTAAAAACGGCGATTGGAGTTGTCGCTTCGGATATCAAAGACGTTCGCTTCGATAGCATGGACGGTGTTCGCTCGTTTCCCGTGGCCTTCGGCGCAGGAGCGACACTCACCGGCCTAGCGGTCGCGGCGATTGCTGGAGTCTTGCTGACGGGCACGTTCGTGTTGTTCGACGTGCTGCCGCCGTGGATGTTGTTGGCGGACGCGCACGGGATTGTGGTCGCGTCGCTATTGCTGCTCATGCGTTCCCGACGAACATATCGCCAGCGTTGGCTCATCAGCGAAATAGCCCTCGACGCGTCTTATATGCTGATCCCGGTTCTCGCATTTGCTGGTGCGATCCGATAGGCTGTGTCCGTGGCACGCCCTTGGCCGGAGCTTAGCAACATCAACTTTCAGCCCGGGAAGAGCCCGTTTCGCATCAAGGGCGGCGCGTATCTGGGAACTCGGCGCCAGTACGATTCGCTCGTTCCCGGAGGTTACCTCGCGGTGGCGAACGCGTTGCCCAATGGCATGTTGACGGCGTTCGCGATGCAGGATTTTTTCGCTTCAAATTGGTACGACGTGTTTCCGATGGCCGTAATGGATTCGACGGCGATCGGGCTGACCGAACGAGGGGTCGATTCTTTCCTCCAAGACTGCGCAAACCTGCAGGCGTCACTGGATGCAAGTGGTGTGTATCGGCTCGCACTGCGTGCGGCGTCTCCAGCCGTGAGACTGATGCCGCTGCAATTTATCAAACGCATGGTGTCCTTTAGCCACCATTACTTCAGCTTCGGCCGAAGCGAAGCTCGTCCGCTCGGTGACAAGGTTATAGAGGTTGTCTCAGACGGTCTGGCTCATGCACTAGCCGACTGGTTCCAACGAGGAGCGGCGTACTACATCGCTGCGCTTTTTCGTATGAGTGGCCTGCCCGCATTTTCCGTAGAGTTCGACCCCGTGGAGATCGTCGACGTGACGTCGCCCGGGATGCCACTCGCCCGTGCCCGTTGGCGCGCGCGCTGGTGAGCGAGCCAACGGACGTTTATTCGCTGATGCATTGTTTCGCTGCCGCGAGGACAACCTCGCGAAACGACAAAGTCATGGCGTGATCGTGCGCGCGTTTTTGTGGCGTGGTAACGTCCTTTTTTTGGGGAGAGCGCGGAGCGACTGAAAGCATGAATATCGGCTCGGCAGGGAGTTGATAGGATGCAGCGCGGGGAAGTTTTTGACGGCAGATTCCGCGTCGAAATGCGCCTCGGCCGAGGCGGCATGGGCGAGGTTTACAAAGTATTCGACATCCACCAGACGCGGGTCGTAGCGCTCAAGACTCTCTTCTCTCACGTCGAAGCACGCGGCGGTGATGATGTGGAGCGATTGAAAAAGGAAGCGCGGATACTGGGGCGGCTCGATCACCCGAACATCATCAAGGTCTTTGAGTTCCGACACGCGCCGACCCGCGGCCCGTATTTCACCATGCCCTACGAAGAAGGCACGAGCGAATGCCTCGAATGGCTTGAGCGGCAGCGAGCCGCGGATCGCGTCGCGGTACGTGTTGCTGCAAAAGTGTTCGCTGCACTCGAGCATGCGCATCGTCGCGGGGTTATCCATCGGGACATCAAATCGTCCAACGTGCTTGTCCGCGGCGCCGGCGACGACCCTCATGTGCTGGTCATCGACTGGGGGATCTCTCTTCTGCGAGATTCAGCAAGGATCACTGGCGATCGTCTGATCGGAACTCCGGGGAGACTCGCTCCCGAGTTGATAAAGGCAGCGATGAACGGTGAGCAGCCCGAATGGTCGGCGAAGTCCGATCTTTACGCCGCCGGTATTCTTCTCTATCAAATGCTCTGTCGAGGGGTCCCGTTCGAGCAAGGCAAGAGTGCTGGCAGCATCACCGCCGAGGAGAAGCGTGCCGCAGCGCACACGATCGTACCCGCGAAATCACGGCGCCCGGATTTGCCGGAGCGGCTGCTCACCCTGATCGGACGCCTGCTTGCTGAGTCTGCGGATGAAAGACCTCGCCAAGCACTGGACGTCTATCAGGAGCTCGAGGACCTCCTGCGGTCGGGTGAGCTTTCGGCGGCGCGCTCGAGCGTGAACAAAGCGCGGGTAACACAGAACAATCGTCAAACGGCAGTGCTCGGGGTGGAGTCGGACCCGCGGGGTTCCTACGTACGAGTGTCTCAATGGTTCACAGGCAACCAGGATAGCAACGAAGGCCTAGACATTGTGCTTCTCGGCACCGCAAGCGACGCGAAAGGAGAAATTCGATTCTGGGGCGTAGGGCACTCGTTCGTGATCCGCAGTGAGCGCTATTTCTCGAACAAACTGTCTCAAGCGGTCGAAGAGTACACGACGCAGTTCTTGCAAAAGCATGAGGCGCCCTCGATTTTTTGCGATTGGTTCGCAATGACGGCATACGACACCGCCGCCAGGTGGCGACTTATGCGGATTGCTGCGCGTCATCGCTCGCGTTGGCGATCGGTGCACATCGGTATGGACCAGAAGTCGCCGAGCGTGCAGATGGGCGTGAACATCGCGAACGCCCTCGTCGGCAACTTCATGAAGGTTCATACAGGCCGAGATGCGTTCGCCGCAGAGCTGATCTTGCTCGCTGAGAGAGACGCCGCGCAGGTTGTTGCCGAGGAGCGCGTCTAGCTTACGTCTAGCTTTGGTTCGCGCCCGTCGCCTACCAGGGCGCGCAAAGAAGATCATTGGTTGTCGGCAGTCGCCAACACGCTGCGTTTGCCTGCAGGCGTGCGCAATAGAACAACAGCAGGAGATCGTATCGCAACGCGCGAGTGCGAACTGCCGGCTCGAGAGATGCGACGTACCGACGAAGAGCGTCTGCGTGATCGCTGCCGTGTAGGAGACAGGTTGCGATCTGCGGCTCGAGCTCGGCAGGCGCCGATTCGAGCGGGAAAACTCTCCGTGCGACGCCGGCGTGCCCGAGCAGCAGCGCACACAGCTGCAGCGCAGTCTTTTCATGGGCGGAGGCAGCTCCGCAAACGCTGCTCTCGAGGTGAGCGACCAGATCGTATTGGTCCACACGACGCGCTTCGACCACGCCTGTGATTCTCAAAACGGTGAGCAAGGTCAGCGCCCCAATCGGGTCGTTCTTGTCACCCTCGAGCCGGGCACGTCGGAAGACCGTGTCGATTCGATCCGCCATTGCGCGTTGTTCGTTGGAGATGGAACCGAGTTCGCCAGCGATCGCGACGCGCGCAACGAGATCCGCAAGGACTTCGTCGTCGGTGCGGAGGAGCGTGGGCACATCCTCAGGCTCTTCGCCGCGAAGAAGAGCCGCTATGGCGCGCTTCGCCTGCTCGGCATCTTCTTTCACGAGTGACTCCATTGGTCCGGCCCGCACAGGCACGGACTCCGAGCGGATGATCCGAGTCCCTGTTTCTCTCAAGGCCGTCTCGACGAAGGCGACGGCTTGACGAAATCCGCGTGGACGAGGGGGGTCGAATGGTGATCTCACGAAGTCGCTCCTCTCAGGTAGGATCACAGACAACGGTCTTCTCGGCCAGTAACGTGTGTGTTGGCAAGCACCGTCATCATCGGCACGTATGGGTTCTGCCTCAACGCTTCTGCGATAGTGCTCTGCCTGGAAGATGCGGGCCGAGGATAGTCATGACCACCGTTGACGGCGAGTCGGCGCGGGTAGACTCATGACACATGGCACTGCGAAACCGAGAGCGCCGTGTGCTCGTCCACTGCCTCCTCCTCCTCGTGGCCTGCAGTCCGCGCCTCGTCGTCGGCGGCGAAGCTCTCGTCACCTGCGACCGATCAGGCGAGTGTCCCAAAGATTGGGAGTGCAACGTCGCGGCGCACCGCTGCGTGCAAGGCGGACGCAACGATGGGCAAGCGCCGCTCCTGGTCTTGGCGTCGCCGGAGAGCCCGACGCTCGTCACGCTCGGCTTCGACGAAGAAATCGATGGCCCGTCGGCCGGGCGCGTCGACGCCTACCGGATCAGCGGCGGCAACGCGCCGGCGGTGCTCTCCGTCGAGTTGGTCTCGCCGCAAGTCGTGGCGCTGCACTGCGAGCCGCTCTTGGCGGGCAGGAACTATGTCCTCGAAGCGGCGGGAGTGCTCGACAGCTGGGGCAACGGCGGCGACAGCAATGGCGCGGCCCCCTTCGTCGGCTACGGCGAGGTGCAAACCACGCCGCCCCTCTTGCTCGCGCCGGCCGATGGCGCGATCAGCGACTTGCCCGAGGTCACGCTGACTTGGGCGACCGTTCCTGGTGCGCTCAGCTACACCGTCGAAGTGGCTGACAACGCCGGCTTCAACAGCGCCAAGCGCGCCGACGTCACGCAGACCTTGGCGCGCTTCCCGACCGACTTCACGACCAGCGCAAGCGCTGTCACCTATTGGTGGCGGGTACGCGCCGACGTCACCGGCGACGCCTTCGGCGCCGCGTATCCTGCGCGCTCGTTCGATGCGCTCGGCGACGTCGTGTACGTCCATTGCCCGGCCGCCGCCAGCGCGTGCGACGACGCCGGCACCGCGGGCAATCTCAGCAAGCCTCACCGCACCCTCAACGGCGGCATCGGCGCGGCCCATTCGCGCGGGCGGCACACCGTGCACGTGGCGCGACGCGGCGCCGGCGTCGCGTACGACTCGTTCATCAACTTGGTCTCCGGCGTCGACCTTCGCGGTGGCTTCGAAGCCGACTTCGCGGCCGGCGCCGATCCAAGCCGGCCGACCGAGGTCAGCAGCCAAGGCTCGCCGCTCGTCGCCGGCGTCGGCATCGACACGCCGACCACCTTCGAGAACTTCACCATCGAGGGCAGCAGCATCAACCAGCCGAACACGGTGGGCGTGTACCTCGTCAACGCGACTGACGCGTTGGTGCTGCGCCATATCGACGTCACCAGCGGTAGCGCCGACGAATCGAGCGTCGGGCTCATGCTGCTCGGCCTCGGCGCCACCGCGGTCTCTGGCCCCTTGGTCGAAGACAGTCGCTTTGTCGCCGGCGATGTCGACGGACGCACCGGGCGCAGCACCGGCGGCTGGGCCGAAAACGTCTCGCCGACGTTTCGCCGCTGCGTGTTTCGTAGCGGTGCCATCGACGCTCGCATGGACGTGAGCCCGGCGCCGCAGCGCACGCTCAGTCGCGGCTTGTTCTTGGGGCGCTCGGCCGCCGTCGTCGAGCAGTGCGACATCACCGCGACCGCCATCTTCGTCAGCCCCGGCGGCTTGACGCTCGACGATCAGAGCGTGCTGCAAACCGAAGGCGTCGAGATGGAGGCGACGGGCGAACGCCTGGTCAACAACTTGATCCGCGCTGGGGCCGCTTGGTGGGTGCGCGGCGTGCGCGTCACCAGTCCGTCTGGGCCGCAGCAGGCGCCATTCTTCGTTCACAACACCATCATCGTCGAAGACGACTTCAGCCCCGCGAGCAATCCCGTGCCGGCGCAGGGCTTGGCGTGCCAAGGGCCGGCGAGCATCGCCGACAACCTCATCGCCAACCTGGCCGCGACGCCGAGTGGTGCCGGCATCGCCATCAACGGCGGCGTCTTGGGCCGACCGGTGGCGTTGTACAACAATCTCATCGCCAACTTCTCCGTGCTCTACAGCGACTCAGGAAGCTACACGACCGTGTTGACGATGGAGTCGCACGTGAGCGGACAAGCGATCCCGGTGTCCGGCAACCTCGCCGCTGCCGTCCTCAGCGACGTCCACTTCACCGCGGCCAACGACTTCTCGATTACCAGCGCATCACCGGCCTTCGGTGCCGCGCTCGATCTGGCCGTCAGCACCGACTTCACGGGTGCGGCTCGCTCGCTGCCTTACTCGATCGGCGCTTTCGAGTGAGGGCGCCCGCGGAGGCGCCACAGCGTCACCAGGAAGTAGGCGCCGAGCACACCGTCGAAGGCGATCGCCAGCATCAGAAACGGAGAGCGCACGCCGTTCATGATCGACGTCAGCCACACCGCCGCGGCCGTGACCTTCCCGCATCCGCCGAGCACTAACAGCGGCTCGACCCACGCTTCGTCGCGCGCCGCTTTCCAGTAGCCGACGCCGAAGACGCCGACGAAGAGCCACATCAAGAGGTGCGTCGTACGGGTGGCTTCATCAAAGGGTGGCGCGGCGCCAAAGAACATCGTCCGCGACATGTCGGGCATCGCCACGTTTTGAACGCACGCGATGATGTTGGCGACTGCGGTCACGTAGAACGCGCGTTTGAGCATGCTCGACGGTGGCGCGGATTGGGAGCGTTTTCAATTTTCGTGCGGGCGTTCGCGTGCGCGGTGGTGGCGCGTCGCTTGCGTTGCTCAGCGAGGACAAGGCGCGCTCGGGCCTCCGCCTGCGCACGCCGGTCGCCTTCTCCTTCAACGCCGGGCACGCGTTCTGATACAGGCCGCACGCTCAGCGCGCGAAGTGTGCGGCGCGGATCTCGGCGTCGACGGCGTCGAGCTCGCCTGGCGGTCCCCAGGACCCTTGCGCCGCTGCAACGCGCGGCCGAAACCACGCCTCGGCTTGCGCGAGGTTCTCGAAGGTCGGCAACGGGAATTCGACGCGCGAGAGCTGCGCGACGCTGGTGATGAAGCCGCGGATGGCAGCGCCCTTGAAGCCTTTTCCGGCGACGACGATGCCGAAGCCGTGCAGCTTCCCTTCGAGCTTCGGCGCCAGTTTGATCATCTCGCCGCGCGACTCGCCGTCGGGGAGGTGGAAACCGTCGAGCAAAAAGCAAAGGTACGCGCAGCGCTTGGACGGTTGCTTCTGTGACCACTGCGCCAGGTGCAACGATGTTGCGCGCATGCCGTGATGGTTGACGGCGCCGGTCCAGTAACCGAGCAGGTGCCCACGCCACTCCGTGAGCAGCCAGTCCGAGCCTTGCTCGAGCACAGCCCACCGTTCGCCCATGCCCATGATTCTGCCCGAGCCCGGCGCACCGGCCAATTTCGTTCCCGCACGCGTGTGGCTTGCGCAAAATAAACTGACCGGTTAATTAACCAAATAGGAATATGCGAGACGCGCTCAGTGATACCTTCGCCGCTCTGGCCGACCCCACGCGACGGGCGATGCTCGCACGTTTGTCGCAGGGGAGGGCCACGGTGTCTGAGCTCGCCGCACCTTTCCTCGGCACGATGAGCCTGCCGGCGGTGACGAAGCACCTGCAGGTGCTCGAGCGCGCGGGGCTCATCACGAAGACGCGCGACGCGCAGTGGCGGCCGTGTGAGCTGAACGGCCCCACGCTGCGGGGCGCCGCCGACTGGATCAACGCTTATCGCGCTTTCTGGGAGGAGAGCTTCGATCGGCTCGACGCGTACTTGAAGAAGGTTCAATCAGTGAAGAAAGGGAAGAAGCATGGCCGCCAAAAAAAGTGAGTCGAACGAAATCTCCATCACGCGCATCTACGACGCGCCGGTGCACCTCGTGTGGGACGCCTGGATCGACCCGAAACAAGTGGCGCAGTGGTGGGGCCCGCGTGGCTTCACGTTGACCACTTATCAAAAGGACGTTCGCCCCGGCGGCACGTGGACGTATACGATGCACGGTCCGGACGGCACGAACTACGAGAACAAGACCGTCTTTTACGAGGTCGAGAAGCACGCGCTGCTCGTCTATGACCACGGCGGCAACGACGATCGCCCGCCGCTCTTCCGCGTGAAGGTGCAGTTCAAGAAGCTCGGCCAGAAGACCGAGATGCACATGCGCATGATCCTCGCGACGCCGGAGGCCGCGCGCGAGACCAGGAGCTTCGTCAAGAAGGCGGGCGGCAACGCGACGTGGGATCGCTTGGGTGAATTCCTGGACGAGCAGCTGCACGGCAAAAAGCGCTTCATCATCAACCGCACCTTCGACGCGCCGTTGGAGACGATGTTCGCGATGTGGACGTCGCCCGAGCACGTGGCGCAGTGGATGCCACCGACGGGCTTCACGATGCAGTTCATCGAGGTCGACATCAAACCCGGCGGCGAAGGCTTCTATCGCATGGACGGCGCCTTCACGATGTACGGCAAGATCCGTTACGTGGAGCTCGTGAAGCCGTCGCGTATCGTCTACACACAGCAGTTCAGCGACAAGGAAGGCGGCGTGTCACGGCACCCGGGCGCGCCGACGTGGCCGGAGACGATGCTCACCGTCGTCGAGCTCATCGCCGAGAGCCCCGATGAAACGCGCGTGACCGTGACCTGGGAGCCCCACGGCAACGCAAGTGCCGAAGAGATCGCGGCGTTCGTCAAGGAGCGCGGCGGTATGACGCAGGGCTGGACCGGATCGTTCGACAAGCTCGAGACCTATCTCTCCGCGCGATGAAACCAGCGACTCACTCAATCGCTAGCCTGCCATCTCCGCAAGCTTCGTGATCGTGTTGACGTTGCGGCCGGTGCCGGTCTTCGCCCATGGCAGCTTCAGCTTCGAGACGCCTTGGCCGTTCGGATAGTAGACGTAGATCTCGCGGCGCCCGAGCGCGACCTCTTCGCCGGCCTGGCCCGTGATCTCGGCGAGCATGCTCTGGGCCGGCGTCTCGTCGACGAAGAACACGATCACGCGGTTCGGCGGCATCGCGGCGAACGGGCTCTTCGCCAAGACGTCGCGGATCTCCTGCGCCGAGCGAACGAGGACGCCGGCGGGCTTGCCGAGCTTCTTCGCCAGCGCCTTTTCGAGCGCTGCTTTCACGGCGTCTTCGTTGCCGTCGCTCGAGAGGACGACGTTGCCGCTCTGGATGTAGGTCGTCACTTCGGTGAAGCCCGCCCGTTCGCAGAGCGCACTGAGCTCGCTCATCTTCAGCCTGCCGGTGCCGCCCACATTGACGGCGCGCAGGAGCACGATGTGTCTAGAGCGCATCTCACAACCTCGTTTTCGGCTGCAAACGCCGCTTTCGGCCTGATCCACCCGTCCTCGCTCCTCGCTTGTGCGACGTGGCTGGCGCCACGCCTCCGCGCTCGTCGCTACGGGCGGACGCCTCAGGCTCGAATTCGGCGTTTTCGCTTCGAAAAGAGGTTATGAGATGCGCTCTGGCCATGGCGACGCCCGCTAGCACCAGGTTCTTTCGCTGGACAACTTTACCGTGAGTACAGTAAACTTTACCAATGGTGAAAACTCGTATCGCGCGGCGCCGGCAGAGCAGCCGTGATGAGCTGGTCGTCGCGGCCAAGCAGGTCGCGCTGAGAAAAGGGATGGACGGCTTCACGCTCGACGCCGTCGCCAAAGAGTGCGGCGTGACGAAGCAGGGACTGCTCTACCACTTCGCGTCGAAGGACGAGCTCGTCTTCGAGGTGTTCATGAGCGAGTGGGAGCGCGCTGCAAACGTGGTCGCGGCCGCCGTCGAGGAGACGAAGGACGGCGCCGGGGCGCTCGCGGCGATGATCACGAGCTTCGTCGCGCACTTCGCGCCGGCGATGGAGCTCTTCCGACTGATCACCCAAGAGGTGCAGCGCTACGACCCAAAGGCGATGACGCGGGAGCGCTTCCTTCGGTTGCGGCCGATCAACGATCGCCTGTACGGCGGCGCGGAGGCTCGGCTCGCCGGCGGCAAGAAGCGGCTGAAGAAGGGCCTCTCGCCGCGCCGCCTCGCGTTCAGCGCGCACCTGGCGGCGATGGGTATCCTCGGCATGAAGGCGCTCGTCGAACGCTTCGATGATCCCTTGCTCTATGGGAACGACGAGCTCGTCAGCGAGATGTGCCGTGTGTTTTCCGCCGCCGCTGGCAAGGAGGGATAGATGGACAAGCTCAACCTGCAGAACCCCGTTTTTGTCGCCTATGTGATCGCCGCTTCGCTGATGATCCTGAAGACGCTGTCGATGGCGTGGCTCACCGTGCTGCGCATGATGACCGTCAAGGGCGGCTTCCGTTCGCCTGAAGACGCGAAGAAAACGGCGATGAACCCGAACCCGAGCCCAGAGCAGCTGTTGCCGAACGAGACGGTCGAGCGCATCCGCCGCATCCACGCCAACGATCTCGAGAACGTGCCGTACTTTCTCTTCGCCGGGCTGCTCTTCGTTCTGACGGATCCGTCGCTGCTGCTCGCGCAGTGCCTGTTTTACGGCTACGCGGCGTCGCGCTTCCTGCACTTCGCGGCCTATCTGACCGCACGCACGCACGACACGCGAGCGACGTTGTGGACGATCGGCTCGTTGATCCTCTACTTCATGACCGGCCGCGCGCTCCTCGCCGCTTTCGGCGTCTGACGTCGCTTCTCGTCGCCTGCCTCGGCATCGCGGCGATGGTGATGGCGACGGTCGCGTGGTTTCCGGCCTGGCTCTCTCTGTGCGGCGCCATCCGTTCGCACTTTTGGCGCCAGGGTGATCGCGCGCACATCGGCGAAGTCGATCGTCTTCTAGACAGCCCGCATGCTCGTCGCGCTCGCGTGGATCATCGCTGCCCCCATCGTCGTCGAACCCAGTCAACCCGGGGCGGAGGTGCTCATCGACGGGACGCTTTGTCCCGGGAGCCCCTGCGAGCGCGACGTCGTGCCCGGTTTGCACGAAGTGATCGTGCGCCACGTGGGCTTCGAGCAGCGGCGCCTGACGGTCGAAGTCGAAGGCGGCCAGCAGCAGACGGTGCGTGTGCTCATGTTCGCGGCGCCGACGATCGACGAGGCGCGCGAAAGGACAGCGTGGCGCTCGCGCGTCGCGGCGTGGACCTTGCTCTCGGGCGCCGCCGCTTTGACGATCAGCGGCTTCGTGCTGCGCTTCGGCGTCGGCGACCCGCTGACGGCGGCGCTGCAGCGAGACATCGCCGCTTACAACGCTGCGCCGTGGGACCAGACGTCCGCGAACGCCAACGCGATCAATGCTCGCATCGAGCGGCTGAGCGCGATCGACCGCGCCGCCATCGCGAGCTGGGCGATCGCGGGCGCTGCGGCGCTAAGCTCAGTCGCGCTGTTTGTTTTCGCGCCATCGCCCAAGGGAAAAGCGACGGTCTCGCTGGCCGCAGCCCCAGGCCCTGGCGGCGGTTTCGCCTCGTTGACGCTTCACCACTGACGCGCTACCCGCCGCGCCATGCACGCGCTCCTCCTGACGGCCGCTCTCCTCGCCGCAAACGACCCGACCCCGCCGACGTTGCGCCTGCCAGACAACGCGCAGCCCGTGAAGTACAAAGTCGAGCTGAGCGTCGATCCGACGGCGGACAAGCTGAGCGGCGCCATCGACATCGAGCTCGACGTCAAGAAGCCGACGAGCGTGCTCTGGCTGAACGCGAACGAGCTGACGATCACGAAGTCGTCCGCGGACAAGGTCATCGCCGGCGGCAAGGACTTCGTCGGCCTCGAGTTCAAGAAGCCGCTCGCGGTCGGAGCGCACAAGGTGCACATCGAGTACACCGCGCTGCTGTCGACCAAGGACTCTGACGGCGCGTCGAAGCAGAAAGAGGGCGACGACTGGTACGTCTTCACGCACTTCGAGCCGATCGACGCGCGCCGTGTGTTTCCGTGCTTCGACGAGCCCGGCTACAAGGTGCCATGGCAAGTGACGCTGCGGGTGCGCCCGCGCGACAAGGCGTTCTCGAACACGCCGCAGCTGGCCGAGAAGACGGAAGGCGAGTGGAAGCGCGTGAGCTTCGCCGAGACGAAGCCGCTGCCGAGCTACCTGCTCGCGTTCGCGGTCGGCCCGTTCGACATCGTCGACGGCGGCAAGGCGAAGAAGAGCGGTACGGCGATCCGCATCCTGACGCCGAAAGGGCAGGGCGATCGCGCACGCTGGGCGGCCGCGAGCTCGCGCGAGTCGCTCGACGCGCTCGAAGAATACTTCGGCTCGAACTATCCCTACGAGAAGCTCGACTGCATCGCCGTGCCGCTCTTCGGCGGCGCCATGGAGAACCCGGGCCTCGTCACCTTCTCGAGCCAGCTCATCCTGCAGAAGCCCGACGAAGAGACGATCGATCGCAAGCGCGCCTACGCCGAAGTGGCGACACACGAGTTCGCGCACCAGTGGTTTGGCGACCTCGTGACCATGGCGTGGTGGGACGACCTCTGGCTCAACGAAGCGTTCGCCACCTGGATGACGCCGAAGATCATCGAGACCTGGCAGCCGACGTGGGGCGCCGCCGAGGAACGCATGTTCACCCGCGGCCGCGCCATGAGCTCGGACTCGTTGATCAGCGCGCGCAAGATCCGCCAGCCGATCACTTCCAACGACGACATGAAGAACGCGTTCGACGGCATCACCTACTCGAAGGGCGCGACCGTCATCGCCACCTTCGAGCGCTTCGTCGGCGCCGACGCGTTCAGGAAGGGCGTGCAGGCGTACATGAAGAAGCACGCGCACGGAAACGCGACCGCGGCAGACTTCCTCGGTGCGATCTCGGCCGAGGCGAAGCGTGACATCGCGCCGGCGTTTTCGACCTTCCTCGATCAGCCCGGCGTGCCGATCGTGGCGCTCGACCTCGCGTGCGACAAGACGGCAAAGCTGAAGCTCAAGCAGCAGCGCTACCTCCCGCTCGGATCCCCGGGCGGCGGCGAAGATCAAGTGTGGAGCATCCCGGTCTGTGTGCGCACGAGCAACGGCAACGCCTGCACGCTGCTCGACAAGCGCGAAGGCGAGATCGCGCTCGGCGACAAGTGCCCGACGTGGGTCGCGCCGAACGACGGCGGCAACGCGTACTACCGCGCGCTGCCGAGCACGGACCTCGCCAAACAATTGCGCACCGTGGCGCTGCCGAGCCTGAGCGCACCCGAGAAGCTCGGCGTCATCTCGGACTTCAACGCGCTCGTTCGTGCCGGCAAGCTCGATCTGTCGGCGTTGCTCGAGCTCGCGCCGACGCTCAGCCAAGACAAGAACCGCTTCGTCGTCGAGTCGATCGCCGGCTCGGTCGGTTGGTTGCGCGAGTCGAACCTCGTCAGCGACGCGCAGCGTCCGGCGTACGTGAAGTACATCCAAGACGTCTTCGGCGAACGCGCGCGCAAGCTGACGTGGAAGGAGCAGCCGAGCGAGGACGAAGACACCCGACTCTTGCGCGTCGAGATCGTGCCGCTCGTCGCGCACTCCGGCATGGACAAGACGCTGATCGCCGAAGCGCAGAAGCTCGCGGCGGCGTGGCTCACGGATCCGAAAGCCGTCGCGCCGAACGTCCTCGACCACGTGCTGTCGATCGCCGCGGAGAACGGCGACAAGGCGCTCTACGAGAAGTGGCTCAACGCCGCGAAGGCGGAGAAGGATCGGGAGCAACGCCGCCGCCTGTTGCGCGCCGTCGCGAGCTTCCGCGATCCGGCGATCGTCAAGTCGACGCTGCCGATCCTGCTCACCGACGCCTTCGAAGTGCGCGAGGCGATGAGCTTGCTCTGGGGCCCGACCGGTTCGCCGGAGACGCGGCCGATCGTGTGGGACTGGGTGCAAGGCAACTTCGACGCGCTCGTGAAGAAGCTGCCGCGCGACAACGGCGCCTACCTTCCGTTCACCGCGACCGGCTTGTGCGACGCCGCGCTCGTGCCGAAGGTGAAGGCGTTCTTCGGCGAGCGGAGCAAGCAGTTCACCGGCGGCCCGCGCCAGCTCGATCAAGCGCTCGAGCAGATGCAGCTCTGCGCCGTGTACAAGCAAGCGCAGGCGCCGGTCGTCGCGAAGTTCCTGAGCGCGCGCAAGTAGCGTGGCTGACACAGGCTCCTTGCGGCGCGTGCTCATCGCGTCGAGCGTCGGTACGCTCTTCGAGTGGTACGACTTCTATCTCTACGGCTCGCTCGCGGTGTTCTTCGGCGCGCTGTTCTTTCCGCCGGGCAACGAGACGGCGGCGCTGCTCGCGAGCCTCGCCACCTTCGGCGCCGGCTTCGGCGTGCGGCCGCTCGGCGCCGTGGTGTTCGGCCGCCTCGGCGATCTCGTCGGCAGGAAGTACACCTTCCTCGTCACGATCCTGATCATGGGCCTGTCGACCGCGCTCATCGGCTTTCTGCCGACGTACGCTTCGATCGGCGTGTGGGCGCCGGTGCTGCTCGTGTCGTTGCGCTTGCTCCAGGGCCTCGCGCTCGGTGGTGAGTACGGCGGCGCCGCGACCTATGTCGCCGAGCACGTGCCCGACGATCGCCGCGGCTACTACACGAGCTTCATTCAGACGACGGCGACGCTCGGCTTCTTCCTCTCGCTCGGCGTGATCGGCGTGTGCCGCTATTGGTTCGGCGCCGAAGATTTCCGCGCTTACGGCTGGCGCGCGCCGTTCTTTGCGTCGTTCCTCTTGCTCGGCGTGTCTATATATATGCGTCTGCAGATGCGCGAGTCGCCGCTCTTTGCGAAGCTGAAGAGCGAAGGCCGCGTGTCGAAGCATCCGCTGCGCGACTCGTTCATGCAGCCGCGGAACCGCCGCTACGTGCTCATCGCGCTCTTCGGCGCCACGGCGGGGCAGGGCGTCGTCTGGTACACCGGGCAGTTCTACGCGCTCACCTTCCTGCAGAAGCCGCTGAACCTCGACTGGCGTACGGCGTACGTGCTCGTCGCCATCGCGCTCGCGTTGGGGACCCCGTTCTTCGTTTACTTCGGCCGGCTCTCGGATCGCATCGGGCGCAAGAAGATCATGCTCACGGGCTGCGCGCTCGCGGCCCTCACCTACCTGCCGATCTTCGTCGCGTTGAAGGCGCTCGTGAATCCGAGCGGGCTCGCCGCGGTGACGGAGCTCTCGATCGGCGCGAGCGCTGGCGTGGTCGCGCTGCTCTTCGTGCAGATGCTCTACGTGACGATGGTCTACGGTCCGATCGCGGCGTTCCTCGTCGAGCTGTTTCCAACGGCGATCCGCTACACCTCGATGTCGCTGCCGTATCACTTGGGCAACGGCTGGTTCGGCGGCTTCTTGCCGTTGATCGCGACCGCGGTGACGGCGTCCGAGTGGGCGAAGGAGACGCTCGGCGACTCGGCGATTTACGGCGGGCTCGCGTATCCGATCGCCGTTTGCATCGTGACCTGCGTCGTTGGCGCGCTGATGATTCGCGAGACGAAGGATCACCGGATCGATACGGCCGGTTGATTGCCGCACCGCCGCGCCCGGCTCCTCAGTCGTATCGTGACGTGCTCCGCGAGCGTTTAGGGAAAAGCGCTCGTGTGACGCGCTTCACACACCAGTGCGGCCGTCTCGTGGCATCACAACCGGGTCGGTCGTGTGCTGTGTATGCCCCCGAGAAGGAGCCAAGCGTGCTGAAAGATCTCCCAGAGTCCGAGAGCGAAGGTTGGAAGACGATCGACGAGAGCGTGCAGGTGCGGAGGGTCGGCGTCGATCTCTTCATGATGCGCCAAGGCGCCGATGGCACCGCAGTCGCCATCACGACGGCGAAGCTCGAGCAGTACCTCGCGCGCCTGACGAAGAACCGCCAAAACTAAGAGCGCATCTCAGAAGCGCTCTCGCTACATCCGCTCCACCGCCGTCCGCAGCGCCTCGACGATCGCCACGGCCGTCCCAGTATGGGCGCCGTCGCGGATCTCCGGATGGTTCTTCAGAAAATGCTTCGCCAACCACCCGAGCGAGTCGATGTCGAAGCCGACGTCGATCTGCATGAGCGAGCCATCGTCGAGCGGGTGTGAGGCAAAGCGGAGCGTGAGGCCCCGCGGCTCGCCTTTGACGTACTCGAAGCGGACGTCGTCCGGCCCTTCGCGCACGAGGCGCATCTCGGCGCCGAAACCGACGGACAGGATCGCGACGCGAAACTGCAGCGCGATGACGAAGTGATCGCGCACCTTCTTGAGCTCCTTGACCATCGGGATGTGCCGCACGAACTCGGCGAAGCTGCCTTCGTTCTCGATACGGTCGAAGGCGACGCGCACCTGGCTCTGTGGCGCCTGGATGCGGGCGAACGCACGGGCGCCGCTGGCGATGCCGTTCGTTCCTCAGAAGAGCTCGATGACAGGGTTGCGCGCGGGCGGGATGATCACGCTCATGCCCGTGCTCCTAGCGCGGAGTGGACCTTCGTGAAATGCTCGGGCGCGCATGGTGACGGCTCGATCGCTCAATCGTCTGAGAAAGCGCGCCGGCGGCTTTTTGATCCAGTCGACGCTCGAGTCGCTCTCGCAGGTGGCGAAGCTGCACCCGAGCGCGATGCGCATGTTGCGCGACGTCGAGGTGACCAAGGACGTGCGCTACGTGTCGAGTGAGCGGCGGGAGCACCAGCTCGACGTCTATCGTCCGAAGCACGCGAGCGGCACCTTGCCGGCGCTCCTCTACCTGCACGGCGGCGCGTTTCGCATCTTGTCGAAGGACACGCACTGGCTGATGGCCGGGCCGTATGCGCGCCAAGGCTACGCGGTGTTCAACGCGAGCTACCGCTTGGCGCCGCGCTTCAAGTACCCTGCTGCGCTCGAAGATGCGGCCGATGCTTACGCGTGGGTCGTCGATAACGCGCATCGCTACGGCGCCGATGCGTCGCGCTTGATCATCGTGGGTGAATCGGCCGGCGCAAACCTCAGCCTCGCGATGACGCTGGCGGCGTGCTTTCGCCGGCCGGAGCCATTTTCGCAGAAGGTCTTCGCGACGGGGGTGGCCCCAGTGTGCACCCTGCCGATGTGCGGCATCCTGCAAGTGAGCGACGCCGAGCGCTTCGTCAGGCGCAAGCCACGCATGCAGCGCCTGGTCGCCGATCGGCTCGGGGAAACGCAGCTTGGCTACCTCGGCGGTGTGATCGCGGAGACGATGGCTGGCGGTCTCGAGCTCGCCGACCCGCTGTGCCTCATCGAGAGCGCCGCTGAGCCAGAGCGCCCGCTGCCGCCGATGTTCGCAGCCGTCGGCACCCGCGATCCCCTGCTCGATGACACGCGCCGCCTCGCCGCGGCTCTGCAACGCCGCGGCGTGCACCACGAGGTCGTCTACTATCCCGGCGAGATCCACGCGTTCTACGCGATGACGTGGCGCAAGGCGTCGCGCGATTGTTGGCGGCGGCAGTTCGAGTTCTTGCGCGCGAACGTCGGCGCCCAGCGCGCCGCCGCCGCGTCAGGTCGAGTTTGAGCCGTCGGGCGTCAGCTCTTTGAGCGGCTTGATACGCCAGAGCTCGGGCCACTGCGTGCGGATCCAAGCGACGATGAAGAGCGTGCCGACGCCGCCGAAGAGCACGGAGCCGATCGGACCGAGGAGCGCCGCCGTGAGCCCGCTCTCGAGCTCGCCGAGCTCGTTCGACATGCCTATGAACACGTAGTGCACCGCCGACACGCGGCCGCGCAGTGCATCTGGCGTGAGCATCTGTTCGAGCGTGAGGCGGATGACGACGCTGATGTTGTCGCACGCGCCGCTGAGCGCCAAGAAGACGAGCGCCGCCGCCATGTTTGGGCTCAGCGCGAAGCCGATCGTCGCGAGCCCGAAGCCCGCCACCGAGTAGAGGAGCGCGACACCCGGCCGCCGCCACGGGCGCAAGCGCGTCGAGATGATCGCCATCAGCAGCGCGCCGATGGATGGCGCCGCGCGTAAGAGCCCGAGCCCCTCGGGGCCGACGCGCAGAACGTCCTTGGCGAAGACCGGCAGGAGCGCCGTGGCGCCGCCAAGTAACATCGCGAAGAGGTCGAGCGTCATCGCCGGCAGCAAGAGCTTCGAGCGAAAGACGTACGAGAACCCGACGGTCATGTCGGCGAAGGTGCGTGCGCGTTGTGGGGCGCCTTCCTTCTGCGCGTGGCCGCGGAGGATGAGCCATTGCAGAACGCCGGCGAAGAGCACGGTGCCAACCGCGTGCGTGGCATAGGCGATCGTCGCGGTGCGCGTGAGCGCGATCAAAGCGCCGGCCGCCGCAGGCCCGACGATCGATGCGATCTCGAAGGTCGTGGCGCTGTACGTGTTGGCACGCGCGCGATGCTCGGGGCCGACGAGGCGCGGAACGATCGTCGCGATCGACGGCGACACGAAGGCGATGCAGACGGCGTGCAGCGCGAGCAGGACATACGCGACCCACACCGGCAGCAGCAGCGCCGACGCCGCCGCGAAGCACATCGCACACACTGCCGCTCCGAGCACCGACACGAACGCCACACGCCGCGCGTCCAAACGATCGACCACGTTGCCGGCGAGCACGGAGAGCAAGAGCACCGGCACGACTTGCACGAGCCCGACGAGCCCGAGCGCGATCACCGAATTCGTTCGCTCATAGAGGTCCCAGCCGACCGCCACCGAGAAGATCTGCCGCCCGAGCACCGCGAACATGCGGCCGAGCAGGTAGATCCACAGCGCTCTCATTCCGGCTTCTGGCGCGGGCGCGTGTGCGTGAGCAGGCGATGCACCGGAAAGAGCGCGCCGACCTCGATCTCACGATCCAAGAACTGCCAACGTGTGAGGCCGTCGTCCGAGCACGGTTCGAGCAAGTACACCGCGAGCACGCCGGCGCGCTGTGCGGTCGAGACGACGAGCGTCCCTGCCGGCGCCACGATCGTGCGCGCTTCGGCCCGCACCGTCAGCACTGTCTCGAAGCGGGTCGGCGGCGGCCGTTGGCTCAGCGGCACCTCCGATTGTCCGGGCGGCGGCACCGCGGCGGCGACGTCGGGGCTGAAGGTCTCCTCTTTCTTCGCGACGAGGTAGCTCTCGACGTCGAACGAAGTGTCCTTGGCGAGTGTGTCGAAGGTAATGCCGTGACCGCGCAGCCTCTCCGCGAGCGACGGCGGCGCGAGGTAGCCTGCCGGCATGCGCACGCTCGCCGTCGGAATGAACGAGCGCATGTGCGGCGTGTTGTAGTCGACGCGCTTCTTGCCGGGATACACGCGCTTCTTCAGGCTCTCGCGATCGAAGGAGCGGATCTTCAGAGCGTCGCCGTCGAGCGCGTGTGCCGGGTAGTCGAACAAGAGCGCGCCCTTGTCGTCGCGGCGCGCCACGCCGTGCGCGATCGCCACTGTGGTACGCGGGTCGATCGTCTTGCCGCGCGCGATCGTCGTCGCTTCTTGCGTCTCGACCACCGCGCGCAGCTTGACGGAGTTCTTCGCGGCGTAGCGCAGCAGCTCGAGCAGCCACGCGCGGGTGACGGCGCAGCGGCGCTCGTACGAGATATAGCTGTAGGTCTCGAGCAGCACGTCGAGGCGGCCGATCAACCCGCGGTAGTGGCTGCCGAAGCGGGGGAGCGCCGGATACGTGTGCCAGCCGCTCTCGGGATCCGGCTCTTTGACGAAGTTGCCGTACCACGTGGCGCTGTAGCCGTGCTTCTTCTCGATCGTCTTCGCGACGGTCTCGAGCATCGTGCGGTTGAACGCGCGCACCGGCTGAAAGAGCGCGTCGTTTCCGCGCGGGCAATCATGCGTGAGATCGAAGCGGTGCAGGCTGCCGTCGGTCGTGTGGCAATCGATGAACAGGTGCGGCCAGAAGTGCTGCAGGAAGGCCGCGAGGTGGCGCGTCTCCGGCGCTTCTTGCTTCATGTTGTCGCGGTTCAGGTTCCAGCCTTCGCCCGTGTAGCGCATGCCGACGCCGCCCGGCGGGTTCACTTGCCCTTCGAGCTCTTGCAGATTCAGCGCGCGGTTCTTCGGGCTGATGCGATCGTTGCCGTCGGGGTTGAAGTTCGGGATCAGCACGACGCAGACCTTGTCGACGATGCCCTTGCCGAGCGGCGTCAGCGCGAGATCGCGGGCGAGGGCGAGCGACGCTTCTTTGCCCTCGACTTCACCGGCGTGGATATTGGCTTCGATCATCACGATCGGCTTCTTCTGCTTCTTCGCGAGCGCCGGCGTGAAGCACTTCTTGTCGCTGATCACGAGCGCGACGATGTCTTGCCCTTCGCCGCTTTGGCCGATCGACGTCCGGTGCACGAGCGGGCTTCTCTTCGCCAACGCATCGCAGAACGCAAGGACGTCCGAGTGACGCGACGTCTCCGCGTAGTCGGTCGCTTCAGCGCGGGTTTGGAGGTGCATGCGCGCCTCCTAGCGCGCGAGACGAATTCGCAGCAAGAAGGGCGGCATGGCCGAGCGCCCCGACCTCGAATATCAGCTGCCGCTGCTCGATCGCGCGCTCGAGGGAAAGCGCATCGTCGCGGTCCTTGTCGAGAAGCCGATCGTCCTGCGCTTGGCGATCGAAGGCACGCCGCAGGCGCTGCTCGAAGGCCGCACCTTCGCCGGCGTGTCGCGCCGCGGCCACTTTGCGATCTTCGAGCTCGGCGACGTGCAGATGATCGTCGCGCCGATGCTCGCGGGGCGCTTTCTCTTTCTCGAGGAGAAGCAAAAGGCGCCGGCCGACACGGCGATGCTGTGGACGCTGAGCGACCGCACGCGGCTCTGCTACCGCGACGACGTGCAGATGGGGAAAGTCTACATCGTCACGAAAGGCGCGTGGGACGTCGTGCCCGGGCTGAAGACGATCGGGATCGATGTGTTGTCGCCGGCGTTCACCTTCGCTCACTTCGAGAAGCTCTGCAGCAAGCGGCGCGACCAGGTACGCGTGTTTCTGATGGACAAGAGCGCGCTCGACGCCTTCGGCAACGCCTACGCCGACGAAGTGCTGTGGGCGGCGAAGATCCACCCGAAGACGATGGTGAAGAAGCTCGGCGAAGGTGAACGCCGCGCGTTGCACGAAGCGATCGTCTCGGTGACGAAGGAAGCGATCGGCACCATCGCGCAGAGAAAGCCGCCGCTCGATGAGAAGCTCCGCGACTTCCTGAAGGTGCGCAACCGCCACGGCGAGCCATGCCCGCGCTGCGGCACGAAGATCAGAAAGGCCGGCGTGCATGGCCACGACACCTTCTTCTGCCCCGAGTGCCAGCCCGAGACGCGCAAGACGAGCATCGTCGACTGGCGCAAGTAACCGCTTGGCGCTTGTCCTTTGGCCAGCGAAAAGTGACAATTGGCCATGACGAAACCGCGCATCGCGTTCTTGGTCCTCGCCGTCGCCACGGTGATCGTGATCATCATGCGCCACGACGAACAGACCGAGCCGCTGGCGGAGGCGTTCGGCACGGCCTTCACGATCGTGTTCGGCGTCTTCGCGTTGCTCGTCACGGGCTTCGGCGTCGCGTACTGGTTTCACAAGAAGAAAGAGGCCAGGCGCTTCGACGATGTTCGATAGCCACTGCCACCTCCACGATCACCGAATGATCGGCGATCACGAGGCCGTGCTCGAACAGGCGCGCGCCGCCGGCGTCACCGGCTTTCTCCTCGCCGGCGTGTCGCCCGACGGCTGGCGCGATGAAGACGCGATCGCGAAGAAGAACCCCGACGTCTGCGTCTCGTACGGCGTGCACCCACAGCTCGTCGCCGAGACCGACACCCAAGCGATGGTCGCGGCGCTCGCAGCCGAGCTCGCGCACCCGACGCTGACGATGCCCGTCGCGATCGGCGAGATCGGCCTCGACGCCTACACGAAAGAGCGCCGCGCGGTGCTCGCCACGCAGGAGGGCATCTTTCGCGCGCAGCTTGCCCTCGCGCGCGAATACGATCTCCCGGTGATCCTCCACATCTTGAAAGCCCACGAAGAGGCGCTGAAGATCTTGCGCCGAGACGGCCTGCCGAAAGCCGGCGGCGTCGTGCACAGCTACAGCGGCAGTGAAGCGCTGCTCGACGCGTACTTGCCGCTCGGCCTGCACATCTCGCTCGCCGGCAGCGTCACCTTCAAGACGGCGGTGAAGGCGCCGGCCGTCGCTCGCAAAGTGCCGATCGATCGCCTCCTCGTCGAGACCGACGCGCCGGATCAGACGCCGGAGCCGCATCGCCCGGGCCGCAATGAACCGCGCCACCTGAAGACGATCGTCGAAGCGATCGCCGAGATCCGCGGCACCACGCCAGAAGCGCTCGCCCACGACACGACCGTGAATGCGCTCCGCTTGTTTGGATTGACGACCGTACCCGCAAAGTCATAGCGCCAAAGCGATGTTTCCCTTGGTCGTCCCCGCTGAAGCGCTCGACACGCCGGTCCCGATCGCGACCGACGTCGAGGACTCGTACAAGCTCCACCGCCGCTTCGATCGCATGGGGCGGCTCGTCGGCGACGCTAGCATGGAGCGCCTGTTCGCCACCCGCGTGATGGTCGTCGGCCTCGGCGGCGTCGGCAGCTTCGCGACCGAAGCGCTTGTGCGCAGCGGCATCGGCAAGCTCGACCTCGTCGACTTCGACAAGGTCTGCGTGACGAACACGAACCGCCAGCTGCAAGCGATGAAGGGCACCATCGGCAAGCAGAAGGCGCAGATCCTGGCCGACCGCGCGCAGCTCATCAACCCGCAGGCCGACGTCACGCCGATCGCGAAGTTCTACGACAAGGACACGAGCGAGGCGCTGCTCGCGTCGAAGCCGGACTTCATCGTCGACTGCATCGACAACATCACCGCCAAGTGCCACTTGCTGGCGAACGCCCGCGCGCACGGCATCCGCGTCGTCTCGGCCATGGGCGCCGCCGGCCGCATGGATCCCTTGCAGGTGAAGATCGCCGACCTCAGCGAGACCAAGGTCGACCCCTTCGCCGACGCCATCCGCCGCATCCTCTATAAGAAGTACGATTTCCCGTACAAAACGCGCTGGGACATCCCGGCGGTGTATTCAATGGAACCGCCACGCGAGCCGATCGAGCTGCACTACGACAACGGCGAAGGCTTTCGCTGCGTGTGCCCCGGCGGCAAGAACGACCAGCACTCGTGCGAAGAACGCCGCGTCATTTATGGCACCTCGAGCTTCGTCACCGGCGTCTTCGGCATGGTCCTCGCGAGCGTCGTCGTCCGCGCGGTGACCGGCTAGCAACCCGCACGCCCGGTCGCCGATAACGCGACCAAATGTCTGTTTTTGGCCTCTTCAAGCCCAAGCCCTTCGTCGCGACCACCGAGATCGCGGACGGCGAAGCGCGCGCCGGCGCCGAGCTCATCGACGATCACGTGGGCAAGAAGAAGGACGGCGTCGTCACCAAGGCGGATCTCGACAAGACGCGCGAGCTGCTGAAGAAGCACGACGCCTTCGTCAAAGCCGGCAAGAACGAAAAGAGCCCGCTCGCGGCGCTGATGCTCAAAGAGATCGCCACGGTGCGCGCCTCGCTCGACCACTTGGAAGCCGCGCTGCACGGCCCGAAGCCCAAGGTCGGCAACCGCGTTTACTGCACCTCGCTGCGCGTCGACACGATCCACGACCAAGGCGCGATGAAGACGGCGAAGTTTCTCGCCGCGAACATCGGCGGCGGCAAGGCGCAGCTGAACCTCCACGAAGTCGACGAAGTGCGCGGCGCGCTCGACGTGCGCGAGCACGGCGGTCCGCCAACGCCGGCGCAGGCCGCGATCCTCGCGAAGGTCGAGGCCGCGATCGTCTCCGGCGACTTCGATCTGAAGGCGTTTCGCAACATCGAGCTCTTCATGTTCACCGGCAAGGGCGGGCTCGTGCAGCACGGGCCGGTCTACATCAGCGGTAAGCCCTTTCACGGCGTGTACAAGATGCCGCTGCCCGAAGGTTTCGACTTCAGCGACGCCGAAAAGACGAAGGCGCTGCTCGACGGCCTCGAGGACGACTTCAAGGACACGGGCTACGATCGCGTCTACTTGAAGAACGACAAGGGCGAGCTCTTCGTCGCGCTCAACGAGAGCGGCGGCATCTCGCGCGTGAAGAAGGGTTTTCGCGCGCAGTTCAAGGACGACGGCGAGTACAAGGACTCGGGCGAAGTGCTGCGCGCGGTCGACGTCGACAACTCGGTCAGCGAAGCGATCTTCGGCTTCTGGAGCAAGCTCGCCAAGAGGCTGGTCGACGGCATCAAGGGCCGCCTGACCAACGACGAGACCGGCAAGGCGATTAGAGACGTCGCCGACAAGCAGGAAGGCTCGTTGACGAAGGGCGAGAACTTCCGCGCCATGTTGCTCGCTGGCAGCGCGGTCGCGAGCATGGGCGTGGCCACGATCAATCTTCCCGCGGCGGCGATCGTCGCCGTCGGCGCCTTCACCGTCTCGACCGGCGCGAGCCTCGTGGCGATGGCGGCGACCGACAAGAGCGATCTCGCCGTGCTGAACCGCGCTGGCGTCGCCGTCAATCGCGAGGCGGCGCACTGATAGACGGCCCCCGGGCGCGCTGCTAAGTGATCAGCCCATGACCCGCGCGACCTTCCACCACATCACCTTGGACATCCCCGACGGCTGGGAAGACGGCACGCTCGTCACGCTGCTCGGGCCCGAGCAAAAAGCGCTCGATCTCATGCGCCACAAAGGCGCGAGCGAAGCGCCGGAGCGGCCGAGCCTGATCATGAAGCGCGTTGAGGTCACGTCCCGCGAAGTGTCGCTCGACGAGTTCGCGGCGGCGCAGGAAGAAGTGATGCGCTCGATGGCGCCCGACACGAAGACGCTCGCCAAAGAGACGGTGAAGATCGCCGGCCAAGACGCGCAGACGAGGGAGTTCGCCTTCACCGCGCCGCCGCGTGCGCTCCGCCAGTGGCAAGCGTACCTCTACGCCGGCGACGCGTTCTACGTGATCTGCGGCACCGCCACGAACGACTCGCGCTTCGACGCGCACAAGAAGATCTTCGTCGCGGTCGTCGAGAGCCTCAGCTTCGTTTGACGAGCAGGTTGTCGTGGAGCGGCTATTCGACACGCGCGTGCGCATCGTGACCGGCAAGGGCGGCGTCGGTAAGAGCCTGGTCGCGCTGAGCCTCGCGATCGTCGCCGCTCGCCGTGGCAAGCGCGTGCTCTTCCTCGAGACGAACCCGCCGGAGAGCGTCACGCGCTTTCTCGGCAAGCCCAAGCTCGACGGTGAGCCGCGCCTCGTCTACGAAAATCTGTGGATGGCCGGGCTGATCCCGAGCGAGGCCATTCGCGAATACGCGCTGATGACGCTCAAGTTCAAGGCGCTCTACAATGCCGTGTTCGAGAACCGCATCGTCCGCTACTTTCTGCGCGCGGTGCCGTCGCTCTCGGAGTTCGTGCTGCTCGGCAAGCTGTGGTTCCATGAGGGCGAGCGCTCAGGCGACGCGCCGAAGTACGATCTCATCGTCGTCGATGCGCCGGCCACCGGGCACTTGATCAGCTGGCTGCGCGTGCCGCACGTCTTCGACGAGATGATGCCGACCGGCCCGTTGAAGAAGAGCGCGCGTGACATGCTCGACATGCTGCTCGATCCGAAGCGCACGAAGCTCGACATCGTGACGGTGCCCGAGGAGATGCCGGTGAACGAGGCGATCGAGATCGCGCACGCGGCGATGCAGCATCGGCTCGCCACGCGCGGGCTCACCTTCATCAATCGCATCTTGCCGCCGCTGCCCGACGCGCTCGTCGCCACCTTGCACGCGGGCCTGGCTGGCGCGGACGGCGCGACGCAAAAACGCTTCGCCGCCTTGGAGAGGACCGTGGCCACGCGCGAGCACTGGCGGCAGCTCGGCGAGGAGTACCTGCAGCGCCTCCCAGCCGCGGATCTGAAGCGCGCGATCCGGCTCGCCAAGCGTGCGGTTCCGATCGCCGACGAGGCGGCCGTCATGGCGCTCGCGGCCGAGCTCGAGGCGCAGCTGTGAGCACCACCCCGGCGTTCACCGTCCCGCCGCTCGTCGCTGGCAAGCCGCCGAGCGACTTGTTCAAGCGTATCCTGCGCGACAAGCGCGTCGTCGTCGCGTGCGGCTCGGGCGGGGTCGGCAAGACGACGACGTCGGCGGCGCTCGGGCTGTTCGCGGCGCTCGCCGGAAAGCGCGTGCTCGTCTTGACCATCGATCCGGCGCGGCGCCTCGCCAACGCGCTCGGGCTCGAAGAGTTCGGCAACAGCGCGCGGGCCGTGTCGCTCGCGGAGCTCGGCTTCGAGCCCCAGCCCGGCGGATCGCTCAGCGCCATGATGCTCGACATGAAGCAGACCTTCGACGACATGGTCGCCGACTACGCCGCGCACCCGGGCGATCTCGAGCGCATCCGCCAGAACCGGCTCTACCGATCGATGTCGCAGGCGCTCGCTGGCATCCAAGAATACATGGCGGTCGCCAAGCTCTACACGGTGCTGCAGACGAACGCGTATGATCTCATCGTGCTCGACACGCCGCCGACGAGCCACGCGCTCGACTTCCTCGACGCGCCGCGCCGCTTCGTCGACTTTCTCGATCACGACGCGCTGCAGTGGCTGCTGAAGTCGACCGCCACCGCCGGCAAGCTCAGCTTCCGCCTGCTCGACGTCGGCTCGTCGTACATGATGAAGACCATCGGCCGCCTGTCCGGCGTCGATATCCTGCGCGAGATCGGCGAGTTCGTCTCCTCGTTCTACCCTTTGTTTCTCGGCTTCAAGGATCGCTCGGACAAGATCGCGCAGTTGCTCGTGTCGCGCGATCTCGGCTTCGTCGTCGTCAGCGCGCCGACGCAGCCGCAGATCGACGAGGCGCTGTTCTTTCACAGAAAGCTCTTGCACGAAGGGCTGCGCGCGCTGTCCGTCCTCGTCAACCGCTTGCACCGCGCGCTGCCCGAAGACGCCGTCGATGCGAGCGCCACGACGGCGCTGCAGACTTTGCTCGGCGATCCGGCGCTCGCCGCCGCCGCGATGCAAGCCGGCGCTGATCACAACGCGCTCGTGACCGCGGAGCAAGTGGAGCTGCGGCGCTTGAAGGGCGAAGTCGAGGTGCATGCGCCGGTCTGCGGCGTCTACGAGCTCGACGAGGACGTGCACTCGCTGCAGGGGCTCTTCGCGATGGGCGAGCAGATCTTCCTGCGGGACGATCGCTAGCGCACGTTCATCGGAGGCGGCGAAGTCGTGACGAGCGTACGGCGCGTCGCTATTCTTCCGGCATCGCCCACAGCTCGTCGAGGCGAATGACCAGCCCGTCATACCCCTTCGGCGTGAACACGTCGTCTTCGCTCAGCGCTTCGCTCACGACGTAACGGCCGCGCTTGTCGAGCATGAGGCGCTCGAGCGTCCGCTCCTCCGGATCGACGATCCAATACTCGCGGACGCCGAGCTCGCCGTACCAGCGAAGCTTGCGCACGCGATCATGGCGCCGCGAGCTCGGCGAGATCACCTCGATCACGAGGTCCGGCGCAGCGTCCTCCATGCCTTCGTTTTTCGCCAGATGCCCGCGGCCGCGGCGAATGAAGACGACGTCGGCCATGACGCCGCGGGTGCGAGAGATGCGGAGCTTGTAGCCGGAGGGGAGAACGGTGCCCGCCTTGTTCGCGCGGGCCCAGGCGAAGAGCGCGGCGACGAGGCATCCGACGACCCACTCGTGTAGCTTCGTTGGCACCTCGGTCTCCTCCAAGCGGCCGTCGATGAGCTCGCGCGGATCGTCCTCGTCGAGCAGGAGAAACTGCTTCCAATCGACGGGCGCCGGTGCACGTTGAGCTCGCACGTGCGGATCATACCAGCTGCGCGCTGCGCTGTCTTCGCTCGCGCCGCGCGGGCGCACACGAGAATCGCAAAAGACTTCAGCAAGGATCGAAAAATTTCGCCAAAACCCGAAAAATTTCGCCAAAACTCGAAAAATTTTGCCTCCGACCCGAAAATTTTCCGAAAAATCCGAAAAATTTCACCGGCAGCCGATATTTTTCCAAATACAGACGAGGCCCTGTAAGGTTTCCCTCGCTCATCCGTGTAGTGGGCCACGATAAAATTGACACCCTGAAAGCGCGCTCATACCCTCGCAGGTTGTGACGCTTTTTCGCCGATTTTTCCCGCTCGTCCTCGCATCGGCGCTCGTCACCGCGTCCTTCGTTGCCCCCGCAGCCGCCAATCCGCTAGACGTGCAGCTGCGCGGCCTCGGCGCCTACACCCGTAACGGCGACCAAGCGCCGCGCGAGCGTTTTCGCCTGTTGACCGCCGAGATCGGCTTCGCGCTGAGCCCCCGCACGGCGGCTCCCGCGCAAGGTCTCGGCATGAGCGGCTTCGACGTGAGCTTCGACGTCGCGCTCGTCAGCCTGAACATCGGCAGCGAGTATTGGCAGAACGGCGTCACCGAGCAGGAGCGCCGCTTGGGAACGCTCCCGGGCAGCACGCAAGCCGTCACCGGCATGCACGTGCGCAAGGGCTTGCCCTTCGGCCTCGAGCTCGAAGCGCACATCAACTGGCTGCTCAACTCGACGATGTTCATGATCGGCGGCGACATCCGCTACGTGTTCCTCGAGGGCTACAAGTACTTGCCGAACTTCGCGGTGCGGGCCGGCGTCGGTCGCTTGCTGAACGCGCAAGAGATCGATCTGACGACGGTCAACCTCGACATGACGGTGAGCAAGACCTTCGCGCTCGGCGGCATGGTGCGGCTGACGCCGATGGTCGGCTACGGAATTTTGTTCATGAACGCGAACTCGGCGGTGCTCGACGCCACACCCGACAACACGACCGACAACATTGCGCTCGAGCAACCGAACGGCTCGCTCTACACCTTGCCGGAGTCGCCGCTCGCGCGGAACTTTCACCACCGCGTCTACGCCGGCATCGAGCTGCAGACCTTCATCTTCGTGTTCCTCTATCAATTCGACGTGGGGCTCATCACCGGCGGCCGCCCGCTCTTTCAGAACACGATCCGGCTCGGCCTGCGCTTCTGACACCACCTTGACGCGGCGCGTGGGTGGAAGGTAGCGCTCGACAAATCGGCGCCCGCCGCGTAGTCATAGGGACTGGAGTAAGCCATGGGACTCGGTGTCGGTGAAATGCTGTTGATCTTGTTCGTGGTGCTGCTGGTCTTCGGGGCCGGCCGCTTGCCACAACTCGGTCAATCGCTCGGAAAAGCGCTCAACCAGTTCAAGAAGGCCGCGACGTCGAACGAGATCGACGTGACGCCGCAGCCGCCGCCAGCGCAGGTGCCGCCGGGGTCGAAGCCGAAGGATCCAAACGCCTGAATTTCTGTGCCTTTCGGCCGTTCTCTCCGAGTGAGCTACCTCGGAATTCTCGGCCGCAATAACGTTTCTATTGACTCCCTGATCCGCTGGTGCGAGGGGCACCGCCGGGTTGGGGGATCACGATTGAATGATGAGCTGATGACTGCAGAGCGCACTGTAGAACGAGCGCTGAAGCGCCGCGACAGGCATTACCTGTGGGACGCGCTCCTGGTCGGCGCGAGCCTCGGCTTCATCCTTTTCTTCAACCTGGAAGTCGGCGGCCGTCTCGGGCTCTCGTTCGGCGTGTTGATGCTGGCCCCGGTGCTCTTCGCCACGCACCGCTTGGGCGTCGAGATTGGTTGCAGCACCGCCACCCTCGCCAGCCTGATGCTGCTCTTGGAAGAGCTCTGGCAGCACCCGGACGGCGCGCGCTTGCCGATCCTTTGGAACGCCGCCGTCGTCGGCATCTTCTTGTTCGCCGTGGCGCTCGTGCTCGGACGCTTGCAGCGGAGCGAAGGACGCTTGCAAGCGATCGCGTCGACCGATCCGCTGACTGGCATCGCCAACCGCCGCGCCTTGATGCACGCGTCGGAGGTCGAGCTTCGCCGCCAAAGCCGCTCGATGCAGCCGCTCAGCGTCGTCCACTTGGATCTCGACAACTTCAAGCGCCTGAACGACACGCACGGCCACGCAGAAGGCGATCGCTTGCTCGTCGCCGTGGCCGACGTGCTCGGTTCGGGCCGCTTGACCGACGTCGCAGCGCGCGTCGGCGGCGACGAGTTCGTGCTGCTCTTGCCCGACACCAGCCCGGCCGCGGCCCGCGTGATGGTCGATCGCTTGCGCGACAAGCTCACCCAGGTGCTCGGCGCGCATCCGCGCTGGCTGGGCGTCACCTGCAGCGTCGGCATCGCCACGTTCATGCAGGCGGCGACCGACGCGGCGCAGCTCATCGCGGCGGCCGATCAGATGATGTACGAGATCAAGCGCGGCGCGAAGAACGGCGTTCGGCAGGTGGTGATCGACGGCGATCACACGACAGAGCTCTTGCGCGGACCCGCGACCATTCGTAAACACGGCTGAGGATGCAGCTCAGTCCAGCGATCAACCAGGTCCTGCAAGAGATCCAAGACGCCGGGCTCTTGGAGCGCGTGTCCTTCACCTTTCAAAATGCCAGCGCCACCGCCGAATCGTTGCGTAGCCTCGACTTTCGCCGCTTCGAAGAGAAGACCTTCGAGCGCAACTCGCCGGAGCTGTGGAACGAGCTCGAGCCGCTGATCACCACCGTGCTCACGCAGATGCAGCAGTTCCTCGGCCTCTTGCGCGAGCTCTTTCCCGAATCGGCGGCGCCGGAAGACGACGGCGGCAACTTCGACGATCTCGAGTTCGACATCGAAGGCGCCGCGGCGAAGGCCGATGCGCCGAAGAAAGAGCGCCCGAAGAAGAGCGCGTCGGACCAAGTCTTCGACCTCGTGGTCTCGTACGTCCCGATGCTGGCCCAGGAGCTCGAGAAGCAGGTCGACCGGCTGAAGAACCCGAACGTGCGCGCCGAGCAGTGGACGCTCTTGAACGAGCTCGTCGAGTTCCGCGATCGCTCGATCGGCGCCTTGCACTCCATGGTCGCCGCGGTGTGCAGTGTGTTCCGGCAAGTGCGCGCCGAGGATCTCTTTCCGGACGCGCGCGACACCTTGGAACGGCTCGTGGCGCTGCGCCGCGCTTTGGCCGACCTCGAGCTCGACATCGATTTTTACAACCGCACGATCAACAAGGCCGAGAACGACGAGCTGCCCACGCTGCTCGAGATGCTGCAGGGCAAGGTCATCGAGTTCCTCGCGCACCCGGCGTACCAATTCTTGCGCCCGCAGCAGCGCAACACCGTGCGTGAGACGGCGGCGCAGCTCGGCAACTTGGCCGCGGCGACGAAGTTCAACGCGGCGGTGTCGCGCCAGACGGTCGAAGGCTTCGCGAAGTTCTTGGAGTCGATGCGCACGATCTCGCTACAGGAAGTCTTGATCGATCACGACAAGGAGTCGGCGAAGGAAGGCCGCGAGTTCTTGGAGCGGGCGATCGGCTACTTGCGCACCGACTTCGATCAGGCCGTGTTTCAGGTGATGCACGGCGTGCGCCGCTTGAGCCAGCTCTACGGCGTCGACGCCGACGTCGACCGCTCGTACCAGAACCTGCCGGACATCGAGAACAAGCTGACGACGCCGCAGCAGCTCGCGGATTTGATCGACGAGCTGCGGGTCTTGTTCGGGCGCTTCCCGTCCTGACAAAAGGAAACTCGCGGGCCTTTCTCAGCTCTCGTATACTGCCTCGGATGCTGACGTTTCTCCGCCCAGCGCTCGTCCTCTGCGTGCTGTTTTCCGCGGCCGTCGCAGGCGCCTCAGACAAGAAAGCGCTCATCTTGGAGACGAAGAGCTCGGGCTTCAAAGAGCTCGCGCGCGGCTTGCGTGTCACGCTGAAGCAGAACCACAACTACGACACGATCAAAGACGCGGAGTTCATCAAGGAAGCGAAGAAGCGTGGTGTTTCAGCCGGCGCCAAGCCCGACCAAATCGTCGCCGTCGCCAAAGCGTTGGGCGCCGATCTCGTGGTCCTGACCTACGCGTCGCGCGCGGCGGCCGGCTGGGCGGTCAGCGTGCAAGTGCAAGCGACCGACGGCCGCGGCGCCATCTTGAACCAGCAGTTTCAGACCGAAAAAGCCAAGCTCGACCGCGCGACCGCCACCGAGATCTCGCGCACGATTCGCCAAGCAGACGCCGGCGGCGGTGACGCGGCGGCGAAGCCCGCGGACCCGGGCGGCAGCATGGACTTCTCGCTCGACGCGGCGCCGTCCGAGACGCCGGCGTCGAAGCCCGCCGACTCCGGAATGTCGTTCGACATGTCCGACAGCTCGGGCGAAGTCGCACTGAAGGTCGCGCCCAAGGCGTTAAAGACCGGCGAGAACGCTGACGCCTCGGAGAACGACGCCAACGCGCTCGCGGCCGAGTACGAAAACGACGACGAGTTCTACGAGCCGACCGACGAGCTCAGCGAGAAGGATGAAGAGCCGCGCTATGTCGCGCCGGACGGTCGCAGCGGCCTGGTGATCACGGCGGGGCTGGCGATGCTGCTTCGCAACACGCAGACGAACGCGTCGAACGGCACGCCGCCGCAATACGGGGGCATCATGTCGCCCGGCGTTGCGTTCCAGTTGCAGCTCTTTCCTCGCCGCTTCAAAGAGTCCGGCGGCATCGCACGCGACTTCGGCGGCTACGTGCGCGGCTCGTTCACCTTCATGCCGAGCGAGTTCACGCCGGCGCGCGCGACGCAGGCGCTCAACTACACCGACCACATGTACCACATCGACGGCGGCGCCATGTTCCGCCACGTCTTCGGCAACCAGGAGAAGAGCATCGCGTTCGGCGCGCAGGTCGGCATCCAGTGGGACCAAGTGACGATGACGGACGGGCAGCCGTTCCCGACGACGATGTACATCTCGCCCGTGGTCGCCGCGGAGCTCGAGGCGCCGTTGTATCGAAAGCTCGCGGTGTTGACTGTGCGCGCCGGGATCTTGCCGGTGTCGGGCTTGCACAAGTCGCAGGTCGACGCGTTCGGACTGCGCAAGTTCGCGTTCGGCATCACCGGCTCGCTCGGCGTGCACTCGACGATCTGGAACGACCTGCTCTATCTCGAGGTCATCGGCTTCGTGACGAACTACTGGCAGGAATACGCCGGCGCCGGCACCAGCCGCTTCATCGACGTCGCCATGCGTGACACGAGCGGCGGCTTCCAGGTCTCCGCCGGCATCACCTACTAGCCCACGAAAACGCTCCCGACGAAAACGCTCCCGGTCCCTTTTCGGGGCTTTTCAGCCGCGCGCGCGTGGGCTAGCGTTCGCGCCCATGAAATCAGCGTTGTTTCTCGTTCTCGCAGGGATCTCGTTCACGTCGGCGACGGCCTTCGCCAAGGATCAAAAGGCGACCTACACGGTCAAAGAGTGGAGCTGCGAAGGCTGCGCGAAGAAGAGCACGAAAGCGCTCAAGCAGATCGAAGGCGTCAAAGAGGTCGCGGCCGATCTCGACAAGAAAGAGCTCACCGTCACCTACGACGACGCCAAGGTGAAAGAGGCGGAGATCGCCGCCGCCGTGAAGAAAATGAAGTTCAATTGTGACTAGGCCTCGTCGCTTCGCTCCGTCGCCATGCAAAATCGCACGGCGAACGGCCTAGTATTGTTCAGGCCCGTCCCTGACCGGGACAGGCTGTGAGACACTTTGGATCTTCGCCAGTCATCCGCGCTCCTCGCGGCGTTCGTCACGCTCGCTGTGGCGATCTCGATCCTTCTGCGTGATCGGCGCCGGGTCTACGTGCGCTTCGCGCTCCTCGCGCTGAACCTCTGCGCCTGGCACGCGTCCTGTTTCTTCTTCCGCTACTTCGGCGACACGCCGTGGCATCAGCTCCGCTTCGCGTCCGGCGTGCTCATTCCGTCGTCGATCCTCGGGCTCTTCTCGGCGTTGGCGAACGTGCGCGGCGCGATCGTCAATCCGCTGAAGCGCACGGTGATCATCGCCGGCCTGCTCATCGCGGCGCTGGCTTTGACGCCGTACTTCTCGAACCCGTGGGCCGACGCGCTCGCCGCCACCTACGCGACCGCGGCGATGTTCGTCACCTTCCAGCTCGTGTGGCAGCGCGCGCGCCTCGCTGCGCAGCGTGAGGATCAAGTCCGGCTGCGATCGATCGCGCTTGGCGGCAGCCTCGCGGCCATCTCGGGCGCCGGCGAAGCGTTTCAAGCGAACGTCTATCTGCCGACGATCGGCAACGTCACGATCGCCGTCTACATGTACTTTCTCTATCAGACGATCATCACCTACCGGCTGATCGATCTCGCCGAGCTCATCGCCAAAGCGGCCGTCCTCGGCGCGCTCACGTTGTTGCTCGGCGCGATCTACCAGCTGATGGTGATGTGGATCGGCACCGGCACCGGGCCGTTCATCTTCAGCACGCTGATCACCTCCTTCGTCATCTTGATCCTCTACGACCAGGCGCGATCCTGGATCGAGGAGCGCACGATCCGGCTGTTGTTCCGCGAGCGCTTCGAGCTGCGCGAGACGGTGAACCAGCTGTTGCCGAAGATGCGCGGCACAATCGACGTGCCAACGATCATCAACGCCGCCTTGGATGCGCTGCACGACTCGCGCAAGCTGACGCACGCCTCCGTGCATCTCTTGCGCGAGAACGAGCCGGGCTTCGCGCTCGTGGCGTATCGTGGTCCGAAGCCGCCGCAGGTGATCGACGCCGAGTCGCACGGCGCCTTCTACGGCGAGATCACCCGGCACAAGCGGCCGCTGCTCAAAGAGAACTACGAGCGAAAGTTGGCGCCGGATCCGGAGAGCGCGCAGCTCGTCAGCGAGTCCGAGCGCGCGCGATCGAATGAGGTGCTGAAGACCTTCGGTGAGCTAGGGTCGAGCGTCGTCTTGCCGCTGGTCTCCGGCGAGCAAGTGCTCGGCCTCATGAGCCTCGGCGACGCCCGCTTCGCGCTCGGCTTTCCGGCCGACGAGATCGCGTTGCTCTATGAAGTGGCCGACCAGATCGCGATCGGCGTCGAGAACTCGGAGGAGAGCGAGCGCATCAGAGAGCGCGATCGTCTGGCTGCCCTCGGCGAGATGTCGGCCGGCCTCGCGCACGAGATCAGGAACCCTCTCGGGGCGATCAAGGGCGCGGCGCAGGTGCTCGAGCCGCAGCGCTTCCCGGAGGAGACGCGGGAGCTGCTGAGCGTCATCGTCGAAGAGGTCGAGCGCTTGAACGGCGTCGTCTCGCAGTTTCTCGAGTATGCGCGGCCGATGAAGCCGGCGCTCGTCGCGACCGACTTGAACTCCGTCGTCCAGCGCACCCTAACGTTGCTCAGCGAAGAGAAGCGCGTCGAGAAGGTGGAGGTGAAGGTGCACTTGGACGATCGGCTGCCGCGCGTGATGGCCGACGCCGACCAGCTGCGCCAGGTGCTGCTCAACCTCCTCTTGAACGCCGTCGACGCCTTCGCGGGTGAGCCCGGCAAGATCGATCTGACGACGCGCGTGGTGCAGACGGCGCGGCGCACGGCCGATCTCGTCGAGCTGCGCGTGCGCGACAACGGCCCTGGCATCGACGCCGAGAACCTGAAGCGCATCTTCGTGCCCTTCTTCACGACGAAGCAGCACGGCACCGGCCTCGGCCTCGCGATTTGCCACCGCATCATGACCGGCCACGGCGGCCGCATCGACGTGCTGTCGCGCCCGGGCGGCGGGGCCACGTTCATCTTGCGCTTCCCAGTCCCGCTCGTCTCGTCTGTTGGTGGCGCAGCGTGACCCCCGCTCGCGCAGCGTGTAGGGTGGGCTGAGATGCGCGTTCTCGTGGCCGACGACGAAGTCAACATGCGCAAGGTCTTGCGCGCGATGCTGCAAAAAGACGGCTTCGACGTCGACACCGCGGAAGACGGCGAAGCGGCGCTCGGCATGATCAGAGAGCGCACGCCGGATCTCTTGATCACCGATCTGCGCATGCCTCGGCGTGACGGGCTCTCGCTGCTCGACCAAGTGCGCAAGGAGTTTCCGCAGCTCCTCGTCATCTTGATCACCGCGCACGGCACGGTCGACTCGGCGGTGGCGGCGCTCCGGCGCGGCGCCTTCGACTACATCTTGAAGCCCTTCGATCAGCACGAGATCAAGCTGGCCGTGCAGAAGGCGGCCAAGACGCTCGAGCTCAACACGCAGAACTGGAACACGACGGCCGAGACGACGCTCGGCGACGGCCGCTTCGGCATCATCGGCAGCTCGCAGCGCATGCTCGACATCTACTCGATCATCGAGAAGGTGGCTGACACGCCGTCGACGGTGCTCATCACCGGCGAGAGCGGCACCGGCAAGGAGCTCATCGCCACAGCGCTGCACGAGAACAGCTCGCGAAAAGGCGGGCCGTACATCAAGATCAACTGCGCCGCGATCCCGAAGACGCTCATGGAGAGCGAGCTCTTCGGCTACGAGCGCGGGGCGTTCACCGGCGCCGTGACGTCGAAGCCCGGCCGCTTCGAGCTCGCCGACGGCGGCACGCTCTTCCTCGACGAGATCGCCGAGATCCCGGGCGAGATGCAGGTGAAGCTCTTGCGCGCGCTGCAGGAGAGCGAGTTCGAGCGCGTCGGCGGCATCAAGACCCTGCGGGTGAACGTGCGCATCATCACGGCCACGAACCGTGAGCTGAAAAAAGAGATCGACGCGGGGCACTTTCGCGAAGACCTCTTCTTCCGCTTGAACGTCGTGCCGATCACCTTGCCGGCGCTGCGCGAGCGCACGGACGACATCGAGCTCTTGGTGCGGCACTTCGTCGCCAAGTACAACAAGAAGCTGAAGAAGCACGTCGACTCGTTCTCTTCCGACGCGCTCGAGGTGTTGAAGGCTTACGCTTGGCCCGGCAACATCCGCGAGCTCGAGAACGTGGTCGAGCGCACCGTGCTCTTCGCCGAAGTCACGACGATCACGCCCACGGAGCTGCCGCCGGAGCTGCGCGCCGCCGACAGCAAGCCGATCCTCGACAAGCTGCCAGGCGTGGCGGCGGTGGCCGCTCCGCTCGCCGCGCGCGTCGTCACCGGCGAGTTCTCGATGAAGGACATCGTCAAGCAAGCGACGAGCGAGATCGAGCGCGATCTCATCGTCAAGGCGCTCGAAGAGACGAGCGGCAACGTAACGCAAGCGGCGAAGATGCTGAAGATCAGCCGGAAGGGCTTGCAGCTCAAGATGAAGGAGCTCGGCCTGCGCGACGCGTTCGAAAGCGACAAGGACACGAGCGACGAGGACGGCGAGGCGTGAGCTAAGGATTGTCCTCGGCCCACGCCAGCGCATCCGCGATGAACGTGCTGTGCCCGATCGCGCTCGAGTAAATGTTGCCGTCGTCGCGCCGGCAACTCCCGCCGCGGCTGACGACGCCGACGATCGCGTCGTCTTCATCGAGGAGCGGTCCGCCGGAATCGCCAGAGCACGGGCCGCCGCTGGTCTCGAGCTCGCGCGCGCCGAGCCAGAGGCCGCCGTCCCAGCTCGGGCCGACGGTGAGGATGCGCATGCCTTCGCGCCGGCGCCGCTCGCCGGACGTGCCGTGCTCGGTGAGGCCGTAGCCGACGGCAGTGAGGCTGGTGTCGTCGTCGGGCAGCGCGCCGGCGAGCGGCTGCGGCGCGAAGGCGAGGGCGCGGTCGAGCACGACGACGGCGATGTCACGATCGCAGAGCGAGCTCAGCTTTGGCACGAAGATCCGGCGTCCGCGTGCCGCCGGCGCCGATTCCAGCTTTGGCCGATAGCCGGTGTGCACCGTGAGCGTCGCCGCCGCAATCGCCGAGAGCTCGCGATCCGAGGTCGAGCCGCCGCAGCTCACGTAAGTCGGGGAATCAACGACCACGCAATGCGCGGCGGTGAGCAGCACGCGCGGCGCAATGAGCGAGGCGGTGCACAGCGCGAGCCCGTCGCCGTCCGGATGCGCGATCATCACGACCGCGGCATGCGCGCTCTTGTCGGCGACGCCGCCGTAGATCGCGTCGGCGCGCGCGTCGTCGGGCCCGGGCTCGGCATCGACGGTGGTCGCGCGGCACGCGATGACTGATTCGTTGAGCAAGAACAGAGACAAGAGACAGACGTGGCGCATGGAAACCCCCTGCCGCACGGAGAGCGTGCGTGCAGCGCGGGCAGAACGCGGGGCAGGGCAGGCCGTCAACTCGCCGTGATCGCCCAGCGGCTATGTGCCTGTCGTTCCGCCAGTTGACGGCGGTGAGCCGCCTGAGGTTCTCAGGCCCTTCGTGCCGGACGAGGCCGCTTCGCCCATCTGCCGGTTGCCGTCGTGGCCGCGACCCGGGTATCGTCGCGCGATGCCGCTCACGCGTCCGAGTACCCTCTTTGCGGTCATGGCTTGCGCCGCGTCGAGCGCCTGCGTGCTCTCCGGCTTCAGCTACAAGAACCGCTGCACCCTCGCGCTCGGCTCGACGTGGGTTGTGATCGATGAAGGTTCGGTGCTCCTCTCCTGGTCGAGCGCCAGCCCGTTTTCGTTGATCGTCGAGCGGCGGTCTGCGAGCGGCGGAGATTGGACCGAGATCGGCTTGGCCGAGGCCAACGTCACGAGCTTTCGCGATGTGGGGCCGGCAGGCGACGCGCGCTATGTCTATCGCCTGCGCGGCGCCGAATGCGACGCGGCGGCGGTCGATCTCGACGTAACGAGCGGGCCAAAGGCGCCGGCATCGGCGAGCGCTTCGGCACCGACTACAACGTCGTTCATGGTCGCATGGCAAGACAACAACGCCTTCGAAGCGGGCTACGCGATCGAGGTCGTGCTCGGCGGAAGCGTCGTGACGACGAGGACGCTGGCGGCAGACGCCGCGACGACGCTCATCGACGGCCTGCTGGCCGACACCGAGTACACCGTACGCATCTTTGCGTTGCACGCGAGCGGCGCGCGTTCTTCGGCCGCGCAGCTGTCGGCGTGGACGGCACCGCTGTCGGCCGAAGGGCTCGCCGCCACGGCCACCGCCTTTGATCGCGTCGCGCTCGTGTGGACGCAGCCGAACTCGCATGTGACAGGGGCTCATCTCGAGCGCAGCAGCGGCGGTCTCTACTCGCCGGTGGCCGATGTCGTCGGCGACGCGACGATGCACCTGGACCTCGGCCTCGTCGAGGCGACGTCGTACCGCTATCGCCTCGCGCTCAGTAACCCCGGCGCCACCTCTTCGTTCGTGGAGTTTCCGCTCGCCACAACTCCGCTCGAGCCGCCGGCGATCGCGAGCGCGGCGCCGCTGAAGCGTGGCGCCGGCGGCTCGGTGGTCATCGCCGGCACGCAGCTGCAAAACGCGACCTCCGTCACCTTCGGCGGCGGCCCGCTCGCACCCATCCTGACCAATACGGCCGGGTCGATCTCGGTCACCGTGCCGGCGGGATCGGCGAGCGGCGAGATCGCGGTGACCACGCCGCGCGGATCAGCCAAGCTCGCCGGCTTCGAGTTCGTCGCGCCGCCGATCATCATCGCGGCCGAACCGCTGGCGCAAGGGCCAGGCGGCTCGGTCACGATCCGCGGGAGCAACCTCGCCGATCCGACGGCGGTCACCTTCGGCAGCGGTGTGAGCGCGAACGTCGTTTCGAGCACGCCAGGCGCGATCGTCGCGCTCGTTCCGAGCGGCGCGGCGAGCGGCAACATCTCGGTGACGACGATCGGCGGCACGGCCATGCTGCCGGGGTTTTCGCTGCAAGCGCTCCCGCAGATGACGATGATCAGCACGCCCGCACCGGCAGCGACGATCTCCGGCTGCGTCAGCGTCACTTATACCGTGGCGCAAGCACAGAACCTGCCCGTCGACGTCAGCGTCGAGTACGACGGCGGCGGCTTTGCGACGTTCATTCCGGCCAAGCGATGCACGCAAGCGGGGTCAGGGCCGCCCGGGGAGCCGAATGGCGTCCAAGGCGTCAGTGCCGCGCCGGGCGGCACGACGCACACCTTTCTCTGGGACAGCACGGCCGACTTGCCGCGCGCGACGACGAACAACGTGGCGCTGCGAGTGCGCGCGGCGCGCTTTGGCGTGTTCGGGGCCGCGGTGTCGCCCGTCACCGGACTGACGCTGGCGAACGGCGGCTTCAGCGCCGCGATCCCGACGGCGACGGGCAACGGCACGTGGCCTTACCACGCGGTCATCGCCGATCTGAACCGCGACGGAAAAGGTGACGTCGTCACGGCCAACGGCGCGGGCAGCGTGTCGGTGCTGCTCGGCAACGCCGACGGCACTTTTCAAACGGCGGTGCCATACGCGGCGGGCGCCGGCGCCGTCAGCGTAGCCGCGGCGGATCTGAACCGCGACGGCAAGATCGACGTCGTCACGGCCAACAGTGGCGCCGGCAACTTCACGGTGTTGCTCGGCAACGGTGACGGCACCTTGGCCGCGGCGGTGCCGTTCAGCCGCGCCAGCCACAGTGCGAGCGCGCTCGCCGTCGGCGATGTCAACCGCGACGGCAAGCTCGATATCGTCACCGCCGCCGCCTCCTCCGGCAGCATCGTGGCCTTCGTCGGCGCCGGCAATGGCGTCTTCGACGCCAATTCACCGACGGCGGTGCCGGCGCCGCAGGCCATCGCGCTCGCGGATGTCGATCGCGATGGCAGGATCGACGCCGTCGTCGCGCAGGGGGGCACGAACACAGTGTCCGTGCTGCGCGGGACGATCGGCTCAAACTTCGATGCGCCGGTGCCGTACGCGGCCGGCAACGGCCCTTACCGCCTGGCGCTCGGGGACCTCGATCGCGACGGCGACGTCGACATCGCGGCGCCGAGCTTCTCCGCGGCCTCGGTGGCCGTGCTTCTGAACAACGGCAACGGCACCTTCGCGCCGGCGACGGCGTATGCGGCGGTGGCGAATGCTTTTTCCGTCGCGATCGCCGACGTCGATGACGACGGGATCGCCGACATCGTCACCGCCAATCACTCGAGCAACTCGGCCTCGGTCCTGCCGGGCAAAGGCGACGGCACCTTCGATTCCCCGCAGACGTGGCCGCTCGGGATGGTGGCGACCGAGATCGCCGTGGGCGATGTCAACCGCGACGAGAAGGCGGACCTCGTTATCGCCAGCAACGTCGGCGGCACCGGCAGTCAGATCGGCACGCTTGTCAGCCGGGTACCGCACCGCTGCTCGCCGGCGCTCGCGGCGGGCCTGCTTCGCGCGGGAACACAGCCGAGCGCGGTCGCGGTTTCTGATTTCAGTGGCGACGGAAAGATCGACATCGCCGTCGCCAACGCCGGGAGCAACGACGTGTCGCTCCTGCTCGGGCGGGGCGACGGTCGCTTCGTCGCCGGGACGGGCATCGCCGCCGGCCTCGCGCCGAGCGCGCTACTTGCGCACGATGTCAACGGTGATTGGCGCTCCGACCTCGTCATCGCCAACGGCGCTGCCGACACCATCTCGGTCCGCGTGAGCAACGGCGACGGCACATTCGGGTCGGCGAACGTCTACGCCGTTGTCGTCGGGCCGAGCGCCATCGCCGCCGGCGATTTCGATCGCGACGGGAAGATCGATCTCGCGGTCGCCGGACGCACCGCCGATGCCGTCTCCGTCCTCATGGGAAACGGCAACGGCACCTTTCAGGCGCCATTCCCCTACGCCGTAGGCGACGGGCCGAGCGGCATCGCCGCACGCGACCTCGACGGCGATGGCGTGCTCGATCTGGCCACGGCGAACAGCAACGCCGGGACGGTGTCGATCTTGCTCGGAAACGCGAACGGCACGTTCGACACGGCCATGACCAAGAGCGTCGGCCTCGGACCGAGCGCAGTGTGGGTCATCGACGTCACGGCCGACAATCGTCCCGACATCGTTACGGCGAACAAAGATGCGGGTACCGCGACGATCCTCGTTGGGGGTGGCGACGGCACCTTCGCGCCCGCGGCGACAGTCACGGTGGGTGCCACGCCCGAGGCGCTCGCGCTCGGCGATCTCGACGGCGATCTCTTGCCGGAGATCGTCGTCGCCCGCGGCACCGCCGGGGCAGTGAGCGTGCTCGGCAACAACGGTGCTGCGATGTTCGATCCGCCTGCGAACGTCTCTACGCGCACAGAACCGATGGCGATCGCGCTGGCCGACGTCGATGCCGACGGCCGCCTCGATGCCATCGCCGCGAACCGCACGAGCGGCGACGTGTCGGTGCTCTTTGGCCGCGGCGACGGCACGCTGCGCACGATGCCGCGGCAAAGCGCTCCCGCGCTGCCGTGGTCGGTCGCGCTCGGCGACGTCGACCGCGACGGGCGCCTCGACGCCGCCGTCCCCGGCACCGGCGCGACGATGACGCTCTTTCGCGGTAACGGCGACGGGAGCTTCCAAAATGGCCAAGGCTATGCCGTGGGCACGCAACCCCAGCGCGCCGCCTTCTCCGACCTCAACGCCGACGGCTGGGCGGACGTCGTCGTCTCCAACTATGGCAGCAACGACGTCGCGGTCCTGCTCGGCGACGGCCTTGGTGGGCTGCAAGGGGCGAGCTTCTTCGCCGCCGGCTTGACCCCGCAGTCGCTGGTGATCGCCGACTTCAACCGCGACGGCAAGGACGACATCGCCGTCGCCAACGATCAGTTCGGCAGCGCGACGGTGTCGGTGCTGCTCGGCACCGGCAGCGGCGGCTTCGGGGCGGCGACGCCGTTCGCCGTCGGCAACCTTCCGCGCGCGCTCGGCGCCGTCGACTTCAACCGTGACGGAAAGCTCGACCTTTTTACGTCGAACTACGGCGGCTATTCGCTCTCAGTCTTGCTCGGAAATGGCGACGGCACGTTCAGCGCCGCGGCCGGCTGCTCGACCGGGCTCGGCAACTACGCCGGCTATGCGACGGCCGCCGATTTCACGAGCGACAACAAGGTCGATCTGCTCGTGAGCACCGGGCAGCTCTTTGTCGGCAACGGGGACGGGACGTTTCAGGCGGCGGTCGCGGCCGGCGTCGGGCCATTTCACCCGGCCGTGGACTTCGACGACGACGGCAAGGCCGACGTGATGACGTACCCCTTGACGGTGGCGCTCGGCAACGGCAACGGCACGTTTCAGGCCCCGCTCTCGTATTCGCTGGCGACGTTCATGCGCGGCGTCGCGTTCGGTGACGTCGATCGCGACGGCAAGATCGATGTCGTCAGCGTGATGGACGGTGGCGATCTGTTCGTCTGGCGCGGCCGCTAGTCCGGCTTCGTCGCCTCGTCCACGGGCCCGATCTCTTCGTCGGCGATGAGCTGCATCACGAAGCTCGGCGGGACCTGGTTCTGCTCGCTGTAGCGGAGCACCGCCTGCATCAGCGAGAGCTCCGCCGACTCCTCGTCGAAGTCGCCGTTGGCGCGCATCGCGATGATCGCGGTCGACAGCGCCATCTGCGACGAGACGACGACGCCGTGGCTGCGGTGCAGGATCTCACGGGCGAGGCGGCGCATCTCGATCGACGGCTTGGCCCCGGGCACCAGCGTGGTCATGCGATCGCTGACGAAGTCTTCGACTTTCTTCTTGTGCTCCGGCGTCAGCAGGTGCGCGAACCCGGGCGTGATCTTGTGAAGTGACGACGATGTCTTGGCCCTTGCAGTCTCTCGGTCTCGTTTCGCCACCAGTGCCTCCGAAGCCATCGAGCCAAGGGAATGAACGTCTTCAGAGCGTGCCAAAGGTGCACGATTTGCGCTCGTCTAATATTGCCGATGAAAGTCAAGAGTGGGAAAAACGGCGTATGGACGGGGCTCTAGCTCGCATCATTCATGACGCCAAACTGCGGGCGTCTTGAATGATGCTGAAGACAGGAAAGCAGGACTCGCTCGACGCCGTTGGCTGCGCGGTAGAACGTTTTGGCTGGCACAAATCGCA
>JADLHZ010000071.1 GCA_020848545.1 Deltaproteobacteria bacterium | reverse complement strand
CTCACTCGATCTTTGGCTTGGTCATGAATCTCGCCAACGTGCCGACGCCACAGTCGGCGCAGACGCCCGCTTTCGACGCGGTCGGCGACCGTCTTCGAATCCCTCGTTAGGAGCGCGGTCGCGCGAATTCCCGAGCTCTTACTTCTACTGGCTACGGGCGCGCGGGTGGCAGTCCGCGATTCGCTGGCGGCTGGGTCGTGTCCCAAGAGTACTTGACAATCTGTTCGACGGGAGCTTCCGCCCGCAGTCGAGCCAGCACCAGCTCTCGCGCCCGTGCCCGCGCCTCAGCAAGCAGGTCCGAGCGGATCTGCTCCTTGACGTCGTCGACCGGCAGGTCGCGAGCCGGCTCGTGAGCTTCGGTCTTGACAATCGCGAAGCCGTCGCCCGAGTCGACGATGTCCGAGACGCGTCCGGCCGCCTGCGCGAACGCGGTCTTTTCGATGTCGCCTGGCCAGCGACCGAGCTCGATGAAGCCGAGGTCGCCTCCGCCAAACTTGCTCTCGTGATCGGAGTATTGGCGCGCCACGGCCGCAAAACTCGCACCAGCTTTCAGCCTCGCTTGCGCCTCTTGGATCTTCTTGCGCCCGAGAGCCCAAGCCTCATCGGTCGTGCCCTGGAGATCGGAGATGCGGACGAAAATCACGCGGGCGTGCACCCTCGCCGGATAGCGATACCGGGCGCGGGTCCGCTCATATGCCTCGTCGACCATTTCTTGGCTCACGGTGGCGGGCTTTTCGGCGAGCTGATCGAGCACTGCCTCGCGAAGCTCGTTCAGCACGATCGCATCCCTGAGCGTGTCCTCGGTGCGGCCTTGCTGCTTCAGCGAGTCGAGAAACCCTTGCTCGGTTGGGAAATTGGCCTTCATCTGCTTGATCCGCTGCGCGACCCTGGCGCCGTCGGCCTTGAGCCCGAGCTTCGCTGCCTGGGCGCGGATCAGCTGCTCCTCGATCAACTGCTGAAGCGCCTCGTGCTTAATATTGAGCCGATCTTGGGGCAGGACCGCGCGGTCGCCGAGTCCGGGCTCTCGCCCAGCTCTCTCGAGCACCGGGGCCGCGCGCGCTTCGACCTGGGCGGTCGTAATCAGGGTCGAGCCGACGCGGGCCGCGGTGCCATTGGTTGACCCCGAGCGACACGCAGCGCTGATCGCCAGCAAGGCGATGGCCAAATGCAGCTCCCGCATGGACCCGAACGATACCGCCAGGCTCCAAGCTCGGCCAGGATTTCGATGCGCTGGCGATCCAGGCGTAGCGCCGCCGCGACCCGAACTCATGCACCTCCATGGACGGGCGCCTGGCCCGGGCGCCTGAGGCTACCCGGCGGCCGAACCATAGACACCCCGCCGGTATCTGGCGCACAGCATCGCCACGAGGCGCTGAAACCCGCGCCGCGGCATGAACCCAGAGCCGGAGCGGCCAAGGTCATCATCGATGACGTCGATGTTCTTGAAGCCGAGAGCCTTCGCGCGATCGCGCAACGCGAACCGGCGTCTCTGGCTCTCGAGATTGTCAACTTTCGCTGACCGGGCCTTCCTCTGCCTGCCAAACGCGTCGTGTGCGAGAGCACCTGAAGCAGACTAGGGCAAAGGCGAGGTGCGTCGCGGGGCGGTCGCGCTGGCCCGGGAAAAACGGGGGGGGGGCGAACACCTGTCGATCGGCCACATAACGCTTCACAGATTAACGCAGGACGATAGCGTCAGAGTTCAGCGAGCGATCGCTGTCCAAAGGCTCGAAGGCGATCACGGTGTCGTTGCCGGCGTAGGTCACCAAGGCGAGCGGCACGTTCTCTTTGGCGAAGGGGCCGACGATGATGCTCGACGGAATGCGCCCCGCCGGCAGCGACGACTGCTGGATGCCGTCGTTGAGTCGAACACGCCCGAAGACGAGCGGCGAATGCGGCGCGGCCGCCGTGAACTCGAAGACTTGATCGCGCACGACCTCGAGCGGATCGCCGGCGTCGCCGCGCAGCGTGAAGCGGATGGGATCGCCGACGCCGCCGAACGAGCCGCCCTTGGGCAAGCGACCGATGACGAAGGTGCCGAGGCCGGTCGGCGTCTGCAGTAGGAGGAAGCTCTCGGCGCCGCGCACGAGGTAAGCGACGCCGCCGTCGATGGTCGAGAAGCATTGATTGATCGGCGGCGCGTTCGGGATCGGTGTGCGCGGATGAAAGCGCAAGCCGGTGCGGCCGTCGTCTGCAACCACGACCTCGTCGACCAAGAGATCGCGCTCCTTTGACTGCTCCGCGTAGACAGCGCAGTCAGGGTTCGCGGCGAGCGGCTCCGCCTGGATTCGCAAGATGTCACCCGCGTTGATCCCGAACACGCGTAGGTCGAGATCGACGTCGAAGAGCTCCGGCGCTCCGTCTGACCCCAAGCGGAAGGTGCCGCCGCCGTTCTTGCGATCGAGCCCCGGGATGACGCCTTCCCAGGTGAGCTTCCAGCGCGCCTCCGAGGTCACGCCCGGAAACACCGTGACGCCGGTGTCGAGCGCACCGCCGGCCGGATCTTGCACGAGCGCTCCGTCCTCCGTGCGAACCGGCACACACTCTTCGCGACGGCGGCTGTTCGCCTTCTTGCACGACTTGAACGGGCGCACGGCCTTCGTCGTCTCGTCGAGATCCACAAAGAGGTTCGTCGACGCCGCGCTCGGCGTCACCGTCGACGGCAAGCAGTACGCGAGATCGACGAGCTCGCTGACCGGCGGCCGCGGATCGAGCGTGGGATCGACTTGGCGGGCGTCGATGTAGAAGATCTTCCCCGCGTCGGTCGCGACCATGACGTAGGCGTCGATCGCCGTCGACTGCGCGCCGTTCGTGCCGAGACAGAAGATCGTCGTCGTCAGATCCGGCTGACCGCCGCCTTGAACGAACGCCAGCCGGCTCGGCACCTCGCCGATGTAGACGCCTTCGAAGCGCTCGCCGAAGGGCAGCGCCGGCGTGAAGCGCGGGTTCGCGTCGAAGCGGGCGCCGCTGCGCGCGTTGAAGACGTCGACCGAGAGCGTGTCCGGGCGCGCGACATAAAGGTAGCGCTCGGAGGCCACGAGGAGCACGTCGAGGCTCGGCCCGCCGACGTCGATCTGCTCGATGACCTTGGTGCGCAAGTTGACCCGATGCACGAAGCTGCTGCTCGAGTCGGCGCCGTAGAGCACGTCGCCGTCGCTCGAGACCACCGCGCGGACGACGGCGCCCACGCCCGCGATCGTCTCGCCGATGCGCAAGCGCGGCAGGCCGTCCTCCATCACGAGCTCGATCGCCTGCAGCGATCCATCCGCCGCATTGGCGACGATGAAGCGCTCGCCGGCGTAGGTATCGGTCGCCTGCTTCGGTACCCGCACGATCGCCGCTGCGCCGCGTCCGACTTGCGCCGTCACCGGCACGAAGTTGTCGAAACGCACGACGGTCTGATCGTCCGCGCTGACGAGGAACACGGTGTTGTCGGCCGCGCACACGACGAGCACGTACGCGCCGTCGGACGACGCGGCGAGCGCCGCCGGCGACCGACCGACCGGGATCTCGAGCGGGAAGAACTTGTTCGGCGCGCGCACGAAGCCGCCGAAGCTGCCGGTCGCATACTCGCCGGTGCGGGCGTCCATCGCGTAGAGCGCGTTGCGCACGCCGCCCGCGAGGTAGAGGTACTGTGGCGGTGACTGCGTGCCGGCGAGCACCGAGTCCATCGGCCCGCGAAAGCGCGCGGCCGGTGCGATCGGTTGATCCTGGCAAGCGGCGAGCGCCAACAAGACGAGCCCGAGTGAAAGACGTGACTTCATTTCGGCAGCTTGCTCTCGCGCGGCGTTCCGATGCGCGCATAGATGGTGTGGCGTGAGGGGTCCGGATCGGCGGCGTCGAAGATCAACAACGCGTCGTCATTGAAGTAGGTCGCGAGCACCCACGTGCGCAGCGGCGCGCCCGTGGCCGTGTTCAACACCGACGAGACCGCGAGCGAGTACGGTCCGCGCTCGAAGGGCCGGTGCTTGCCGGCGAGCGTGAGCGTGGCCGCGTCGAAGATCAAGATCGAGCCGTCGCCATAGCAGGAGACGTAGAGCAGATCGCGCGCGCCAGTGACGGCGTTTCCAGGCACATACACCATCGTCGCGGGCGCGCGCTCCAACGCGACGACGTCGACGAAGCGGTTCTTCACGCGGCCGTCGGCGTCGAGTGACGTGTCGAGCGAGACGAGCGCGTTCGGCTCCCGGGTGAGGAAGTAGGTGCGCTCGCCGTTCGGGCTCGACGTGATGTACTTGACGTCGATCGACGCCGAGTTGCCGCCCAAGAAGCGTTGCAGCGCAATGGCGCCGGCCTGCGCCGACACGTCGACCGCCGCCTGCGGATCGAAGAAGAACAAGGTCGACGACGATCCCGGCGGGCGCACGCTGAGCACGCGGCTCGAGCCGGCGTAGATCATCGGCTGGCGGTTCGGCCCCCGCGTCACGCCGATGGCGCTCGTGCCGTTGACGATCGCGCCGAGCCGATCTTGGCCGAGCAAGGTCACGCCGAGGAAGCCGTTCGGGTTCGGCGTCAGCGCGTTCGGCGTGATGTCGTAGACGCTGATCGCGCCGGCGTTCAGGTGGGTGAGGAACAAGTACTCGCCGGGGAAACCGAGCACGGGCTTGGCGACGACGCCGATGAAAGGCTGCGAGGTGTCGTTCTCGGTGCCTTCGTCGGAGAAGATCTTGCCGCTGAGCGCGAAGGTGTGATCGTCGTCGCAAGTCGTGAAGCGGCTACGGCCCTTCGCGCCACAGCGAACGCCGCCGCCGTCGGCGATGACCTCGAAGGCGTAGAGCACGTTCTTTTCGCGCGTGCCGACGAACATGCGCGTACCGTCGCCGTTCAGGATTGGGAACGCGCCATGGCTGTCGATGAGTTGCGTCTCGCCCGCGAGGACGGCGCCGATGTTGTACGGATCGTTCGGGTTCCGGTTGGGCTCGGGCACGATCGCGTTGAGATCGATCGGGGTGACGGTGCCGGCGTTGTAGCGCAGGTCGGTGTTGGCGTTGACGACGTAGGCGAAGCCGCCGTTTGGGTGCACGGCGACGCCGGTCGGATGGTAGAGATCGTTTCTCGGCGGGTCGTATCCGGTCCGCTCGACGGCGCACGCGGTCAGACTGACGAAGGCCGCGGTCGCAAAAGAGATGAAGCGCATGGCAGGCGCTCACTCGCACAACTCTTTCTGCTTGACAACGAACGGACCCGAAAGCTACCGGCAGCCCGCCGATGAAGACCGCTCGCCTGCAAGTCCTACGCTCCTGCCTCGCGCCGACCGCGTGGGCGAGCCTGTTCGTGCTGGCCGCGACGCAGTCCGCGCTCTTCGTCGACATCGCCCAGGAAGCCCACGGCTACTGCGTCGAGCACGAAGGTGCGGTGCACCACGTCGACGCGTCGGCAGCGAGCCAAGCCGCGGACGAGACCCTCGCGCTCAATGCGCCCGCGCAGAAGAAGAGCGCCGCTGAAGCACACGATCACTGCGAAGCGCTCGGCACCGGCCTGCGCCCGGCGACGACGCACCAGAAAGCCTGCACCCCGCGCGCCGTCGAGCCGCGGGCGCTCCCGAAGCACCCGAAGCTCGAAGCGAAGCCGATCGCGCAAGAGCCGGTCTACGCGACGGCGCCGAAGACCTCGCCTCCGCGCGCCTGAGCAGCGGAAGCGCAGCCTGTAGCCGTGCCTCACGCGCGCGGCCCATCCTCTCTCTACATTTAGGAAGCACCGATGTTCGTCCTCCTGGCGCTGACCTTCTGCGCCGCGATCGATCCGCCGCGGGCCATCCTCACCGCGCCTGCGAGCTATCCCGCCGAAGCCCTCCCCAGCGGCGAAGAAGCCTCGGTCGTCGTGCGGCTCACGGTCACAGCGACAGGCGACGTAGATGATCCCGAGATCGTCGAGAGCGGCGGCGCCCTCTTCGATGCGGCCGCGCTCGCTGCCGTCCGCACGTGGAAGTTCGCGCCGGCGCAAAGAGACGGCGTTGCTGTGGCCGCGCGGATCCAAGTTCCCTTCGTGTTCCGCGCGCCAGCGTCCGCGCCGGCCTCGGCTCCCGCGTCGGCGCCCGCCACACCCGCGAGCGCGCCGGTCGAGCCCGAAGGGTTCAGCGTCACCGTCCGCGCGAAGAAGGTCACGCACGCGCCGCGAACGGCGAGCGACTTCGTGCTCGACCGGCAGACGATCACGGCCGCGCCGCACGCGAGCGCCGGCGACATGCTGCGCACCGTGCCCGGCGTCTACATCAGCCGGCCCGAAGGCGACGCCGTCGCCCACCAGATCTTCCTCCGCGGCTTCGACGCCGAGCACGGCCAAGACATCGAGTTCAGCGTCGGCGGCGTGCCGACGAACCGCGTCTCGCACGTGCACGGCCAAGGCTACTCCGATCTCAACTTCGTGATGCCAGAGGTCGTGCGCGCGATCCGCGTGCAAGAAGGCGTGTCGGATCCCCGCCAGGGCGACTTCGCCGTCGCCGGTAGCATCGCGTTCGATCTCGGCACGGGCGAGCGCGGCTTCACGCTGACGTCTCGCTACGGCCGCTTCAACACCTTCCGTCAGGCGCTGGTGTTCGCGCCCCGCGGCGAAGACGACGCCACCTTCGGCGCGGCGTTCTTTTCGCGCACCGACGGCTTCGGCACGAACCGCGCGGGGCTCTCGGGCGGCGCGCTCACGCAATACGCGTTCGAGCTCCCGCACGGTTTTTCGGGACGTGTCCACGCCGCGTTCTTCGCCGCGCGCTCGCAGCTCGCGGGAGTCGTGCGGAGCGACGACGTCGAAGAAGGGCGCGTCGCTTTTTACGGCGCCTACGCCGACCCGAGCGCTCAGGCACAGGTCGCGCTGTCGACCCGGGCCCAGGCGCTTCTGCAGATCGTGCGACAGAGCGAGAGCGGGCACAAGACCGAGCTCGCGCTCTCCTTTGCCACGACCGGCTTCGACACCCGCACGAACTTCACGGGCTTCGTCGAGCGCCCAGGCGATCGCCCGGACGATCCGCCGCCGGGCGACCTGCTCGCGCAGAAGAACACCGACTTCACTTTCGCGGGGAAGCTCGCGCACCGCTTCGCGCCGTTTCAGCCGCATCGGCACTTCGGCGGCACCTTCGAAGCGGGCGTGCAAGCGCGCGCCGATCGCGTCGAGCAGAGCTTGGCGCTGGTGACGCCACCGATGGCGCCACCGGTAGCGCCTCTGGGCCCGACCGCGTGGGAAGAGCGCCTGGCCGCCGCGATCACGGCCGCCGACATCGGCGCATACGGCGACTTGCAGCTCCGCTTCTTTCCTTGGCTCGCGTTGCGCGGCGGCCTTCGCGCCGATGTGCTCGCGTACGCGGTGGGCCTCAAGAGCGCGATCGGCGTCGCCGTCCTGCCGCGCGCGAGCCTGCAGGTGACGCCGACCGACTGGCTCGAGATCGTGCTCGCGTACGGCGAGGGCTTTCGCTCGCCGCAAGCGCTGCAGATCGAGGACGGGGCGCCGGCGCCCTACGCGCGCGTGCGCAGCGCCGAGATCGGCGTGAAGCTGGCGCCGCTCGGCGACCGCGTCTCGATCAGCGCGGCCGGCTTCATGAGCTTCGTCAGCCAGGATCTGCTCTTCGAAGCCGCCGAAGGCCGCCTCGAAGCGCTGGGCCCCACGAGCAGAAAGGGTGCGCTCCTGCGCATCGAGACGAAGCCGCTCGCGTGGCTCTCTTTGTCTGCGAGCATGACTTACGTGCACGCCACCATCGACGGCCCACCGCCGCCGACGCTAGACGACCCGGCGCCCGAGGACGTCCGTGGCGCACCGGTGCCCTACGTGCCGCCGCTGGTCGCGCGCATCGATGCCCTCGTGAGCGCTCCCCTCGCCAACTTCGGCGGCGGCGCGCTCGTCGGCCGCGTGGGCGCCGGGCTCTCGGTGATGGCCGCGCGCCCGCTCCCTGGCGGCGGCGCCTCTGCAGCCGTCGCCACGCTCGACGCGCAGGCTTCGCTCGAATGGCGCTGGCTGCTTCTCGGCGTCGAAGCGCAAAACCTGACGAACGCCCGCTACGCAGCCAATGAATATGTCTTCGAATCGCAGTGGTCCGGCAGCGCGGCCCCGTCGCTCGCACGCCACACCTCGGCCGCGGCGCCGATAACGGTCACGGGCGTGCTGGGAGCCAGGTTCTAATGAACACCGTCGAAACGCTGAAGAACGTGCTCGTACAGGCCGGCGCCGCCTGGGTCATGTGGCTGCTCGCCGGCTTGTCGCTCGCGAGCATCGCGATCATCGTCGAGCGCATCCTCTTCTTCCGCCGCCTCGGCGCCGACGTGCGCGCGTTATGCGAGGGCTTGGATGGCCGCCTGCGCAAGGGCGAGATCACGAGCGCGATCACCGATCTCGAGCCGGTCGGCACCGTGGCGTCGAACGTGGCGATCGCGGGCCTGAAGCTCGCGGCGCTCGGGCCGGCGGCGGCGGACAAAGCGATGCACAGCGCCGTCGCGCTCGAACGCTCGCGCCTCGAGCGCGGGCTCACCTTCCTCGGCACGCTCGGCAACAACGCGCCCTTCATCGGCCTCTTCGGCACCGTCATCGGCATCATCGGCGCGTTCGAGGAGCTCGGCCACGCGGCGCCCGGGCATGGCGCTGGCGCGGCAGGCGCCGTCGCGTCGCAAGCGGTGATGACGAGCATCGCCGAAGCGCTCGTCGCGACCGCGGTCGGCCTCTTCGTCGCGCTGCCCGCGGTCGCGGCCTACAACTACTTTCAGCGGCGCACGGCCGCGCTGCTCGGCGAGACCGAGATCCTCTCGAACCTCGTCCTCGCCTACCTCGCGGGCTCGACGAAGCGGCGCGCCACGGACGGCGGCGACAGCGTCGAAGCGCCTGAGCTTCAGCCGAAGGTGATCTGATGCAGGCGCAGCAGAAGGATCAGATCATCGCCGGCATCAACGTCACGCCGCTCGTCGACGTCGTGCTCGTGTTGCTCGTCATCTTCATCGTCACCGCGAAAATCATCTCGGTGCCGGCGCTGTCGATGGAGCTGCCGGCGGCTGCGAGCGGCACCGAAACGCAGGTCGTGTTCAGCGTGATCGTCGACAGCGACGGGAAGACCTTCATCGACGGCGACGCGATCGACACCGACGCCGCGTTCCTGGAGCGCGCCAAAGCAGCCAAGGCGGCGAACGACGAGCTGCGCGCGGTGATCCACGCCGACGGCGGCGTCGCGCACCGCCGGGTCATCCGCGTGATGGATCTCTTGCGGCGCGCGGGAGTACAGCGCGTGGCGTTCGCGACCGCGGCGCTCGACGAGGCCGCGCGATGAAAGAACGGATCGTCGACATCATCTTCGAGCGCTCGGTGACCGCCAAGAAGCGCGAGACCTTCAGCCTCGCGTTGGCGATCGCGATCGTGCTTCACGGCGGCCTGCTCGTGTTCGCTGCGCGCTCGGAGCCGTCGCTGCAGGCGTGGAGCGCGAGCGTCGCTCTGCAGGTGCACGACGAGCTGCAAAACGAAGACGTCGTCACGCTCGAGCCCGAGAAGCCTCCGCCGAAGGAGATCGAAGAAGCGCCACGCACCTTGGCGCCGAGGAGCGACGCCCCCTCGCCCGCCACACCGACGGCCGCCCCCGCCGCCGCCGAGGCCGTGATGACCCACGACGCGCCGCTCGATCTCACCAGCGACACCATCGTCAGCGGCGAGGCGCGCGTGTCACCCGGCGGCCCTTCTGCGAGCTCCGGCACACGCACCGCACCGGCCGCGAAAGACGCGCAACCCGCGGTCGCGGATCGCTCGCGCACGGTGACGCTCGAGAGCGACGATTGGTCGTGCGCCTGGCCGAGCACGGCGCAAGGCGAGGTGGTCGACGAGCAGAAGGTCGTCATCAAGGTGGAGGTCGGCGCCGACGGCCGCGTGATCAACGCGGCGATCGTGCGCGACGAGAAGGGCGGCTTCGGCGACGCCGCGCTCGCTTGCGCCAGGCGCACGCGCTTCGTCCCGGCGAGGGATCGCGACGGCCAGCCGCTGCGCGCGTGGAGCCCGCCGATCGAAGTGCGGTTCGAGCGCCGATGAAGACGCTCTTCGTAGCGCTGTGCCTGCTCGGGGCGTGCAGCGGCGCACGCGCGTCACGGCAAGACTGCGAGCGCATTCTCGACCGCATCGTCGACATCGAGCTGAAGGAGCGCGGCTACAAGGATCCGATGCTGCAGACGATCAAGCGCGCCACCTTCAAGCGCAAGCTCGACCGCGAGCTCGAGCAGTGCGTCGGCAGGAAGCTGATGCCGAATGCGCTCACCTGCGTCGACAAGGCCGAGACCATCGAAGCGCTCACCCACGATTGCCTCGGCGGCTAGCCCATGGCATGGCCGCCAGGGTCATGTCGCAAGCTGTCACCGAAGGCATCCGCGTCGTCGTGCGTACGCACTATCTCGAAGAGCGCTCGGCGCCTGCGGCGAGCCAGTACGCGTTCGCGTATACGATCCGCATCTCGAACGAAGGCAAGCAGACGGCGCAGCTCGTCACGCGTCACTGGCTGATCACGAACGCCGAAGGCCAAGTGCAAGAAGTCAAAGGCGACGGGGTCGTCGGCGTGCAGCCGGTGCTCACGCCCGGCGAGTCGTTCGAGTATACGAGTGGCTGCGTGCTCGCGACGCCGCAGGGCACGATGCAAGGCACGTATCAGATGGTGCGCGAGGACGGGACGCGCTTCGACGCGGAGATCGCGCCGTTTCTGCTCGCGGTGCCGAACTCGTTGAACTGATTGCGCGACCGAGTCGCCGATCTTGCGCGACCGAGTCGCCGTTTCCGCTACCAACTGTCGCGCCGCCGCTGCAGCGAGGTGAGCCGCAGCATCACCGGCAAGACCTTGCCGCCGGTCACGAGCTCCATGTGCTTGTATTGATCCGAGTTGATCGCGACGATCTTCGCGCTCTTCGCCGGCTCCGGCCACACCCAACGCGGAAACTTGTCGGTGATGAACGCGTCCGGAAAACGCGCGAGAAACGGCTCCGCCCACTTTTGCGTCGTCAGCACGCTGATCAGCATGCGCCGCTCCGGCACCGACTGCGCCCACGTCGCGAAGTCGTCTTCGTTGCCGTAGAGGCCGTCGACGAGCACCACCTCCTGAAGACGCGGCTCGTCCAGCCACTCGACGATCGTCCGATAGGCGCCGCTGTGCCCCATCGCGATCGTCGGTCCGCTATTGGGCAGCACGCCCGGCAACTTCACTTCGACGAAGTCGAGCAGCGCCTCCAAGCTCGCCCAGCGCACGAAGTCCGGCGGCTGCACCGGCGCCTCCGGCACGACGTAGATCGCGTTGCGATTGCTCTCGACGAACTGCTGCTGCAACGCGTGCTCGCTCCACGCCGAGTCGACGTCGTTGAACAAGCCGTGCACGTACACGACGACGCCGCCGCGCTCGGGGCGATAGCCGCCCGGGCGCAACACGTAGACCGGCCCGGCCGCGGACTCTAGGCGCCACACTTGCTCTTTACGCGAGAGGCTGCGCTTCACCGCCGGCTTGCTGCTCGGCGCGCTCGTTTGGGCGTCTGACGAGCGCGCGGCGAAAAATGTGCAGCGGCGAGGACGAGCGCGACGCTACTTCTTCGGCTCATTCCACTCGAGCTTCGTCGTGACCAGCATGTGTGCGTTTTTCTCAACATCGGGATAGCCGTAGCGGAAGCCCATGGGGCGCTTCGGCTGCTTCTTCCACATGTCCTTGAACAGCTCGGCGACGCGCGCGTTGGCGTCGTTCAAGTACGGCCCGGCAAAGTCGCCGAAGGTGTACTGGCGGAAGCCGTTCTGCGTGGCGATGTCTGGCGGCAGGCCGGTCGAGTCCGAGATCATATAGTCGACGTTCTTCGACAGGTAGTCGCGCACCTTGCCGAACTGCGGCCACCACAAGAGGTACGACGCCGCCTTGGTCATCGCGAAGACGCGGCCCTTCTTCTCGAGGAAGGTCATGATGCCCGGGGTCTTCGCCAAGTGCTCGTCGTCGAGGTTCGCACCCATGTGACGGAAGAAGCGCGTCTGCGTCTCGCCCACGCGCCGGTATTCGATCTCCGCGTTGCCGAACGCGAAGGTGTGCTCGCGCTCTTTGATCTTCTTCTCGGCGAGCGCGGCGTCGTTCTGCTTGACGTCGTCGTCGCTCAGGAAGTCGAGCGCGCCCTGGTCGTTCACCGTGAAGTAGCGCAGCGCCACCGGCTCGTAGCCGCGCAGGCGCAGCGCCGTCAGCGCGAACACCAGCTGACCGCTCAACCCGCCGCGCGTCATGTCGCCAAGGTTGTCCGTCTTCGAGTGCTTCACGCGGTAGAGCAGCTCGAGGTTCTTGCGCGCGGTCTGCAGCTCGGTCTTCAGCTGCGCCGGCGTCAGCTTGGTGAAGCCGCGCACGTCGCCGACGACTTCGAGCGAGAGCGTGGTCAGATCGCTGACGTTCGGATAGGTGCCGAGCGCGGTGACGAGATCGCCGCCACCGAAAGGATACACGACCGTCGTCGCCTTTTCGCGCGGCACGATCTGCGCGAGCAGCGGCTCGATGTTCTCGCTCCAGAACTTCGTGTAGTGGTCGATGAGCGGCTGAAGATCGGCGCAGTGGCCGTTCACTGCCCTCTCATCGATGGTGCCGAGCGGCACGTCCATCCTCCCGCACGCGGCGACCTTGAACAAGAGCTTCACGTCTTCGGCAAAGTTCTTCGCCGCCTCGCGCGGCGTCGGCGAAACGGTCGGCGCGGCAGGCGCAGCGGCTTGCGGGGCGGGATCGGCAGCGAGCAGTGCGATGAGGACAAAGGCGTACATGTCGGTGTCTCCGGGAGCGAAGCTTAGCGCGGGGTTCACCAAAGCGCCGGGAATTTCAGTGCGGCACCGACCTCGGGTCCTTCGGCGGCTCGTAGGTCGAGTCCGGCTCGATGAAGATGTAGCGCATCGTCGGCATCTCCGAACGGATCTTCGTCTCGATCGCGTTGATCGTCTCCTCGACCTTCTCGACCGTCATGCCCGCGCTGAACTGCACCTTCATCGCGATCAGCACTTCGTCGGGCCCGCGGTGCATCGACAAGAGTTGGCGCACGTCGACGACGCCCGCGACCGAGAGCGTGAGCTCCTTGCAGCGCTTGCGATCGGCGGGCGTGGCGCTCTCGCCGACGAGCAAGCTGTGCGTCTCGCGGGCCAAGAAGTAGGCGACGCCGCAGAGCAGCACGCCGATGAGCAACGACGCGACGCCGTCCCAGCCCGGCCAGCCCGTGAGATCCGAGAGGCCGAGGCCGACGAGCGCCAGGAACAAGCCGATGAGCGCGGCGGTGTCTTCCATGAGCACGACCGGGATGGTCGGATCCTTCGCCTGGATCATCGTGCGCAGCGTGCTCAGGTCGCCCTTGGTCTTCTTGAACTCGCCGAACGCGACGCTGAACGAGTACGACTCGAAGAGGAACGAGGTGCCGAGCACGATGTAGCTCCACAGCTTCGTGCCGCCCTCCTCGTGCTCCCCTTTGAAGATGCCTTGGAGGTCATGCACGCCTTCGTAGACCGCGAAGGCGCCCCCCACCGAGAACAAGAGGATCGCGACGATGAAAGGCCAAAAGTACTTCTCGGCGGCGCGGCCGAACGGGTGCTCTTCGGTAGGGGCGCGGGCCCCGAGCTTCATGCCGAGGAGCAACAGCGCTTGGTTGCCGGTGTCGGCCACGCTGTGCACCGCCTCGGCGAGCGTGCCGGCGCTGCCGCTGATGAAGGCGGCGAAGAACTTCGAGATGGCGATCAAAGAATTGCCAGCGAGCGCCGCGATGACGACGCGCATGTTGTTCGCGGGGGCAGACATGCCCTCGTGCTAGCAGACTTTCGGCGGGCGACAAGAAAGCGCGTCGACAACGACCCCTGTTCTCGCTACACGATGCGGCCATGGCAGACATCCTCGTCATCGAGAAACATGCGCTCGCGCCGGAAGAGGCGAAGCGCCGCGTCCAAAACTTCGAAGATCAAATGGAGAAGTACCGCTTGAAGGCGACCTGGAAGGGCGTCAACGCGGAGCTCAAGGGAACGGGCGCCAACGGCGGCATCACGATCACCGCGAGCGAGGTGAAGGTCGAGATCAAGCTCGGCTTTCTCGCCAAGGCCGCCGGCATCGACGCCGCGCGAGCGTCGGAGTCGATCCGAAAGCGCCTGCGCGCCGCCCTCGACGAAGCGTAATCGTTGTCGGCTGGTCGGTCCGCGCTAGACTCAGCCGCATGAGCGAACGCGATCTCGGCTCCTACGAGATGCTCTGGGACTGCCAGGGCTGCGACACGAAGAAGCTCCTCGGCAAGACCCACCGCTTCTGCCCGAACTGCGGCGCCGCGCAGGATCCTGCCCGGCGTTACTTTCCATCCGACGCCGAGAAGATCGCGGTCAAAGACCACGTCTTCTTCGGCGCCGACGTCATGTGCCGCGCCTGTGGCGTGCCGAACAGCCGCAACGCCAAGCACTGCGTCGCGTGCGGGGCTGATCTCGGCAACGCCAAAGACGCCGTCACCCGCGACGACCAGGTGAAGGCGTCGGGCGGCACCTTCGCCGGCGAGACGAGCAAAGACGCCAAGCGCGAACGCGAGCAGAAGAAGGCCGCGGCGAGCGGGCAAGCACCGCCGGCAAAAACGACGTCCGGCGGCATCCGCTTCTTTCCGCACGGCGTCATCGCGCTCGTCGTCCTGTTCATCGCGTTCATCATCGTCGCGCTGGTGTGGAAGAAGGAGGCGGCGATCACGGTGACCGGCCACACCTGGCAGCGCACCATCGACATCGAGAAGTTCGGGCCGAAGCGCGACTCTGCTTGGTGCGACAGCATGCCCGGGGACGCGTATCGCGTGAGCAAGTCGCGAGAAGTACGATCGCACCGCAAGGTCGCCGACGGCGAGACGTGCAGCACGCGGCGCAAGGATCAGGGCGACGGCACCTTCAAAGAAGTCGAAGAGTGCAGGACGAAGTACCGCGACGAGCCGGTCTACGACGACAAGTGCAGCTACACGGTCGATCGCTGGCAGCGCGATCGCACCGTGAGCGCAGACGGCGCCACGCTCGCCGAAACGCCGGCGTGGCCCGCGGTGCGCTTGAGCCGGACCGGCAGCTGCATGGGCTGCGAGCGCGAAGGGCCGCGGCACGAGAAGTACGAGCTGCACGTGAAGACCGACGAGGAAGGCAAGACGTCGAGCTGCGGGTTCGATCAGAACAAGTGGAGCGGGATCGCCGACGGAAGCCGATGGAAGATGAAGTTCGCGGTGATCACGGGGCTACCGGACTGCGACTCGATGATCGCGCCCTGAAAGTCCGATCTCGGCCCATCCGCGTTGTTGCTCCGTCGCTCCGCTGCTCGACATAGCTCCGCTATGCCTCCGCTGCTCACTCGGTCGCGCCTTCTAGCGGCTGTTGAAAAATGTTCGCTCGCCGCCCTTGGCCCTGACCTGCTTAGCCCTGACCCGGTCCATGGCCCTGGCCTCCCGCGCCCTGGCCGCGCACGCGACCCTGACCGTGTCCATGACCGCGCTGTGTCCGCATGAGTCGCGTCT
>JADLHZ010000070.1 GCA_020848545.1 Deltaproteobacteria bacterium | reverse complement strand
GCGGCATAGAGACCGCCCGGTGAGGCGGAGACACGCGACCTCCGACATGACGACGCAAATTCTCTCATTCGACCAAATGGGAGGACCAACTTGAGCGCCAAGTATGGTTTTTCAACAGCCTGCTAGGGCGACACGACGCACACTTCAAGGGTACCCGAGAATCACCGCGCGTCAGGGATCAAGAGGCGCATGCGCACGACGTGCTCGAGGCCGAGCGCCCCGGGCTTGGTCTCGACCTCGATCGCGCCGCCGACCGGGAAGCTGAGCTCGCCGAGATCGTTCATCTCCGGATGGCGCTCGTGCATCACGTGGCGAAAGCGCGCTTCGCGATCGAGCGCCCCGCTCGGAACCGCGATCGTCAGCACGGCGCCCTTCGTTCGCCAGTCGTCGACGAGCACGGCGAGCGATTCCGTGCCCTGCGGATGTCCGCGCGAGGGCCCGTGCGACTCCGAGTGCCACGCCACGACCTTCGTCGTGTGTGTCGCGCCGTCCGCGCGATCGGCGATCGCGTTGACGACGCGGACGAAGCCGTAGGCCAAGGGAAAGAACGCGAAGAACGCGAGGGGCAGATGCCAAGCGGGCCGCCGCTGGCGCACGGCGTAGCGCAACGCGAAGGCGCCGCCACACGCGACGCCGGCGGCGATGAGCAGGTGCGGCCCGCGCTCGAGGATCTCGCCGGCGAAGCGATCGCCGGGCACGAACATCAGCGCGATCGCGAGGAAGATCGCGGCGAAGAACGCGACGAGATCGACGAGGTGGAGGTCCGGCCGATCATCCGCCATTAGTAGATCTTATTCTCTCCATACGCGGCGTCGCTGCCCGGGTGTTCGATACCTTCGTTCGCGGGCCATGCAGGTGCCTTCAACGACGCGCATCACAGCGTCTTCATCAGCGCCAAGAACGCCGCGCGCTCGCTGCTCTCGATCGCCCCCGAGCGGAAGCAACGCACGCGGCCGTCTTTGTCGATGAGCGCCTGGCCCGGCAGGTTCGGCGTGTCCAAGAACCCGAGCGGCCGCAAGAACGTGCTGCGCCCCTTGCCCGGCTCGAGCCACACGCTCGTCGCCAACGGCGGCCGCTTCCCCGGATCATCGATGCCGAGCTTCAGGGTCCCCTGCTTCCACTCGCGCTCGTCGTCGTCGAGCGAGACAAAGAGCAACGCAAAGCCGCCCTCTCGCGACCACTCGGCGAGCTCTGGGATCTCGGCGACGCACGGCTTGCACCACGCGGCCCAGAGGTTCACCCACAACGGACCGGGTCCGGCGCGCCACTTCGGATTCGGCAGCGCGAGCTTCGGCGCGTCCTTCGCCGTGTACTCGCGATCGCAGAGCTTGCGGTTCGTCGCTTCTTGGTGCGTCTCGACGCGCGCGCTCGCGGCCTGCGATGCCGGCGCCGAAGCGGCCACCCCGAGCGACGCCGCTTGCTGCGTCTCGACGGCTTGCACGCGTTCGAGCGGCGCCCGCGCTTCGCCGGTGCACCCGACGAACAGGCACGCGAAGAGCGCGCGGCTCATAGCTGGCAGTCGATCCACGACACGAACGCGCTGCGGTTGACGTCGGCGACGGCACAGTTGGCACCGCTGCCCGCGTGCTCCCACTTGCAGTACTCATCCGAGAGCTGCGCGTACTCTTCGCCGAGCCAGAGCAAGCCCACCTTCTGCTCGAGCTCAGGGTCGTTGTACTTCTTCTGCAGGTGAAAGAGCACCGAGTTCGCGCGCTTGTGCGACAGCGCCTGATTGGTGTCGGCGGATCCTTCGGGCGACGCGCGCGCGACGACCAGGAACACCGACGCACCGCGGGTGTCGATCCACTTCTTGTCGAGGAGGTCGAGCGCCTCTTGCGAGAGCTCCTCCTGGCCTTGCCCGAAGGTGACGATGCCGGCGCGATCCGCCAGCGGATTGAACAACGCGACGAAGTCTTTGTCCGAGATCGCCGCCACCTGCTTCAAGTTGCCGGGCGTGCAGCCGCGCCGCGAGTTGGCGGTGAGCAAGCCGCAGCTGTCGAGCACTCGGCGGAGCACGGTCTTGAAGCCGTCGGTGCAAAAACCGAGATCCGTCGGCGCGGCCACGGCGGTCGCCTTCTTCTTCTCCGGCGCCGCTTCGAGTCTTGTCTTCGCGCTCTGCACCGTGATCGCCACGAACATCAAAACGAAGAGCGCGCCGATGGCGATGAGCACGCCGTGCGCTTGCCAATTCATCGGCGGACGGCGCGACGAGCTCACCTCGGAGGAGTCGGCCCCCATCGCGTCACGATGCTCGCCCGAATGCTCTTCCATCCCATCGGCGTCGTTGTCGAACTCTTCGTCGAGCCGCTTGCTCATGGCTTCCCTTTCTTCGCGCGCTCGAGCACGCTGACCGCGTAGTTCAGGCCGAGGTCGCTGTCTTCGTCACAGAGCCGGCGGTTCTCGATGTAGAGCTGCGGCGTCACGATCGGCATGCTGTTTTGCATCGCGTAGCGCAGCATGTTGTTCAGGCGCGTCTTCGTCTCTTGCTGATCAATGCAGCCGGCGACCTTCGGAAACTTCGCGACCAGCGAACGCCGCACCTCTTCCGGTTCCTTCGTCGCGGTGATGCGGAAGTCTTCTTGGTTGTCCAAGATGAAGCGCAGCATCGGCTTGTAGTCCTGGCCCGAGCAGATCAACGCGCGGCTCAGCATGCACGCGCCCGGGTGCAGCGACTGCTTGAGCATCCAGTTGCACTCGGTGTCGAGCGGAAACAGGAGCACGCTCTCGCTGTTGCCCTCGGCGAGGTGCTCGTCTTCGAAGCGCGTGAGGAACACCTTGCACGCAGGACAAAGCGGATCGAGCACTTCGAGCATCGTGCCCTGCTTGCCTTCGCTGACACTGAGCAGCGCGTGCTGGCGATCTTCTCCGCGGCGGAGCTCACCGCACGCGAGCACCTTCTTGTCATAGTCCGGCACGACCGCGAGGTAGGTGACGAGCGCGAGGACGACGAAGCCGACGCCCTCCAAGAAGTACACCGTGCGCCGCTTCTTCGCCTCGTGATCGAAGCCGGCGCTCGCTTCTCGGTGCAGCATGAACGCCGAGAACGCGAGCACGCTCGAGCTGACATAGATCCCGGCGCAGAGCTTACACAGCGCGTGGATCTCGAAGAGCGAGATGCAAAAGTAGATCGCCGACATCGTCAGCGGCAGCCCGGACGCGAGCAAGAGGTACGCGGTCTCCGATTTCTGCGTCAGCCGCCCGCGCAGGCCCATGTCGAAGATGAGCACCGTGAAGTAGGCGAACACTGCCAGCGCGAAGAGCGAGAGCGGAATGCCACCCCACAACGAATCGCGAAAGAACGAGCTGTACGCGCTGTTCATCACCGCGCGACAACCGGCCTCCGCGGTCGCCGCGCCGGAAACCACGCCCGGAATGTACGAGCAGTGCAGCTCGTGCAGCTGGCGATCCAAATGCGCGACGAAGTCCACGGTCGAGAAGATCGCGAACAGAGTGCCGAACGACGCCGCGAGCGCCGCCAGCGCGAACCAGAGTTTCGTATTCGAACGGGCCATGGTCCGCTACCTTGCCGGCAGCCCGAGTTATTTTCCAGTTCTTCGCGACGACGATTGCGCGACTACGATTGCGCGGCGACTTGCGCGAGACCGAGACGCGAGAGCAGCGTCTGAGTCTCGATCGGCTTCTGTACGTACTGCGAGGCGCCGACGTCCTTCGCCTTCTTCTCGAGGTCGGCCTTCAGCTGCGCGCTGGTCATCAGCACCTGAATGCTCGCCGTCTCGGGGTTTCCCTTCAGACGCTCGCACACCTCGAGGCCGTCGACCTCGGGCATGAACACATCGAGCACGACGAGGTGCGGGCGAAACGCGCCCACGGCGACGAGGGCGTCGATGCCGTTGGTCGCCGTCATCACGTTCACGCGGTGCGAGTACTTCTTCAGCGAGCGCTCGACCGCCTTCAGGAGCTTCGTGTCGTCATCGACGATCAGCACCCGGCGCCGGGCGATGTTCTCGATCTCGCGTGGGATCGGCATCTTGTGCGCATCGAGGAACGAGATGAGATCGATCGCTCGAATGCGGCGGTGGCCACCCGGCGTGCGAAACGCGGGGATGAGCCCGTCGGCCACCCACTTGTTGACGCTCGTCGGGTTGACCTGAATGAGACCGCCGACTTCGTGCGAGGTGAGCAAGGTCTCTGGCTCGATGTCTTTCTTGTCGATGTTCACGGCCGGGACTCTAGACACACGAGATTGCGTCTCGCAACGGCCGGAGCTCATTTGTTCGCTTCCCTTCGCCGACCGAAGTTTGGCTGCAAAACTGGCGGACCCGCGCGCCGGCCGCTATCCATCATGACGGAGAATCACCGATGCGCATGTACGCCGAACGAAGCCTCGCGAGCGCCACGGCAACCGTCACCGCGCTCATCGCCCTCGTGATTGCGCCGGCCGCCGCGCTGGCAGAGAAAACCCAGCTCGACCCCGGCGAGGAGGCGCTGCCCTTCCGCATCCGAGTGCTGAACGCCGACAAAGCGAAGATCCCGACCTTCGACATCCAAGACGCCATCGGTCCGGAAGCGACGGTCAAGAAGAAGATGGTCCTCATGTCGTTCTTCGCGACGTACTGCGAGCCGTGCAAGAAGGAGCTCCCCTTCCTCGGCGCGCTGTACAACGAGTTCAAGGAGCAAGGGCTGCAGATCGTGTCGGTGTCGATCGACAAGGAGGAAGACAAGATCAAGGTGGCGACCGAGCTCGCGACGCAGCACGACCTGCAATACCCGGTGCTCACCGATCGCTTCCAGGTCGTCGCCAAGCGCTACTTCATCTCGAAGCTGCCGTGCTTGTACTTCATCGACGCCAACATGAAGGTCGCCAAGGTCAGCATCGGCTACGACGACAACGCGCAGAAGGAGATCCTGGCGACGGTGCGCACCGCCCTCGGCCTGCCGACCGACGCGCCTGTGCCCGAGAGCCTGCAAAAGTTCATGCACACGCCGGCCGCGCCGACGCCTCCGCCCGCCGTCGCGAAGGACGACAAGACGGAGAAGACGGACAAGGTCGACAAGAGCGACAAGCCCGACCCGAAGGACAAGAAGACGAAGACGAAGCTCTCGTCGAAGACCAAGGGCAAATAGCGACAACGCTCCCCGGTCCCTTTTCGTAGCCAAGGCTCCCCGGTCCCTTTTCGCCGCTCCCCGGTCCCTTTTCGGCGCTTTTCGGCGTTGACGTTTCGACGCCGGCGGGACACTAGCGCCGGCGATGTTACACCTGGCCTCGACGAGCAGCCGCGCGTGGCTCGAGCGCGCCATCGCCGGCATCGACGAAGTGCTCGTCGATCATGCCCATTGCGAGCGCAAGGCAGCGGCGACGGCGCTCCAGCTCGTGACCCGCTATCCCGATCGGACGGCGCTCGTCGTGCCGCTTTCGGAGCTCGCCAGGGAAGAGCTCGAGCACTTCGAGCTCGTGGTCTCGGTGATCCGCGCGCGCGGCGGGGCGTTTTCCGGCATGAAGGCGAGCCCCTATGCGAGCGAGCTCATGCGCCTTATCCGCCGCCAGGAGCCCCACCAGCTCTTGGACAGCCTTCTGTGCAGCGCGCTCATTGAAGCCCGAAGCTGCGAGCGCATGCAGCTCCTCGCCGAGGCCCTCCCCGACCCTAGCTTACAGAAGCTATATAAAGGACTGCTGGCCTCCGAAGCCCGCCATCACGCGCTCTATGTGGACCTGGCCCGCGCCTGCTTCCCGGACCCGCTCGTCCGCGACCGTCTGGCCGAGATCGCCCAGCACGAAGCCGCGGTCATCGCCACCGCCCCGCCCTGGCCCCGCATGCATTGTTAGTCATGCGACGCCGATCTCAAATCTGACTTGACTCCGAGGCTCGAGCTGACGAAAATGATAATCAGTTTCATCTAGCACCAGCGGAGGGCAAGAATGGCACGCGAAGCGACCGCCGAAGCATCAGCGACCTTGCGCGTCCTCACCAACGCTTCGCCCGACGTCGGCGATCCCACCATTTGCCGCTGCATGCGCGTTCAGAAGAGCACGATCATGCGCGCGGTCGCCGAGCACCATCTGACCAGCGTCGACGCCATCACCGCTTGGACCGAAGCCGGTGGCGCCTGCACCTGTTGCCATCGCGTGTTGCAGAGGATGCTCGCCGAGCACCACGGCGAGGGCGACGTGCGCATCCCCGCCCAGCTCTGCGCGACCAAGATCGATCCCTAGCTATCCGTGCAGGTGCTGCGCGAGGTAGTTCTGCAGCCCGACCTGCTTGATCGCTTCTATCTGCGTCTCGATCCAATCGACGTGCTCTTCGCTGCCCTTCAAGATGTGCTCGAGCACGTCGCGTGAGCCGCCGTCCTTCAGCTGCTGAAAGAGCGCGATGTGCTTGTTCAGCAAGTCGACGCCGGTGAGCTCCATCGCCAGATCGTTCTTGTACATGTGCTCCACGTCTTTACCGACGCGGATCGGATTGTAGCGCGCGATCTCCGGCTGGCCTTCCAAGAACAAGATCCGCTTGATCAACGCGTCGGCGTGCTTCATCTCGCCCATCGACTCGTCGTAGATCTTCTTCTCGAGCTTCAACAGGCCCCAGTTGCCGAGCATCCGCGAGTGGATGAAGTACTGGTTGATGGCGGTGAGCTCGAGGGTGAGGACTTCGTTCAAGGCGTCGATGATCGCTTGGTCGGCCTTCATGTGGCGCTTGTAATGCGCCGCTATATGTAAAGCAATCCTCACATCTGAAAATGAATCTCATCTTCGACTGCCAAGACGGGCCTGCGCTAGAAGGCCGTATGCGCACCGTCTTATTGCTCCTCGCGAGCAACGTCTTCATGACGATCGCCTGGTACGGCCACCTGAAGTACAAGCACCACGCGATCTGGAAAGTGATCCTCGCGAGCTGGGGC
>JADLHZ010000069.1 GCA_020848545.1 Deltaproteobacteria bacterium | reverse complement strand
GTGTGTCGGTGCGCCGTTCGCCCCCGCGACTGATCCGGAATGAGCCGTCCGGCCCGACGCCCCGAGAAAGCCCGTCGCAGCCACCGCGCCGAGCCCGGCGCGCCACCCGCGTTGACGGCGTTCATGAGTTACGTTAGTAAATGATTACTAACATCATCTGGAGCTCGCGTGTCGTCGCACCGTGCCGTCTCGGCCCGCAAGCGTGCGCCCCACTCCGCGCCGACTCCCGCCGCCGACCCTGTGCGCCGGCGCCGCACCGCTCCAGAGCGTCGCGACGAGATCGTGGCTGCCGCGATCGCGTGCTTTGCCGCGCGCGGCTTCAGCGGGACGACGACGCGCGAGATCGCCGCGCGCGTGGGCATCACGGAGGCCGCGCTCTACCGACACTTCGCGGGCAAGGAGGCCCTGTACGCCGCAATCATCGACCGCAAGATGGCGGCGCCCGCGCTCGCCGAGCGCCTCGTCCAGGCCGCCGCACGCGGCGACGACCGCGGCGTCTTCGGCGGCCTCGCGCGGCTCATCATCGAGGCGCTGCAGGCCGACCCGGCCTTCTTCCGCATTCTGCTCTACACCGCGCTCGAAGGGCACTCGCTCGCGGAGCCGTTCTTCCGCCAGCGCATGGCCGCGCTGCGCGAATTCCTCGCGGGCTACATCGCACGGCGTACGTGCGAAGGTGCGTTCCGCGACGTCGACCCCGTACTCGCGGCACGCGCCTTCGTCGGGATGATCTGGGACTACGTCCTCGTGCGCGAGCTCTTCCGGCAGAAGGAGGGGTATCCGGTGGCGGGCGAGGCGGCGGCCGGGACCTTCGTCTCGATCTTCCTGGACGGCGTCCGTGCCATGAAGCAAGAACGTCATGGCTGAGACCGCTTCGCTCGTCTCCAAAGAGAAGGTCGTCCTCGCGCCCTCGCAGGCCGGCTCGCCGGCGCGGCGCCGCTCGCTCGTCGTGCTCGTCGTGATGGTCGCGATGACGGCCGCTGCGGTGGGCGCCTACCGCTACGCCCTCGCATCGCGCTTCGAGACCACGAACGATGCGTTCGTCGATGGGCACGTGACGAACGTGGGGTCGCGCGTCGCGGGCCACGTGCTCGATGTCGCAGTCGACGACAATGCGCGCGTGCGTGCTGGTGATCTTCTGGTGCGCCTCGACCCGGCCGATTTCGAAGCCCGCGTCGCGCAGGCGCGCGCCGACCTCGACGTCGCGCGCAACCGGATGAGCGCGGCGCGAGCGGCCGTCGCGACGGCCGAGGCCGAGGGGCGTGCGATCGCTGCCGAGCTCGACCGCGCCCGCCGCGAAGCCGATCGCATCTCGACGCTCTTCGAGCGCGGCGCGGCGAGCCGGCAGGCGCTCGATGCCGCGAACGCCCTGCGCGACGCCGCCGAAGCGCGCCGGATCGCTCTCGTGAGCAAAGCCGACGCCGAGCGCGCCGTGCTCGGCAGCGACGCTCCGGTACGGCAGGCGCAGGCGCTCCTCGTCGCGGCGGAGCTCGCGCTCTCGTACGCCACACTGCGCGCGCCGGTCGATGGCGTAGTCGGCCGCAAGAATGTCGAGGCGGGTGCGTTCGTGAGCCCGGGGCAGCCGCTGTTGGCGATCGCGGCCGATCGCGGCACGTGGATCGTCGCGAACTTCAAAGAGACCCAGATCGGCCGGATGCAGCCGGGGGCACAGGCCGAGGTGCGGATCGACGCATATCCCGAGGCCGTTTGGAAGGGCCATGTCGACTCGCTGGCGCCGGCCACCGGGGCGACGTTCGCGCTGCTCCCGCCCGACAACGCGACGGGCAACTTCACGAAGGTCGTACAGCGCGTACCCGTGAAGATCGTTCTCGACGACGTCGAGCGTGGAGACGGCGCCGATGCACCACTTCCGGCGCCCGATGGCCTTCCCGTCGGGCTTTCGGCCGAGGTGCGCGTTGACGTCCACTGACGTGGCGATCGAGGACGAACGCTTCGGCCTGCGCCGCCTCGCGATCGTCTTCGCCGTGATGCTCGCGACGCTCCTCGAAATCGTCGACTCGAGCATCGTGAACGTCGCGCTTCCCGACATGATGGGAAACTTGGGCGCGACTCTCGACGAGATCGGGTGGGTCATCACCGGCTACATCCTCTCCAACGTGATCATCGTGCCGATGACGAGCTGGTTCGCGACACGCTTCGGCCGCAAGCGCTACTTCGTTTCATCGATTCTCTTCTTCACGGCCGCATCGGTCGCCTGCGGCTTCGCGGCGACACTGCCGCAGCTCGTCGTCTTCCGGGTCTTGCAAGGGCTTGGCGGCGGCGCGCTGCTCGCAACGTCGCAGGCGATCATGGTCGAGAGCTTCCCGGCGTCGCAGATTGGGATGGCGCAAGCGCTGTTCGGCGTCGGTGTGATGATCGGCCCGAGCCTTGGTCCGACGCTCGGCGGCTGGATCACCGACCACTACACGTGGCGCTGGATCTTCTTCATCAACCTGCCGCTCGGCCTGCTCGCCGCCCTCATGTGCCTCGTCGCGCTGCAAGATCCCGATTCCATGAAAGCCCGTCGGGCGCCCTCGATCGACTGGGCGGGGATCCTGCTGCTCGTCGTCGCGGTGGGTTCGCTCCAGTGGGTGCTCGAGCGTGGCCACCGACTCGACTGGTTCGAGAGCCGTGAGATCGCGGGCTTCGCGGTCCTCGCCACGCTGGGCGCCGTTCTCTTCGTCTGGCGCGAGCTCACGGCCGAGCACCCGGTGGTCGACCTGCGCGTGCTGCGCCACCGCTCGCTCATGGTCGGGTGCACTTACGGGACGCTCCTCGGCCTCGGCCTGTACGGCAGCATCTTCTTGTTCCCGGTCTACACGCAGTCGCTGCTTCGCTTCACGGCGTGGCAGTCGGGCCTTGCCGCGCTGCCGTCGAGCGTCGCAACGGCGTTCATGATGGGCTTCGCAGGGCGCCTCTCGCGCAGCCGCGGCCCACGACCGGTGTTTCTCTTCGGCGCCTGCGTGTTCATGCTCGGCGTCTGGGGAATGACCGAGTGGACGCTGCAGAGTGGATGGGACGACTTGTTCTGGCCGCAGGTGGCGCGCGGAATCGGTCTCGGTGCGATGTTCGTTCCGCTCTCGGTCGCGACCCTCGGCGGGCTGCCGCTGGCGGCCGTCCCGCAGGGAGCGGGCCTCTACAGCCTCTTCCGCCAGCTCGGAGGAAGCGCGGGCGTCGCACTGCTCGCGACGATCCTGGATCAACGCACGGCGGTGCACCGGGCGCATCTCGCCGACCACGTGAGCTTGCTCGACGCCGAGACATGGTCGCGTGTCTCGACGCTCACGGCTGGCTTCGCGCAGCGCGGTCTCGATCTCGCGACTGCGAAATCTGCGTCGCTCGCCATGCTCGCCGCAACGCTGAAGGC
>JADLHZ010000068.1 GCA_020848545.1 Deltaproteobacteria bacterium | reverse complement strand
TTCAGACGAATCGTTGGCAATGACCTCGCCTTACGCCGCCGGATAACCATGCAAGCAAAACGCCCACAGCATCGAACATCCGCCAAATTTTCAGCTCATCACCACCCCAACCCGGCGACGGCGACGTCAACGCCTACGGCTACGAGCAATCTTCATGCGGTCGAAGGACTAGCGCCGGGCGTTGGAACGGGATCCACAGGCGCGTGCTGTCGGCCACCGGCTTGCCGAGCTCGGCCTGGCCTTCCGTGATCGAGAGGAGCGGCTCGATGCCCGGCGTACAAGTGCCGGTGTAGTCGCCGTCGCGATCGCAGCGCGTGGCGAGCAGATGCCAGCTGTTGTCGCTCGGGCCTTCGCCGGCGGTAAAGTACGCGAAGACGCCGATGCCGGTGGCCAGCGTCTCGACACGGTTGCCGCTGCCGTAGCCGTTCGAGAAATCGTACGACGTGCTCCGCGTCCAATTGCCGGCGCTCAGGCAGTTGCTCGTCTTGAGACAGCTCCGCGCCGTCAGCAAGTCGCCATCGCGGTAGAACATGCGCAGCGCGCGCCCTCCGGCGACGAACGCCACGTTGCCGCGCAAATCGACCTGCGGCACGAAGCTCGGCGCGACGCCGCCCACGTGAAACCACTGCGGGCTCTGGCGGCAGTCGCTGCTCGCCACGGCGCACCGGTAGACTTCGAGGGCGCCGGCCCCCGGGCCGACGAGCCACATGTCGTCTCCGTCGATGGCGAGCGTTGCTTCCTCCGTGATGTCGACGTTGCCGATGAGCGCGCCGGTCATGCCGACGATCACGCTGACCGCGGCCGACGCTGCGCCCACGTTGCCGGCGTTGTCCACGGCGCGCACGCGCACGTAGCGTGAGACGCGCACCGGCACCGGCCCGAGCAACGCTTCGCTGAGCGGGGCGTCGATGGTGACTGTCGTGGCGGCGGCAAAGCTCGCGTCGGCGGCGTGCTCGATGACGTAGCGGGCGACGCCGGATCCGCCGTCGACCACGGCCGGCCAGCTCACGCGCAACCCCTGACTGCGGGAAGCCGGCGCCACGTTGAGCACCTGCGGCGGCGGCAAGGTATCGAGCACGATGGCCGCTTCGCTCGGAGCGGCGCTCGTGAGGCCGGCTTTGTCGCGCACGCAGACGAAGACGCTGCGCTCGCCGTCGGGGCCGCTCGCGAGATCGAAGGGCAGATCGACGGCGCACGGCGTTTCGGCGCACGTCGCGAACGATTCGAGATAAGTCACGCTGTCGCACGCCTGGGCGGTGGTGCTGAGCGCGATGCGCAGGTCTTCACCGGCGGAGCGATTGTCGAACGCGGCGACGTGCACCAGCGTGTGGAGCGCAGACGTGTATGCGCCGGCGACGAAGCTGACTTCCTGTAGCGTGGGGCGCTCTTCATCCGGCGCCGGCGCGAGCACGATGGCGCCGAGATCGCGGGTGGCGCTCGCCGCGAGGTCGATGTCGTCGAGCTGCAGCGTCGAGAAGCCGGCGGCGCTCACCGTCAGTCGGTACGTCGCTGGCGCTTGCTCGGCGCTGAACTGCCCGGTCGAGTCCGTGTGCAGCTCGCGCCGGCGCGGCTCCTCGCCGGTGTCGGCCGTTCGCAAGATCACGACGAGCGCGTTGGGGATGGGGTGCGCGGCGCTGTCCGCGACGGTTCCCAAGACGCGCGTCGTGGGGTCGACGGCGATCGGCGGAGTGAAGGTGACCCGGTGCAGGCCGCGGCATCCGCCGAGCGACCACAACAGGACGACGGCAACGAAGCGCAGCACGGGAGGGATATAGCCGATGCTCGCGGACTATGCAGGCACTTTCGCCGGCGTCACGACCGTTGGCTCGCCGTCCTCGTTCGCCGGAGGCGCGTCCATCGGCTTGTCCTTCGGCTTCGCCTTCGCCGCGAACAACTCGGCCGCGGGCGCGATCGCATCGGCGATCTCGGCGTCGTCGACGGCGATCGCCTGCAGCGCGCGGTAGTACGCGAGGAAGATCCGGTACGCGACGACACGATGCTTCGTGACGGTGTCTTGTGCCCGCTTGTGCATCACGTCGAGCACTTCTTCGATGCGGGCGGCCTCCGTCGCCGTCGCGATGGCGGCGTGCATCGCCGAGAGCGGACGCTTCGGCAGGTCGACGCCGGCATTCTCCGCTGCCTCCGCGATCTGCTCGGCGAACGCTTCGAATCGCACCCGCGGTGACAGCATGAGCTGTCGATCCTCCGGGGTGAGTCGCGCGAGCCCTTCGGGCATCTGCTCGACGACATGGTTCAGGGACGTCAATAACGCTTCGCAATTCAACTTCTTCATACCTCTGTCCTTTCGTTTTTGAGCCCGCACCATGCGAGCCCTTCAACTGTTAGTCGCCGCTCGCGCCGAAAACTAACGCGGTGACATGTCGATTTTTGATTTTTGTTCGGCGGCGTCGCGAATTCGTTGGGGAAACGGAGGGAGAGAGTTCGGTCGGCGTAGGGGTTGGCTGAGGTCGGCGTAGGGACTTCCTACGTACGGATATCGTTTTCCTTCGCCGCGCGAGCGATTGCTCAGGGCGGGGTAGGTCGATGGCTAGGGCAGGGCAAGGAAATCGCTAGGGCAGTCGAAGGATATCGCTCGTTCTGCGGGCACAACGCCATGGACCGGTTTGTGTGCAAAGCGCGGCAAAGCTCCGACTCTGATGAAATCGTGGAAAGATCGACTGGCGCTTTTTCAAACCGGCCGCCACACTCCGAGCTGTCCAGGTCAGCCGAGGGGATCGTCGCGGCAGTAATCGCGAAGGTCGCACCCGTCGACGGCGGAGGCAGAGATGGCAGCGCAAGGGTGCAAGCGGCAACTCGAGCGGCGGCGAGCTGTCCGGGAAGGACACTTTCTCCTCGTCACCCTTGTCGTCGCGTCTGCCTGCCAACACGGGGATCACGCAGCTGACGCAACCATTCGTGCTCTCATTACTTCCGACGGGGGAACCATTTCCGCGAAAGCCGGCGGGGGCGGCGAAGCTTCGCTGGAAGTGGCTGGCGGCGGGCCGGCGCGGGAGCTCTTCGTTGCCGTTGCCGAACCGGCGATTCCTGGTCGATCCGATCTTTACCGCTTTGGACCGAACAACGAGCGCTTCGATCCACCGGCCAATATCACCATTCGGCTCGACGATCGCTCAAAGATGGATCTATCAGCGGCATGGATCGGCGCACGATCGCACGGCAGCACAGTCTGGGAGCGGCTCGAGACCACAGCCGTCAACATCGCGGCGAGGACCATCAGCGCGAGAGTGCCTCACTTCTCGGACATCGCGATCTTCTCGAGTAGCGGCGGCGTCGCCGGTCGAGGCGATCACTTCGTAGCCGGCGACATCGAGCTCGAAAGCTCGGCGCCCATCGATCTCACGGCATACCTCGCGCCTGCTTACGGACACCTGAGCGTGTTATCCGCGGCGATAGGCACTGAGCTTCGCGTGCGCGGTCTGTTGCCGCACCGAACCTACTATCTGTATCGCGATTCGCTCGAAGGGCCTCCAATGTCCAAGGAAACCGGCGGCTCCGGGCACCTCTCGTTCACGACAGATGTGGAAGCGCCATTCGAGCTGTTCATCCAACCGCAGCGAAGCACAAAGCATCTGCCGCGGCAGTGCGCCGACATCGGCACCCCGACATTCGACGCGAACAACCGGCCGATCAAATGCACGCTGACAACGCCTGTCTTCGAGACGATCGAGATCACACCGACCTACTGCCCGCCTGATCTCGCGATTTGCCTCGTCGAACCGCCGACCCCATCGGGTTACGAGCTCGACTGTGCGGGCAACACAATCAAAGGCGCGGGCACGGCGAACGGCTGGCCAGGGTCGTCGCCGGGGGTCCTCCTGGCCGCGCCCGCTTCATCGATCAAGAATTGCACGATTGAGTCGTTCTTCATCGGCATTGACTTCACAGGCTTGCAAACGTTTCGCTGGGCGAATCCGAGCGGCGGCGTCATCGAGAACGTCCACATCGTCGGCTTCGTTGGGCACGGCATGCTGTCGCTCGGGCACGTCGATCTGACGGTGCGGAAGTCCGACGTGGTTTCCAGTCTCGGCTCGACGAATTACTCGATCTACAACTTCGGGACGAACGAGCTCAGCGGCTGGCAACTCGTCGACAACGAGCTTGGCGGACAAGTTCGCATCGAGAGCCACTTGCGGAGCAGCTCTATTCGTTCCGAGCTGAAGACACAGCTCATGACCGGGGTCAGCATCCAGACGGCGCAGGGCGACGCAGGCGAGACCAAGGACGTCGACATTTTCAAGAATGCGTTTCGACCTGACGCGCGCACATCTTGGGCGGTTTCCGCGAGCGGCACGCAGCGCCTGGGCGTCGTGCAAGCGAGGCGCAACCACGTCGATTGCAGCAACGGCGCTCGCGCTCCCAATCAAGGCGGCCTCTTGTTCGGCAACGTCTCCGGCGGCGTCGCCGCAGAGAACACCATCAGCTTCGGATGCGGCACCGGGGTCGAGCTGGCGGATTCGACGGCAACCGTTCGTAGCAATCAGATCGTCGGCAACGACACCGGGCTCGTCCTCGTCGGCGCGACGAGCCCGATCGTCACGTTGAACGATCTCCGCGGCAACCGCTTGAATGTCGCGTCGGGCTTCGCCGTAGAGCTGAGCGCGCCGGATCTCAACTCTCCGCCGGGAACGCCGCGTGCGTTCGGAAATTACTGGGGCGTCAACTGCCCTGGGCGCGGCTCCTTCGGCCCGGTCCTTGCGTTTCCACCGCCGCCCGCGATCACGGACAAGGGCGCGTGGGGCGTCCCGATAGCGCTCGACACGCTTGGGCTCCCTCCCGTCAGCGCATTCCTCGCTGTGGGGCCACCGGGTTGTCAGCTACTCGATACGGATGGCGACGGGTTCACTCCAGCGCAAGGTGACTGCGACGATCGCACGACGCTCTGCCATCCCGGAAATCCGAACACCTGCATTGACGCCGACACGGACCAGATTCCGCAGTGTCTCGACTGCGACGATCACGACAATCGGTGCACGAACAACTGCACCGGACGGGTTGCGCGTCATCTCTTCAATCAGTGAGTCGAGGGAGGAGCCATGCGAGGACGATGTCGTCTGCTCAGCCATGCCTCGGCGATCGCGCTGCTCGTATGTGCTGCCTGTGAACGATCGAGCGAGCCGGAGCAGATTGCGGATTCTGTGTCGCCATCGGAGACTGTCCACTCTAGGGGCGAGCCGAACCGAGATGCGTCTGCGCCCCACATCCCACGCGAAGGAAGCCACTCCACGGTTGTCGTCGTCCAGGGCGCGCTCCAACGCCAACCCTGTGAGAGCCTTCGCCTCGTCGCGGAGAGGTCATACCGGCCCACGCGATGGATCGACGCGGTGCGTTCGCTGAGCGAGCCGTTCCCCTTCGTGATCCCGAGCGAAGTTCCGGTCGTCGTCGGCGCGTGCGCCAACCACTGGCTCGACTTCGACTTCGCGGAATTGCCGGACGCAAAGCCGGTGAAGTGCCGGTACAGGTGCGACGAAGCCGGAGGGAGTGAACGGTACGTCTTCGAGAATTGTCAAAGCTCCCACTCCGCTGGCGATGCCGTCTCGGCGCGATTCTTCCTTCTCCAGGTGCAAGGTGGGGATCATGCCAGCGGCTCCACTGCGGCGGCGCTCACCTTGCTTGCCCCTCAAAGCGAGTGTGTTTGCCAGCCGCTCACGTGCGAGGAAATTGCATGCGGCGTCTACTCGGACGGATGCGGCGGCATCATCAATTGCGGAGGCTGCGTCACGCCGCAGAACCAATGCTTCGGAGTTGATCTCAGCGCTGCGGAGACTTTCGACCCGCACGCGAGCATCGAAGGGCGCGCGGAGCTTCGCGATCCAATCCAAGTATCCATTCCGGCCGATATCGTCATCACGGAAGGCAATCCGGCGGGAAACGTCACGCTCCAGATAGCGCTCGATGGCAGCATCGGCGAAGAATGCCTCTACGCGGCGACCGGTGCGGCCGGAGTCATCGCGTTAGGGCGCTTTAGCTTCGCGAGCTGCTTGCATGGTTCGTCGCCAGGCGATCCCGTCACCGGCAACGCGTTTTCGTTGCGCGTTGAGAGCCGTGAAGAGGACCCGGACGCCACTCCGGTCACGGTTGCGCTGCGCCTCAACGCCGAGCCGTGTGCTTGCATGCCGGCGAGCTGCGAGCAGTTTTCGGCGACCTGCGGCGTTCTCACCGATGGCTGCGGCGGGTTGATTGAATGCGGCAGCTGCGAATCACCGCTCTCGTGCGGGGGCGATGTTGCGGCGCCGCTCACGTGCGGTTGCACCCCAAGAACATGCGCCGGCGCGGCCATCGAATGCGGAGAGATCGACGACGGTTGCGGCGGTCAGCTCGACTGCGGCGAATGTGTCGACCCGCAGAGCTGCGGCGGCGACGGTGTTGCCGGCCGCTGTGGGTGCACTCCGCGAACCTGTGAGGACGCCGACGCCAGCTGCGGTCTCGCCGAGGATGGTTGCGGCGGCTTTCTCGACTGCGGCGGGTGCGACATCGGCACGACCTGCGGTGGCGGCGGCGCGCCGAATGTCTGCGGCTGCGCGCCCGCGACCTGTGAGGGGTTCGGCCGTGAGTGTGGGCTCATGACCGACGGCTGCGGCGCGACGACCTATTGCGGCAACTGCGCAATCGGAAGCGTCTGCGAGCCCGTCAGCGGCGCGTGCGTGACTCAAGAAGTCGTCGTCAACGCGAGCGACCCAGCGGCTGCGGGCGCCTCACTCACAATCGCGCCAGGCTCGTTGAGTCAGTGGACCGTGTTCAATGCGCCCGTGGTCGACCCTTCGATTCCGATCAACAGCTTCGTCACGTCTACGCTCGGGCCCGTCGTCACCATCGGTCCGCTCATCAGCTTCAATCCGTCAGCGGTGTTTTCCGACACCACGCCCTGCACCACGATGAAGGTTCCGTACTCGCAAGGGCTCGCGGAAGAATTCTCGTCGCAAAGCTTGGAGAGCCTGCGGATCTACCGGGTCACGCTGACGCCGACGGGGAGCGTCTTGTTGGTGCCCGTTTCCGCGAATGAGTTCGTCGATGCGTCATCAGGGTCGGTCACGATCTGCACTCACAGCCTCAGCGCCTACGTCGTCGCCCTCCGCGTCTTCTGCACGGCCTCAGTCACGAGCGATCCGATCGACATCGCCGCAGGAAGCATGGCGCCTGCGCGCACGAACGCCGACTGGGTCGTCTCGACTGCCGACAGTGCGACGTTCGACGCCGCCGAGTTTCGCCCGACCCTCGTTAGACCCGTGCTGACCGGGCAAGGAACGTCAGAGGCCTGCGTCGGGGCGCTGCTGCTTTATGGTGGGCCGACATGTCCCGCCGGCAGCCCGGGCGGGCTCTGTCGCGTCTGCCACTACGACAACGCAGATCGCGATCCGCTCGCCTGCTACTACCCCTTCGGTGAAACGATCACAGCGTGTCCTTCCGCGACAGCACCGCTCTTGCTTCGCGGTTGCTACGACATCGTTCCTTCTTCGGATCCCAGTACGCCGCCGCCGGAGCTCGGTCAGTTCGCTGCGTACGCGGCGACGATCGTGGATGGCAGCGGCAACTTCCTCGCTGCGGCATGGGTCGATCCACGCGTCCCTGTCGATCGCCTAGACAGCACGACGACCTACAACCTCAGCACTTGGTTCACGAAGAGCTTCGATCCGGTCGCGGCAGTGTTAAATCTGACGAGCACGCTCCTCGTCGAGTCGCATCCGCACATCTGCATCGAGAGCGCGGCGGCGGGCGTGGGCTCGCGCTGTGGGCAGATTTCCGATGGCTGCGGCGGCGACCTCCCCTGCGGCGGTTGCAACTTCGGGCTCACCTGCGACGCCGGCGGCTTCTGCGTGTGCCCTGTGATCAATGGACAGCCTGTGTGCCCCGGCCAAGTGCAAACGTGCGGGACTCAGACCTACGACAGCGGCAATCCTTGCGTCGTCTGCGACGCCGCTACCCAGACATTGAAGCCCGCGCCGGATGCGACGTTCTGCGGCGACACCGATGGTTGCAACGGCGTCGAGCTTTGCTTCGACGGCGTTTGTCGCGGCGGCGTTCCACCGCTCGTCAGCGACGGCGACCCGTGCACCAAGGATAGTTGCCCAGCCGGCGATGCAAGGCCACGCCACGATCCCGACGGCGCGCCCGGGTGCGCGACGGGGCGCTGCTGCGACGCTTCATGCACTCCCGAAGGACTGCTCTACACCGTTAGCGGAAAGAGCGAGCTGTCGACACTTCACAAGACGCGAGCGGCTGAGAGCGTTGCGCGTGTGAAGCAGAGTTGTCCCACCTGCGCTGCGATCCTCGGGGGTGCCCCATGAAGACGCTCGCCTTCATCAGGCCGGTGGTCATCGCCGCGTGCCTGGCGTGCTTGTCATCGAGCGCCGCCGCGCAAACAGACCCGAGCGCGGCGGGCAATGTCAGCGGCGCGGTTTCCATTGCGTCGGGCGCGATCGCGATGAGTCGCGGCGTGTTCTCGATTCCTGCGCCCTTCACTGTGCCCAACGAAGAGGGCGATCTCCTCTTCAACATCTTTCCGACTTATTCGCCCGATTCCGGCCTCTCGGAGTGGGGCATGGGTTGGCGCAGCGCGATCACGATCACCCGCTGGCGTCCGGATCGACGAATCGACTTCAGCGACTCCGATCGTTTCGTGAGCCCGTGGGGTCCGTTGGTGAAGTCTCCGGCCGACGACTTTTGGTATCCGGAAGGAATCACCCAGCTCGTGCGTGTCGAATTCGTGCCTGCGCCGGTGGGCGACACGATCTCGAAGTTCATCGCCTACCTCCCGGACGGTCGCATCGCGACATTCACGGACTACAAGTACGCGCGGCTCTTCGGCACGACTGGGGTCGAGCTAGAGAGTCGCTTCGAGTGGTCGCTCGAAAGCGTTCGCGACGCGCTCGGACGGACGATGAACGTGGGCTATCGCGTCGTCGACGGCCGCCGCCTCATCGATACTGTCGAGTACGGCGGGCTCGGCGAGAATCATCCGTACAAGATCAAGATCAACTACGGCGCGGCTGACCCCGCTTCGAACACGGCCATCGCCACGTTTCGCGGCGGCTACCAGGAGCGCTTCTCCCGCCGCGTGACGTCGATCGATTGTTTTTCGCACGCGACCGACCAACCGCGCTGGTCCTACCTGCTCGAGCACGACAACAACGCGACCAACCCCGCAGTCTTCTACTTGCGATCGGTCACGAAAGTCTTTCGCTCCGGTGCGCGGCAACCGCCGATCCGCTATCACTACCGCGTACATGGCGAAGAGCTCGCGAGCGCGCGCGCGCTGCTGTCGAACGAGCTCACGGGATTTCTGCGCGGACAAGGCATCAAAGCGGCGCAACTGTTGCCGCCTCGCGATCTGCAAGACCCAGGCGCCATCTATTATGACGAAGGGCAAGACGGGCTCGTCGACTTCGTCTTGAAGACACCCTCGGCGGATCGCGGCTCGATCGATCCGCTGTATCGCTTCTTCGTGCGGAGTCGCGCGACGACGGCGCTCTCCGCCTTCAAAGAAGCTCGCCTGCCATGGCGGCGGCCGGAGCCCAATCCACTGGTCTTCGACTTTCTCACGGGCATCGTTCCGTTTGGTCCTGATCGCGTGAATCACATGCTCTTTGCTGGCTTCGGGCGCACAGTGCCTGTCGCCGGACAGCAGGCGGGACAGCTCAACCCTGCGCCGAAGTATTTCGGTGTGCGGCACTTCCCGACCGGAGTTTTGGAGCACGACTTCTACGCGATGTACGAAGCATTCTCGCAGGTTCCCCCCGAGAATACGACGACCTCGTTTTTCGAAATGGCGCTCGGGCCAGTGCTTGCCGATTTCGACGGCGACCACGCGCTCGAAGTGCTCGCCTCGCGCAGGGAAGTGATCGTCTCGCGTCGCTTGGGTGCTGAGTTCGAGGTGGATCGCCAGCCTTGGGAGCTCGACGTTGCTCCGCTGCCGCCGCCTGAGGATCCCGATGACCCGCAGAAGTCGTTGGTCAACAACTTCTCCCGGAAGCTCTCGCTCGGCGCGAGCCCGTTGTTTTGGATTGGTGACATCAACGGCGATGGGCTCAGCGATGTATTGTCGCGCGAGATCGGGAGTGGAAAGTTCTTCGTCGACTACTCGAAGCCTGCTCGCGGCATGTTCCCCGCGCCGCCCGTACCCCGCATGCGCATCGCGTTCTCCGGAGCTTCGGCCCGCGTGCTCACCGGCACTGCGCGCCTCCAGTTCTTCGACGCGAACAAGGACGGGCTCACCGATATCCTCGCCGTGTTTCCAGAAACAACCCTGGTGCCGGCGCTGTTTCTGAACGCGGGCGTGAAAGAGGATACGCAGCTCTTCAACCAGGTGACCGCCTCCGGGCTCACCGACGCTTGGCTCACGAGCCAAAACGTCGATGACGTGCTCGCGCAAGACCTCGTCGGCGATGGCGGCAACCATCTGCTCTTTCTGTTCGACGCCGCGGACGGAACGCCGTCCGTCTTCGACCTGCCGATCACCAGCCCGAGCACCGGGCTCATGATCGCCGCCGACGACGGCCAGGGCGTGAGCTATTCCTTCGACTACACGTATGCGCCGCCCGCGGAGAACGTGCCTCGCCGTGCGGTCGTCGTGCGCCAGATGGTGGCGTCGGCGACCGGCGAAGAGCCGCGCATCTTTCAGTATGCGTTCGAAGAGCCGTTGCTGCATCCCGCCGACTTGCATGCAGTCGGGTTTCAGCGAGTGACGATGACCGAGAACACGCGCAGCTTGGCTGTGTTCTCGAAGGAGATCGTCACCTTCGCGAACAATTTCGATCAAGGCGACTTCAACACACTCGTTCCGAAGGCTCGCCGGCTCTCCGGCCAGGGGGCACCAGGGATCGAAGTGGTCGAGACATTCTCATACCTGCCGGCAACAGTGCGCGGCCTGCCGATGCTTCGTCTAGGCGCACACCGGAGCGCGCTGACAAAGACCACGATTCCGACTTTCGGCCCACCGCAGACGGTGAGCGTGTACGAGGACGACGCCATCAATGGCTACTTCGAAGATTTTTGCCCCTCGAAATCCACCCATACGCGATCTGAGGGGCTGGTAGGCAGCGGCAACACGTCGCTCATCACTGAGACATGCTACGATGTGACGGGGCCCGGCTGTGCTTCCGTGCAAGCACCAGCGCGGCCGCCGGCATTCGAGAAGACGATCGCTTGCTTTCCAAAACGCGTGACGCGCTATCCGGCGCTCGCGGCGACGCCGAAGCTCGTGAGCCGCTTTGCGTGGAATGAACGCGGCCAGCTGGTCGACGTCTTCGACGGAGAAGGATCGGACGAGCTGCACGTGTCTCACACGGAGTACGACGGTGATGGGCTCGTTCTGAGCGTGAGCCGGCCGGGACGCGGAACGACGAGCTACACCTACGACGCCGAGCACAAGCCGATGCTCGCGAGCATCGCCACCGTTGCGGCGAAGTGGACGTGCAGCGCGGATCCATCTGCTTCCGCGTGTGATCGCGATCCGATCACCTCCGCGCTGCGCTCGGCCGCGGTGAACGGCGTCGACCGGCGCTTCGCATACGACGACCAAGAACGGCTCGTTCGCTCCTGGAGCAACGCATTGCGCTCGTCGGCGACGATGCCGCTCATCGAGCTCGAGTACCAGAACCCTACTGCCGATCTGCTCGGCGCGGTGAAGACGAAGACGCTGGTCGATGCCGCCACCGGGGCATCGCGGATGGGCATCGCGCTTCACTCGGCGAGCGGTCGCCCGGTGGCGCAGGCCTCGGCGGTGGAAGGTGGGTGGGCGTTTTCGTCGTTCGAGACGCATCTGCCGGGCATGACGACGCGGCATGTCCAGCCGCAAACGGTGACGACAGCGCCGATGCAGATCGCGTTCGCCGACTTGAAGAACGGCGCTCGCGTGGTTGCGACGAGCCAGGCATCGGCGATTGGCTTGGCTCTGTCCGAGGAAGCCCAGCTGCACGAAGACGTCGTTGGCAAGGTCAGCTTCAAGCACGACGTGACGGCGGCCGGCCACGTGCAATCGGTGACGGAGAATGACGATCCGCTTTTGACCACGACTTCCACGGTGTCCGCTGGCGGAGCGATGCGATCGTTTTCAGACCAGGCCGGAGCCACCGGCCGCTACCACGCGGACGCGTTCGGGCGTCTTGCGCACGTCGAGCTTCCAGATGACAAGACGCACATCTGGATCTGCTACGACTCGCACAGCCGGCCCGCGAGCATCGTTCGCTTTAGCGTCAAGCAGTCGGACCTACCGGCTGATCCGTGTTCGGTCGCTGCCGCCGCGCTTGGGTTGACCGTGAGCTACACTTACGACCCCATGTCGGGGCTCTTGCGAACGAAATCGTTTGGCGTCGGCGGCGTCGCGCACCGGCATCAGATCTTCGACTACGACGAGCACGGCCGCGTCCTTGCGCGCGTCGACGTGGGCGATGACGGCGCGAGGCGAGATAGCTACTTGTTCTTCTACGACGGAAGGACTGCCCAAAATCCTGCGGCGACGTTGCCGAACGCCCGCGGCAAGCTCAGCTACATTCTCGGCCCGGGTTTTTCGAAGTCGTTCACCTTCAGCGCCGATGGCCGCCTCGAAGAAGCGATCGTCAACACGCTCGGCGAGCGCGCGCTCGTCAGCAAGTTCGAATACTTCGCCGACGGATCGCCGATGGCCGAGACAGTGCAGGTCATCGTGCCGGCGGACGGCGCGGCGGCCTGCCTCGACGAAGGAATGCGCCGCGACCTCTTCCTCGATGGGCTCGGTCGTGTGCGTCAGGTCATGGTGCACGCCGGCGCGAGCGATCGCGACAAGCTCCGCTACGGAAGCGCCGCGAACCCATCGCCGCTGCTCGCGGACGTGCACTATGATCACTTGGGGCGCGTCGGGGAGATCGCGCTCGCCGACGGCACGGTGTTCAAGCCGAAGTACGACGACCACACGCTCGCGCGCGTCGGCTTCGCGCGAAACGTGGCGAATGGCGCTGCCGGCGCCGAGGTGTCGGCGACGGTGCGCTATGGCAAACGTGGACGCATCGAGAGCGAGGAGCAAGATGTCGTCGGCGCGCACGTGAGCCGGGCGTACGAGTACAACGCGCAAGGCTTCATCGACACGGCGACCGACACGAGCGACGATCCCGCTCTCGAGAAAAGCTTCAGCTACAACTTCGATGCGGCGCGCGGCGACGTCACGAAGATCGATGGCACGAACACGAACGTGCCGCAGAACGTGTTCGCCGCGGGCGGCAGCTCGATGAAGCTCGGATCGGGATCGAAAGCGATCGACTACACGATGGATGCGCTCGGGCGTGTCGTCACGCGCAAAGCAGGGACCGCTGCTACCGTGCACTACCTCTACGGTGCCAACGGGCAACTGCACTGCGCGAGCACGGATGCCGCGCAGTGTGAGTACCAAACCACGGACGGCGCGTGGCGCTGCGGCACGCGCGCGGCAGGCACGTGCGTAGCGCCGAGCAATGGCAGCGGCCATTTCGAATTCGTCTACGACGAAGGCGGCCAGAGAATCGCGAAGCTCAAAGACGGCGTGTGGCAGAGCTCGAACATCGGCGGGCGTGTCATCGACAGCGATCGGCTCACGCAGCCCATAGCGATCGCCGGCGTCGACATCGGCACGCTGTCGAAGGGCGAGCTGTCGACGCTGTTCACCGACGTTCGCGGCACGCTCGTGGGCGCACCGGCACCTTCTGGGCCGAGCGCGCTGGCGTCGCCGTTTGGCGCGCGGACTGACGGCGATCAACCGGATGTCTCCGCCGTCAGCAACTTCATCGGCCAGCCGCGCGATGCCGACACCGGACTCGTGCGCCTCGGCGTGCGTGACTATGATCCCGCAATCGGCCGCTTCATGCAGCCGGACACGCTCTACATCGAGTCCCCGCAGCTCTGCTTGGGCGATCACGTCGGCTGCAACTTGTTCTCGTACGCGGGGAATGATCCGGCGAACTTCGTCGATCCGAACGGGCAGTTCCTCGAGCTCATCTTGGCTGGTGGCACGGCAAGCGTCGCCGCGGCGGTGATCGTCGGCGTAGCGGCAGTGGCGATCACGGCGGTCGCGCTCGGGTACGGGATCGACAGCATCGTGCGCAGCGTGCAAGCCGCGGCAGGCGCGGCTCCTCCGCCAACGCCCGCGTCGCCTGGGCCGACGGCAGGTGCGCCTGGTTCGCCGGGCGGCGGTGGTGGCGCTGGTGGGGTCGGCGGCGCCCCTCGCGCGGCGCCAGGGTCGGCGGCAGATGTGGCAGCTTTGAATCAGGTGCTTGCAAGAGCCGACGCTCAGAACGGTGGAACCAGCTGGCTCAGGAGTGCATTCGCGGCGGGATCTAACCTCTTTCGGTTCTCGACCGGGCTAAATCCGCGCTTCTCTCTCTATGGTCCGAACTCCCCGGTCACCACGGAGATGAGAACAAGTCCTGCGTATCAAACCGTGTGGCAGACCTATGTGATGTATGCCCAGCGAACCAACGGTGGTTCGCCTGTTAGGGACACGCGATCAGTTCCAGCGCCAACGAGCATGATGGATCAATTCGCCAATCCTATGCGATTCTTCGTCGGAAAGCATACGGCCGAGTTTTATCCCATTGGGCCGCGGTCGGTCAGAGTCGAGCTGTGGAACCCAACGAGCGTCACCTCTCTTGGTCACGGAATTTTCGATCCGCCCACACCTCAGCATCCTAACGACTACGAGCTTCCGCATTACAACACCGGGGGACCCGGCTCGGACATGTTCCAAATGTTTATCTTTTTCGAGACGCTGCCTGACTCAACGACCGAGGCGCCTCCATGAAAAAGGTTCTGCTAGTTCTCATCTGCGTGTTGCCTACATGCACAAAGGAGCACAAGAGGGTTCAGCCGATGTCGGCTTCAGAGTTGGTGGGACTTTACCAAGGTACGAAAGAGGGTGCCAATGACACCCTCGAGCTTCTCACCCCCGAAAGATACGTACACCGCTCGACGAAAAGCGGTGTTGTGGCTTTCCACGAAGGCGCATGGATTCTCACGAGCGCGGGTACTGGTGACGGTGCTGTAACTTTCGTTACGTTGAAGGGTCTATGCCTCGATTGGGCAAGAGGGCCGGGTACAACTCGGTGTGATGAGAACACCTCTGACCGGGCGTGGTCACTCCAAGTACTTACTCGCGGTGGCAGAGTCTCGCTGGATGTCGTGTCCGATGTCGGCTTGTATTTTGTAAAGGTGCGGTAGTGCGCTCCTTGATGTGGGTGAAGACGGCGCGCGCCGAGATAGCTACTTCTTCTTCTACGACGGCGCGACCGCCGCGACTCTGTTTCCTCCTGTTTCTGATCGCCCTGAACTCCAGCCGATGCATCGACGGCAGTGCGCAGCACTTCACCGGCACAGAGCTTGTCGGGCACTATCAAGGCCATAGCAAACGGACAGCGCGGACCGACACGCTAGACCTACTTGGCCCCGGAATCTACCGGTACAACTCCGCGCGCGGAGAGTTAACTGAGCGATCCTGGGACCTCACCCATACCTCAGATGGGACGAGCGTGGTGCTTCGCAATCTTTGCATCAATGTGGATGATGTTCCCATGCTGCGATGTGACCAAAAGATGGACTACCGACTGCCTGTTACGAGCAACAAGTCGGGAACAAAAGTGATCCTCGATTTGGCTGCGGACCAAGGAGTGTTTTTCAAGAGGGCCAATGTCTTTCCAGTCGCCGGCGAAAAACATTAGGTTCTCTAAAATGAATCATGACGCACATTTGGATTTGCTACGATCAGCATGGTCGCGTCACCGCGCGCGTCGACGTGGGCGATGACGGCGCGAGGCGAGATAGCTACTTGTTCTTCTACGACGGAGGGACCGCCCAAAATCCTGCGGCGACGTTGGCGAACGCCCGCGGCAAGCTCAGCCATATTCTCGGCCCAGGATTTTCGAAGTCGTTCAACTTCAGCGCCGATGGCCGCCTCGACGAAGCGATCGTCAACACGCTCGGCGAGCGCGCGCTCGTCAGCAAGTTCGAGTACTTCGCCGACGGATCGCCGATGGCCGAGACGGTGCAAGTCATCGTGCGGGCGGACGGCGCGGCGGCCTGCCTCGACGAAGGAATGCGCCGCGACCTTTTCCTCGACGGCCTCGGTCGTGTGCGTCAGGTCATGGTGCACGCCGGCGCGAGCGATCGCGACAAGCTCCGCTACGGAAGCGCCGCGAACCCAACGCCGCTGCTCGCGGACGTGCACTATGATCACTTGGGGCGCGTCGGGGAGATCGCGCTCGCCGACGGCACGGTGTTCAAGCCGAAGTACGACGATCACACACTCGCTCGCGTCGGCTTCGCGCGAAACGTAGCGAATGGCGGGGCCGGTGCCGAGGTTTCCGCGAGCGTTCGTTACGGAAAACGCGGGCGTATCGAGAGCGAGGAGCAAGTGCCCCGCCTTCGGAGGTGGATGATGACTCACGCGTCGTGCACGTGACGCTGCTTGATCGTCTACGACGACACCGTCAGCGTGCGAGGCTAGTGCCAGCGGTAGTTTGCTGGCACGGCCTCGCGACGCTTCCGATCGCACCGGATAAGGCGTGATGGCGATGGCGATGGAAATAGCGATAGTAATGGTGATGGTGATGGAAATAGCGATGGGGATGGTCCCGACCGCCCATCGCCATCGCCATCGCCATCGCCATCGCCATCGCCATCGCCATCGCCATCGCGCCACTACACCGGCTGCGACGCGCCCCCGCCCGCGACCTTCCCGAGCGCGCTCAGGAGCAAGAACAGCCAGAACCACCAGCCCGCGGCGAAGAGCACGTACAACGTCATGAACACCGCGAGCTGCTTGTTCAGCGGCGACATCACGAAGCCGGCGATGTTGCCCGACACCTTCTCGTTCACGCGCTCCGCGACTTTCTCGAGCGACACGCCGCCGCCGCTGCCGTCCTTTTGCTGCTCGGCGCGGTACTCGGCGAGCAAGAACGTCTCGACCTTCGTCGTGATCTTCTTCTTCGCGCGCTTCACCACCCACGCGGCGAGGCCCTTGCCTTCGTCGTCGGTCTTCAGCACCGTGTTCGTCGCCGCCTTCAGCTTCTCTTCGAGCTGCTGCAGCGGCAAGTTGCTGACTGGGCCGCCGAGCACGGAGATGAGCGTGCCCATCACACGATCGGTGACGTACTTGACGAGGCCGAATTGCTTCTCGATCTCGAGCGCGGCCCGCGCGGCGCCGCGGTGCAAGCCGTGCATGCCGAAGAGCGCGCCGCCGATCACCGGGATCGCGAACGGGATCGCCAAGAGGTAGCCGAGGATCATCGCTCCGCGCTCCATGACGAGCAGGCCGAGGCCGAAGGAGATGATGACGCAGACGACGCCGACGACGAAGCCGATGATCGCCCAGAGAACGCCGCGCATCGGCACGTGCTTGACGACGGCCGTCACGACGCCGCCGGCTTTGTTGAGGAAGGACATCCCCGCTGAGTACCCCGCGCACATTTTCGTGTAAACTTTGCAGTTCGCGCTAAGTGATCGGGCGTGCACGCGGCGATCATCTTGTTGTTGCTCGCAGCCGACGCTGGAGCAGGGGGCGAGGCGGACGAGGAGCCTGAAGCGCCGAAGGACACGCGCTGGATCGCCGGCGACCACGCGACGACGGAGTGGGGCGGCGCGCGCACCTTTCTGCAGGACGCCGGCTTCACCGTTGACGCGATCTATGTCGGCGAGGTCTTCGCGAACCTGAGCAAGACTTCTGCGCGTGACGCGGCCACCGACTACTTGGGCCACGCCGACTTGCAGCTCACCTTCGACACGACGCCGAAGCTGTGGCCTGGCGGGAAGTTCTTGGTCCTCGCGCAGGCGAACCACGGCCGCAGCATCACCGAGGACTACGTCGGCGCCTACAGTTTGATCTCGAACCTCGAAGGGCCGGAGTATGTGCAGCTCGGCGAGTTCTTCTTCGAGCAGACGATCAAGGGCGTGTTCATGTTCCGCTTGGGCAAGCAGGACAGCAACCGCGACTTCGGCACGCCGCGCTACGGCGGCAACTTCATCAACAACTCGTTCGGCGCGGTGCCGACGGTGCCGATGCCCTCCTATTATACGCAGGGGCTCGGCGCGTACTTTCAGCTCGATCCCATCGACTGGCTGACGATCAAAGCCGGCATCTACGAAGGTCAGCCGCAGCTCGCGAGCTTCGGCTTCGACACGGCGTTCAGGCCCGGCGCTGGGTTCGTCGTGCTCGGCGGCGTCACCTTGAAGCACGTCTTCGACGACGCGCGGCGCTTTCGCGGCACGACGAGCATCAGCGCGTGGGGCCAGTACGGATCGTTCACCGAGGTGACGAGCGACCCTGCGCCACGCGCGTTCACGTCGACCGGCGGTTTGTTCTTGATCCACGACGAGCACTTCGGCACTTGGACGCTCAACGTCCGCGGTGCATGGACGCCGCAAGAGCGCCAAGATCCGTTTCTGTACGTGGGGCTTGGCATCGCCAAGCACGACCTGCCGTGGGCGCATGACGACACGGTAGGCATGGGCTGGCAGGTCGTGCGCTACACGCAGCCGCTCGCGGGCTTGCCGGATCCCGGCAACGAGTACGCGCTCGAGTTTTTCTACAAGGCGCGCCTGACGAAGTTCTTCAGCGTGCAGCCGGACTTTCAGGTGATCATCAACGCCGGCGGCGACGGGCCTCTTGCCGTCGTCGCGGGCATGCGCTTCAAGGTCAAGCTCTGATGCTCGTCACCGTTCCCGTCGCGTCGCCGCAGATCTTCCTCGCCATCGCGCAAGACGTCATGAAGCAACGCGGCGTCGCCGACCCTGAACCGACGCAAATCGAGCGGCTCGCCGAGGAGATCTCGCTGGCTGGCCTCGAGCCGACCAAAGAGACCGACCTCGCCGTCACCTTCGACGTGCCCGAGCGCGTGATCGACAAAGTGCTCGGCAAGGTGACCAAAAGCGAAGAGCGCATCCTCAGCGGCGTCGACGTGCCGGACACGCCGCGCCGCGACTCGCGTACGCGTGCCGAGACGCTGAGCACGGTGCCGTCGCTCGATCGCTCGGGGTTGCTCGAAGACGCACACGACTCACCGCTCGCTGCGTACAAATTGAAGCTGCCCAAAGACGGCGCGCACATCGAGAAGTACGGGGTGCACCTCGAGCGCTTACACCTCGCGCTCACGGAGTATGCGAAGACGGCGTCGCCGGTGGTCGCCGAAGCGCTGCAGGGCGCGGGGATGAAGAAGATCCTCGAGCAGTGCGCCGAGAGCATCTGGACCTACGTCGAGCCGACGATCACGGAGTCTGCGTGCACCTTCGACAAGTCCGAGCGCGCGCAGCACATGGCGTCGCGCATGGCCGACAACTTCGTGCGCAACATTCACCTCGCCTGCGAGCGGGTGACCGTCGATCTCGAAGACGTGGGCAAGGCGTTCGGGCTCGAAGGCAAGCCGAAGCTCGTCGACATCTCGTCGAGCGGCAGCGACTTTCACAAGGGCGGCAAGCAAGTCTTGATGCTCACCTTCATCGACGCGACCGGCGAGCCGAAGAAGATCGTCTACAAGCCGTCCGACGTCGAGAGCGACGCGCTGATCGTCGGCAACCAAAAGGGCAGCTTGGCGACGATGCTGAACGCGACGCTCCCCGAGGACTGCCGGCTGCCGACGTACACGATCCTCGCGAAGAACCCCGGCTCGGAGCACAGCGGCAAGCTCGCGGTACGCGAGAGCTACGGCTACATCCAGTTCCTAGAAAGCCCGCCGCGCACGGAGCGCGAAGGCCGCATCACCGTGCCGGAGAGCGCGCGGATGACGAAGAAAGAGCTGACGACGTACCTGCACCAATGCGGCGCATGGCTCGCGACGGCGGTGTCGTTCGGGATCAAGGATCTTCACGCGGGCAACCTCATGGTGCACCACGGGCGGCCCTTCGTGATCGATCTCGAGTTCGCGTTCCACGGCGCGCTCGCGCGCTTGAAGGACACGAGCCTCATCGGCGACGGTCCGCTCTCGGGCATCTGCGGGCAATTCGAGATGGACCTCGGCCTCGATCGCAACCACGCGCTGAAGCCGAGCCACTCGAGCATCGCGCTCGAGGACGGCCGCGCGCTTTCGTTGAACCGCGATCTCGCGCCGGCGCTCTACGAGGGGTATCTCGAAGGCATGTTCGCGGTCGCGGCGAACCTCCCTGGGTTCACTCAACGACTGCAGGCCAAGGACGTTCAGAACAGCGTCGGCCGCTACAACGTGTTCAGCACCGGCAAGCTCTTCGACGAAGGCATCTCGGCGCTCTGGGGCAAGGCGCAGCTCACGAAGCCGATTCCGGAGATGGAGGATCTGGCCGAGACCTTCGCGACCTTCGGAAAGGACGAGATCGGCATCAAGGCGAATACATTGATACACACGTGGCAGGACTTCATGAACGGCGACTTGCCGGCGTTCTACCACCGCGCGTCGAGCCGCGAGGTCGTCGACAGTGCCGGCCGGCCGATCGAGGGCTACTTGCTGCCGCAGCCCACCGTGACCGCGACGATCGGCGGGCTCGCCGAGCTCGGCACGAAGAAGAAGGCGCTTGCCAGAATGTGCGCACACCTCGGCGAGCTGACGAGCGCGTGCAACGACAAAGCGGCGGCGCGTGAGGTGATTGTCGGCGGCGTGCGTTTTCGGAAGCCCGAAGACTCGGCCCAATGGTCAGCGGCCTGACGTCACTCTGAACGCAAACACTCGCTCGGCACCAACTTCGCCGCGCGCCGCGCTGGCACGAGGCCCGCGAGCACACCGACCATGGCCGCCGATCCGATCGCCGCGACGAGCGACCACGGCACGACGATGAACGGCCACTCGGCCACCCACTTGGTCAGCGCCCACGAGAGAAAGAAGGCGCCACCGAGCCCGAGCCCGAGGCCGATGATGCCGCCAGCGAAAGTATAGATCCCCGCCTCCGCCAGCACGCGCGTCTGTAGGCCGGCCGACGACAAGCCGAGCGCGCGGCGGATGCCGTACTCCTTCGTCTTTTCGTGCAGGCTCACGAGCTGCGCGTTCATCACGTTGACGCCGCCGACGACCATCGCCACGAGCCCGCTGGCGAACATGATGGCGCCGAGCGCGTAGGTGATGAGCATCCACAGCTGAAAGCCCTGGTTCATCGCCTGAAATTCGAAGTTGCGCACGCCGAGGTGCAGGTTCTCGAGCAAGGGCGTGAGGCGCTCGGCCACCTTCTTCAAGTCGGGCAGCTTGCCGTCTTCGCCCGGCGCGTGGCGCATCGCGATCTCGTCGAAGTCCATGCGCGGATCGAGCACGCGGCGGAAGGTCGCGTTCGAGATCCAGATCTTGCGATCGTACATCCAGGTGCCGTCGCCGCCGCCGCCGCCGAGCGGAGGTCGCGACTTCAAGACGCCGATCACGCGCAGCGTGTTGGCGCCGTTCAGGATGAAGGTGTTGTCCATCGGGAGCGGCCAGGCGCCGTCGAAGAGATCTTTCCACACGGCGTTGCCGATGACGCACACCCGCTCGCCGTCTTCACCTTCGTCGAGCCAGCGGCCGTGCTCGAGCTCGAGGCCTTGCAGCTGCATGTAGGCGGTGCCGCCGCCTTGCACGCCGATCGCCACGCGCTTGCTGCCGCGCGAGCCTTCTTGCCGGTAGCGCTCGTTCATCGCGGCGGCGCGTGTCCGCGGCACCATCTCGAGCTCGGCCAAAGCGCGCGCGTCGCTCTCGCTGAGCAAGCGGAACGTCCGCGCCTTCGACAGGTTGCGCACCGGCCGCTCGTAAACCTGAGTGATGTCGTCGCCGGTCGCGTCCTGGCTCAGGCGAGACAGCGCCACGCTCGCGGCCGACAACGCCGAGCCGAGAAAGACGATGCTCGACGCGCCGAGCACGATACCGAAGAGCGTGAGGAAGACGCGCATCGGCTCGCGGCCGATCTGGCGCCAGAGATCTCGCAACGTATCGCTCACGCTGTTTCGCCCCGCAGGCACGCGACGACTTCCATGCGCGCCGCCCGCCGCGACGGCTGCAAGCCGAAGACGAGGCCGCTCAAAGTCGCGACGACGACGGCGATCACCGCCGCGTCCCACGCGACGCGCGTCTGCCAGCCGGGCACGAACTTGTCGGCGACCAGGCTCGCGGCCAAGACCCCGAGCACGCCGGCCGCGCTGCCGATGAAGCCGCCGATGCCGGCGAGCGTGACCGCCTCGGTGAGGAACTGACTGCGGATGTCTGCTTGTGAGGCGCCGATCGCGCGGCGCATGCCGATCTCGGTGACGCGTTGCTTAATCGACGCGAGCAGCACGTTCATGATCCCGGCGCCGGCGATGAGCAGCGAGATGGCCGCGATGAGCCCGGTCAAGATGCGCAGGCCGATGAAGATCTTGTCGAACTTCTTCATCATGCGCTCGAAGTCCATGAACTCGAAGTCGTCGGTGCGCGCGTGGCGTTCGAGCAGGATCGCGTTGGCGATGCTCATGATGTGCTCGTGCGAGTGCGTGCCCTTTGCGGTCAGGATGACGAAGCCGGAGTCCGGCACGCCTTCGTCTTTGATCATCACCGGCGACGAGACGAGCAGCGTGCGCTCCTTGTCGATGCCGCCCAAGCGAAAGCCCATCGTGCTCGCTTGCGTGGTGATGCCGATGAGCTTGTAGCGATGGCCCCACAAGACGACCGTCTCGCCGAGCGCGGCCTTGGCGTCGCCGAAGAGATCCTGCGCCGCCGTGTAAGTGAGCACCGCGACGCGCGCGCTGTCATTCTCGGCGTCTTCCGGGATGTCGCGGCCGTAGAGGATCGGCTGGTTCATGAAGCGGCGGTAGGAAGAGCCGACCCCGATGTCGACCTCGGCCTTCTTGCCCTTGCCGGTGATGATCTGCCGCTTCACGCTGGTCATGAAGGCGACGTCGGCGAGCCCCGGCACGCGCTTTCTCAGCGCCTCGGCGTCGGCGGAGGTGAGGCCGCGATCGTACGACTTCACCTTCGCTTCCTTCGGCTGGCGTGGGAACACGAACATCAACGCGCGGCCGCCGACCGAGTCCATGCCGGCGGTCATCGTGGCGACGCCGCTCTTCGACAACGACACCATCAGCGAGATCGCGCCGGCGCCGAGCGACACGCTGAGCGCGGTCAGCAGCGTGCGCAGGGGATTCGAGCGCAAGGACTGCCAGGCGATGCGGAAGTTTTCGAAGACGACGTCCACTAGGGTTCCTCACATCTTCGCGACGTTCTTCTCCGCGCTCGCCGGCTTGATCCGGATCTGCTCTCCCTCTTTGATCCCGCTCTGCACCTCGACCGTGCGATCGTTCTGCAGGCCGACCGTGACTTCGACGAGCTCGTCCTTCTGGTCGCCGCCGACCACGCGCCAGAGCTTCGTCTTGTTGCCCTCGCGCACGAGCGCTTCGAGCGGCACGACGAGCACGTCGTCCTTCGCTTCCAAGCCGATCGTGATGTCGGCCATCATGCCGGCGCGCAGCATGTCGGCGCTCGGCTGGCTGCGATCGACGACGATGTCGACCGGGAAGATCTGCAGGTTCGACTCGCGGCGCCGTTCGCTCTTCTGCGCCATCGCGGCGATGCGATAGATCGAGCCGACGAAGCGCTTGCCGGGGAGCGCGTCGACGCCGATCTCGACTTTGTCCTTCGCCTTGATGCGCGCGACGTCTATCTGGTTGAGCTCCGTGCGGACGAGCAGCTTCTCGATCTGCGCGACGACGAGCAGCGGGTTGCCGGACGCCACGCTGGCAACCCCGGGCGTGACCATCTCGCCGGGCTGCACGTTGCGCGCGAGGACGATGCCGCGGATGGGCGAGCGGATCTGCGTATACGCGAGGCGGTCGCGCGTGCCCTGCAGCTCCACCTGCTCGAGCGACGCCTGCGCGCGCAAGCGCTGCACTTCGCCGTCGGCCACGCCGAGCTCGAGATCGGTGAGCGCCCCGTTCTGGTGCGCCTTCTTCTTCAGGGCCAGCTGCGCTTCGGCGACCGAGAGCTGCGACGCGGTGATCTTCGCGCGTGCTTCGGCGAGGCGCACGTCGCGGCCGGCGTCCTGCGGATCGAGGCGCATGAGCAACGCACCTTCTTGCACTTCGTCGCCGACGTCCACGAGCACCGCCTGCACCTGCCCGGCGACCTTCGACTTGATCTCGACCTTGCGCAGCGGCTCGATCGATCCCACTTCCTGCACGTTCAGCTCGACGCGGCCCTTTTTCGCGGTGACCACCTCGCCTTCCGGACCCTGCGCCTGCGAGCGCTTGTAATAGAAGACGCCGCTCGCGCCTCCGAGCAGCACGACCGTCAGGACCCCGATTGTCGTTGCGCGTTTCATAGCTCTTTCCCTTCGGCGCGGAGCTGATCCAAGTGCGCCGACGCGGCGTCGTACTCGGCTTGCACTGCTCTCGCCTCGACGCTGATCGCCTCGAGCTCGGCGTCGAGCACTTCGGTGAGCAGCGAATTGCCGGTCTCGTAGCGGACCCGTGCGAGCCGCACGGCGGTCGCCGCGGTCTCGGTGGCGCCGGCGAGCGCGCTGATGCGCCGCAGCGACTGCTCGACGCGGGCGGCCGCCTCCGCTCTCTCGCGAGCGTAGGTGCGTACGTCGGCCGCGAGCCGCGCTTCGGCAGCCGATCGCTCGGCCTCGACGCGGGCCACGTTGTCGCGCGTGACGAAGAAGTCCCAACCGGTCCAAGTCACCCGCAGGCCGGCCGACACGTTACCGCTGAAGATACCGAAGCGCTGCGTCAGGCCGGTGTTGCCGATGTCGACCGCCGCGCCGCCCGCGGGCACCGGCGAGCCGTTGCCATAGAAGGCTTGCCCGAAGAGCTCGAGCTTCGGCAGCCAGCCGGAGAACGCGACCTTGCGATCGCCTTCGAGCGCCAAAATCTGCGAGCGCAGGCTGAGCGCCTCCAGCCGGTCGGCGCCGCCACCGCTCGCCTGCACGGTGCGGATTTGCGCGAGTGGCTCGACAGCGATGACCGACACGTCTTGGTCGAGCACCAGGGCGGCGCGCAAGACGGAGGCCGCGATCGCCTGGTCGCCGCGGCGCAGCTCCACCTCTTCTGCGCGGCGCAAGAGGTTCAAGCGCGCGCGCGCGACGTCGGCTTCGGTCGACAGGCCGGACGCTTTTCGCCGCTCGGCAAGATCGACGATCGACGCCGATCGCTCGGCCGCGCGCGCTGCGATCTGCACTTGCTCGGTCGACGCGACGAGCTGGGCGTAGGCGAGCAACGCGGCGCGCTTCAAGTCGCGAACGGCGGAGCGCTTGTCGAGCTTGGCGGCGGTGGCGCGCGCCTCCGCGGCTTCGACGGCCCCGCTGATTTGGTTGCCTGCATAGATCGGAAAATTCACCTGCGCGGTGAGGTTCGCCGTCAGGCGATCGAAGAAGATCTCTTGGACCGCGGTGGTTCTCGGCGCAGCGCCGAAGCCATAGTCGTAGATTCCATACGCCACGTTGAGGCCGACACCGCCATTGACGCGGTTCCACTGCGCGCGGCGGAGTAGGATCTCGGCGCGCAGTTGCTCGAAGGCGCGCTGGCGAATCACCGGATCGAACGCCTCGACGCGGCTGAGCACGTCGGCGATCGACAAGCGGGTGCCGCCTTCGGTCGAGAGCGTGGCCGGCTCGGCCGTGGCGGCGAGGAGCAAGAAGAGCGCGATCACGCCGCACGCTCCAAGCGCTCGTCGCTGACGATGTGCGCGTCCTTCATGCGAATCAACCGGCGCGCGTTCTTCGCCACCTCGGCGTCATGCGTGACCATGAAGATCGTGACGCCGCGCGCGTTGAGCTCCTTGAACAAGCGAAGGATGTCGACGCTCGTCTGAGAGTCGAGCGCGCCGGTCGGCTCGTCGGCGAGGAGCAGCGCCGGATCGTTCACGAGTGATCGCGCGATGGCCACGCGCTGCTGCTGGCCGCCGGAGAGCTCGGTAGGTAGGTGATGCATCCGATCGGTGAGGCCGACGAGCGCCATCGCGCTTTCGGCTCGGACGCGGCGCTCGGTCTTGGCGATGCGTGCGTAGACCATCGGCAGCTCGACGTTCTCGAGCGCCGAGTAGCGCTGCAGCAGGTGAAACTGTTGAAAGACGAAGCCGATGCGCTTGCTGCGCAACGCCGACAGCGCGGCGTCGTCGAGCGCAGCGATCGGTTGCCCTTCGAAGAAGTACTCGCCGCCGTCCAAGCGATCGAGCGTGCCGAGAACGTTGAGCAGCGTGCTCTTGCCGCAGCCGCTCGGGCCCATCACGCTGACGAACTCGCCGGGGTGCACGGTGAAGTCGAGGCCGTCGAGCCCGACCACTTTCGCCGCGCCACGGGCGTAGACTTTCTGTGCTTTTTGCAGGCTGACGACGGGGGCGACTTCCATGGCGACCGTCGAGCCTAGGGGTTTCGCGCCGGCGCGGCAAGGACGAATTTCATCGGGTTCGGAGCGCAGCTCATCCATCGACATGACGGCACCCTTACGTTTGACGACCCGGCTTTATTTCCTCGTTTTTCACGCCGAGAACGCGGGGAGGCTGGCGAAGGTTTCGTCGTAAACGAGCCATTGGCAGAAAACTCAGGTAGGGCATGGCCATGGGCCTCGAGACCTGGCTCTCCGAGATCGACACCAGAAACGCCCACAACGTGGCCCGCACCGAGAGCTACCTCGAGCTCTACGCCTGGACGCGCGCGCATCCGCCGGACCTTCCGTGGCTGTTGATGGCGCATTTGGTTTCGCGCAACGCCGGCTACTTCATGACCGACCTTCGGCGTGTCATCGACGATCGGCGGACGTCTGCCGATGCGAAGCCGATCTTCGACAACCTCTTCTTCCTGCTCGAGCGCGCGAACTTTTTGATCTTCTGGGACGCCTGGCACCACGTGCTGCACCACTTGCTCGGCCGGCCGCTGTTGCCGGGTCGCACCACCGCGTTCATGCGCGAAGCCTGGCGGCGCTACGCGGCGGCGCCTCGGATCGACGCCGCGGTCGAACGCCAGCTCGCGCTCGACCTCGTTCACAACGAGCAGAACTTCATCGAACGCCGCGCGGCGCACCACCCGCGTTTCGCTGCCGGCCTCGTCGCGATCGTCGGCTTCGAGCTCGCGGGGAAGGATCGGCCGCTGCACTTTCCCGGCGTCGACGTCGACATCCGCGTCGGCCGCTTTCGCGATCTCGAGCAGCGCATCGCTGCCGGACGCCGCATCTTCGACGAGGTCGTCGCCGATCGCACGCAGCGCGACGCCTTGTTCGCATGGTGCGAGGCGCACCGGCACACGGGGTCGCGCGCGGTGTTCGGCGGCAAGCCCGGCCCGCTCTTGCGCGACGCGTGGCCCGTCGAGCTCGTCCGCGCGAAGTTTCCGGGTGTGCATGCCGAGGCCGAGCCGGATCCTGCTTACCCGTGATGTGGCGCACAGGTGACGGTTTTTGCAGGCCCGCGACCGCAATGATTGCGGGGTAGGGGCGTTTCGATCGGGAGAATCCCGAGCAAAATCGGCACCGGCAAACGGGCACGCGCCTTGCGAGGTCAGACCACAGATATGATGGTTGCGATCCAGAAGTGCCAGACCTGCGGTCTCGAGATCTCCAGGAAAGCCAAGCAGTGCCCAGGCTGTGCCGTCGTCTACGAGCACGGCGTCGTCGACTTGATGCCGAAGATGCCGCGCTCGTCTGATCCGGCGCAGCTCGTCGCCCTCGAGCTCGTGCGGCGAGAGCCGTCGCAGCGCCAGCGGACGATCTATCGCGGACCGCCGCCGAAGCAGAGTCGCTTCGTTCCGCGCGCCCTCATGGTCGTCGCGTTCGTTTCGCTGCTGGTCATCGCCGCGAAGCTTCTTCCGCGCTTCTTCATCTAAGCCGCCGCATGCGCTTTCAAGATGCGCAGGCGCAGCACCGCGGCGTCGATCTCGGCTGGTGACCAGATCCCGGCGAGCTTGTCGCGCAGCGCCTGCTCGCTCATCCCTTTGATGCGATCGGCGAGCGCCTTTGGGTACGGCGAAGGAAACACGCCGCCGGAGAGCGCCGTCGCGTTTTTTGTTCCCGGCATCGGTAGCCCGCCGAAGTCGTGGCGCAGCGGCACCACGGTCGCGCTCGTCGCTTCGTGATCGATCGCCACGATCTTCCCGGTCGCCTTGTCGACGAAGATGTCGTTGGCGTGGCGATCGCCGACTCCGCCGATGTAGTCGACGGCGCGCAGCCACTGGAGCTGCTCGACGACGCGCGGATCTTTGAGGTCGGCTTCGGCGATCCGTGTGTAGCCGGCCGGGACGCCGTCTTGTGCTGAAGCGACGGCGCTGCTGCCGTCTTCGAGCTTCACCGACACGAGCTCGGTCTTCGCCGCGACGCCGGGCGCGATCAGGTCGCCGATGATCGAGACGCCGACCTCGCGGCGCGGGTGCCGATCGGCCGGCGGCGGCTCGTGGAGCTTGAGCCACTTCCGCTTGCCGCCGGCGTCGATGAAGTAGATGTCGCCGCCGTTTCCGCCCTTGTAGTCGCCGCCCGCGAACTTTCCGTGCTTGGCGACGCCGGGCAGCGCCGGCGGCGGCTTGTCCTTCACCTTTTGCGCGAACGCGGCCTCGAACTTCGCGTGCCGCGGATCGAGATCGAAGCCGCCCGTGTGCGCATCGAACGCCGCTGGCGGTAGCTTGCCGGCACCGATGATATCGCTCGATTGTGCAAGCACCGACGCGACGAGCGCCGGTTCTTCGAACACGTAGTGAAGCTCTTTCTGCTTCGCGGCGTGCGCGTGGACGAACGCCGTCGCTTCCTTCGTTGGGAACAACGCTGCGCGCTGGGCCGCCATCGCCTTTTGGATCGCCGGCGCCTTCACGCCGTGCGCGACGAGCAACGCTTCGTACGCGACGAGGTGCTGCTTTTTGACGGCGTCGGGGGCGTTCTTCTCCCATGCTTTCGACGGCAGCTTGCGGACGTCGGCGAAGAATTTCTTCGGATCGGAGATCCCGAGCGACGCGGCGTAAGCGGCTTGCCCCTTCTCGATCTGCGCCAAGACCACCGGGTCGGCCGCCGTCACCGTCGTGTTCGGCTCCATGTGCTTCTTCGCGTACTTCTCGGCGATCTCTTTCGCCTTCGCTGCGGGGACGTTCGCCTGCGTCAGGATGCGCGCGATCGCTGCCTGGTACTCGGCGATGCTCATCTTCCCCTTGGCGTCTTTGCCGCGAACGGCCTCGAGGATCGGCGTGATGTTCTTCGCGTCTTTGTGCGGATCGAGCATCACCTCGTAGAGCGCGAGGAGCTGCTTCTCGGCCTGGCTCCGCTTCCCTTTGCCGACACCGGCGTCCTCGGCGATCGCGTGCGCGCGCTTCTCGAAGAGCTCGCGCCGAGCGGCGAGGAACGCTTCGCGATCCTTCACGTTCACCATGCCGTCGATGAGCGCGGTCACGCCGTCGGGCTCGTTGAAGAAGCCACCCGCGCGATCGAAGATGAGGTCCCAGATGACGGTGCCTTCCTTGGCGATGACCTCCATCAGCGCTTTGCTGCTCGTCGGCGGTTTCGTGCGTCCTGCGAGCAGCTTGTCGACGAGGCCCAGCTGCACGACGTGCGCGTCGGGGCCGTGACCGGTGGCGCCGACGTCTGCGCTGAGCTCGAACTTCGGCTTGCCCTCGGCGACGACGGGCGTGAAGTCGGCGGAGAAGCCCTGCAGCACGCCGGGCTTCTCGTTCGGCCGCGCCATCTCGAAGAGCGCGCGCAGAAACGCCGTGCGGCTGACGTCGAAGCCTCCTTCGTTCGCGGAGAGCTCCATCGCGCGCGCCCAAAGCTGCTCCATGATCGGTAGGAAGAACTCGGGATCTTGGAACTTCTGCAAGATGAGCTGCACAGCCTCCAGGTACTCCGGCGGCAAGCGCAGCAAGGCTTCCTTCGACGCCGCGTCGCGCGGGCTGAGCTTGTCGTTCGGCGTCTTCAAGAGCACAGGGAGATCGACCTTGTCGAAGATCGCCATGCGCGTCTCGTAGATGTGCTTCAGCGTCTCCTTGCGCACGATCTCCGCGGCTTCCGGCGCCGGCACGTTCTTCGCGGCGAGATCGGCGACGAGCTTCGCGCGGAAGGCGTAGATGTCTTTGCCGGCGCCGAGGCGCAGCTCCCTCGGCGTCTCGACCGCAGCGATCGCGCCGAGCTCCATCTGCCCCTTCGCCATCGCTTCTTCGCTCACGAGGTAGCGCTTGCCGGTCAGCACGTCCTCGAATTCGTAGACCTTCTTGCCGTTCTCGATCTTCGGGCCGTGACAGACGAGATCGTGCTCGGCGATGACTTCCTTGCCGTCGAGGATCTGCGGCCGCCGCACTTGCACGAGCAGCGACTTCGCGCCTGGTGCAGCGAAGTAGTCGACGAGCGATCCACCGAGCTCGGCCGGCGCTTTGGGCGATCCGCCGTCGATCGACGCCACGCGGACGACGACGCCCATGCACATCGCGCGCAGCTCGAGCTCGCTGTACTCGAGCACGCCGCCTGGCGTGGCACCGTCGGGATCACGGATGAGGTACTTCTTGGTCTTTTCGCCGTTCGGGCCGATGATCTCGTGCACCCCGACGACGACGACGGCGTGGGCGCCCGCCGCGTTCCTGATCCCGATGAGCACGCCTTCGGGCGGCGGCGGTGAGAGTTGCTTGTTCAAGCGATCGACGACGATGTTCGCATCGCCGTGGAACATCGCGAACTTCACCGGCGGATCGCCGAGCTTCGGCCCGAGCGTTCCGTTCATGTGGTCGACGATCTCGCTCGGGAGCAGGCCGGCGCCGTCGCTCGCCGGGAGGAGCGGCGTCGCTGGCGGCAGCTCGTGCAGCTTGCCGTCGCTGCCGATGACCCGCTTCACGCCGACCGTGGTGGCGGGCTTCGTGCCGGTGCCGCCGTACTCCTCGAGGCCGGCCTTCTGCTCGGCGAGCACACCTTCTCGGCCCATCATCACGTAGCGCATCGCTTCGAGCGGTGAGAGCTGCGCTTTTTGCAGCTGCACAGCCGTCAACGCGCACGAATGCTCGTAGTACTGCACGAGGCCGTCGGCGGTCCCGAGGCTCAGCAGGTCCGAAGGCGTCGGCTCTTTGCCGCGCGCTTTGAAGTACGCCGTCACGAGATCGCGGTAGAGCAGGGCGTCTTTGAGCGCCGCATGGGCAGCGTCCTTGCCGCCGAGCCGCGCCCGCGCCGCAAAAGTGCGCATCATCAGCATCTGCTCTTCGGGCGAACGACAGTCGAAGATCAGCCGATCCCACTCCGCGCGATCGGCGGGGCTCAGCTTCTCGCGTGCGGCGTCGCACTCTTGGACGAGCTCGTGCGACACGTGGATCGCCGCGTTGCCGGCGATGACGGGGCGAAAGTCCACGGCCGGCGCGATTCGCCAACGCTGCGCCGCCGGATCATAGACGAGCGCGTGCTCGACGTCGCCGACGACGACGAGCCGCGTGCGCACGCCGGCTTCGGTGGCGCTCTTGTCGACGTTGACCACCTTCGCCGCCGCCGGCGTGCCCTTGCTGAAGTCGATGACGCTCTTCGCCGGCACCTCGACGATCTGCGTCCCACCTTCGGGCGTCGCGATCTTCACGCGCACTTTGCCCATGCCGAGCCACCCGGCGATCTTGTTGCTCATGCCCGGCACCGGCTCGATCGCGAGGACGAAGCACGGCTTGCCGCCGACCTCGACGAGGCCGAGGGGCTCTGGCGGCAGCGCGGCGCCGTCGGCGAGCAGGGTCTCCGGTTTCGGCGGCGCGAACATCAGCGGCGCGTTCTTCGCTTCGGTGCCGGCCGCGGCCGCTTTCTCGACGAGGCCGTTGTGCGTCGCCGGTAAAGCGCCGCTGTGCGCCGGCCCGTAGGCTTCGGCCGTCGCTTTGCCGGCGGAGTGGTAGGCGCCGAGCTTCGCCTTCGCGACCAGCGCATCGCTGCCGGAGCTGATCGCCTCGAGCTCGCTCATCTTCGCTTTGGCCTTCGCTTCCGCCTCGGGGGTCTTCGCGACGGTGAGCTCTTCGCGGGCCAACGCATACGCGCGCAGGTGCTGATCGGCGAGCGCCTTGTCGCCGCCGTACGCCGCGAGCGCCTTTTCGTATTCTTTGAACTCGAACGCGTCCTTCGGCACCGGCTTCGTCGCGTCCGGCACGCCGAGGAACGCGACCTTGCCCTTGTAGCCCGGGCCTTCGTAGTTGAACGCGCCCGGCATCAACTGCGACTCTGCCACCCAGCGCGTCTTTCCGTCCCACGGATCGAAGAGCTCGATGAGCACCTTGCCGGGATGCGCGGGATCAGGTTTCCACGCCTTCGCTTCGAGCTGATGCTGGCCGCCGTTTCCGTCCATCACCACGCCGATGAAGACCGGGAAGCCGTCTTTGACGAGCCCGACGATCTGCTTCACCGTCGCGTCCGGCGCGATGTCCGACGCGCGCCGCATCTCGTAGTGGTAGCCCGTCGCCGTCTTCATGAACGCTTGGAACTCGGCCGACTGCGGCAGCGTCATGCCCTTGCCCTTGGACGGCAACGCCCACGCGCTGCCGAGGGCGTGCACTCTTTGGCCGCCGAGCTCGAAGCCGCCGTTCTTCACCACGAGCTCGCTCGCGTTGAACGCCGACTTCTTCCCTTGCGCGTCGGTCAGCACGTACTCGACGCCGCCGAAGAGCTTCTTCTTCTGCTCGAGCTTCACCACGCCTTGATCGGTGACGAAGAAGAGCGGACCTTCCTTAAGCCTCGGCCACAGCGCTTCGAAGAGGCCGTGCGGATCGACGTGCTCGCTGCCGGCGAACACCACTTGGTGTCCGAGCTTCGCTGCTTTGATCTTCGCCGCAGTCTCGGGTGAGTAACCGCCGCTCGCCGGCAAATAGCCGCTGAAGCCGAGCTCGGAGCGCATCTTGCCGCCGCCCTTGGCCGCTTCGAGCGCTTTTGCTTCGTGCACCTTCGCAAACGCCGGATTCTCCGCGGCGAGGCGCGCGAAGAAGAAGTCCCGATACGCGCGATACGCCGCGAACGCCGTCGGCACGCAGCCGTGCTCGTAGGCTTGCGTCAACGATGGGGCGAGCTTCTTGCCGAGCTCTTGCTGCGGAATCTTCTTGGACCACGCGTGCATCGCGGCGACTTCAGCGACCGAGCAGCCGAGCGAGAGCATGCGGTTCAAGAGCGCCGCGTGCTCGGGGCTGATCTTCGCCGCCGCGCCCATCATCTCCTGAAACTGCTTCTGCTCGGCGGGGGGCAGCGCCCAATAGTGCGTCTCGAACTGGTGCTGAATCAGCGGCGGATTCGCGCCGAGCGTGAACGGGCCGTGATCGTAGACGACGTCGGCGGTCGCGACTTGCTTGAGCTCGCCGCTCTTTGTGCGCACCCACGCTTTGTCCCCTTCGATCCGCTCGAGGACGAGGTCGTGCGTCTCCGTGAACTTGCCGCCGCCTAGGGGCTCCCTCACGCGGACGATGGTGTCCTTGCTCTTGCCGAACGCTTCCTCCTTCGACGGAACGAAGCCGCTCGGCCCTTGGCCCATCATCATGTCGCTCGGCGGCTTCAGGTTGTTGGTGCCGACGCCGGTGTAGCCTTGCGCGACGAGCTTCGCGTCGTGGACGACCTTCTCCTTCGTGTAACCGTAGCTCTCCGGCGTGACGAGCTTGTACGGGATGTTCGCCATGCCGGCTTCCATCGCCGCCTTCCAGCGGTGGTGGCCGTTCATCACGTAGAGCTTGCCGTCGATCTCGCAGACCTCGATCGGATCCTTCGAGAAGTTCCAGCCTTCCGTCTCGAACGATTGCTTGTACTTCGCCACGTCGTCGGCAGAGCGGTGGCGCGCGAAGTCTTCGGTCGGCACGAGCTTGCGCGGATCGATGAGCGGCTGGCGCTTTAGCGTGGCCTTGAACCAATCGATGAGCGCAGAGATCTTCGACTGCTTCACCGGGTACGCGAGCTTCGCCTCGGGCGCGACGGGGCCACCGCCGCCGAGCGAGATCGGGCCGTCGAGCTTGGCGTGGGCGGCGAGCGCTTCGGTATCGACTGGAAGTCCCTCGAGCTCCTTCTTCATCTTCTCGACGGCGGCTTTTTCGCTCGTCGCATCCAGGGCCGCTTCGAGAGCGTGGACCAAGGTCTCGATCGTCTTCTTCGCTTCCTTCTCGACCTTCGCTTCCGCTTCGGCTGCGCTCGCCGGTGTCTTCGCGAGCGGCGCCGCCGGATCTTTCAACGCCGACTCTTCGAGCGTCTGCTTGCGCTTCGCGACGAGCGCGTCCACATCGATGGCGGCGCCGTCTGTGCCGAGCGCCGCCTTCAGGGTCTTCAAAGCGGCCGCGTAGCGTTCGAGCTTCTCGGCCGGCGTCGCGCCCTCGCTCGACTCGATCACCGCTTGCTCGTGCGCCGCCCGCGCGATCTTCTCGTCTTTCGCCGCTTGATCGTGGCCAGCTTTGTCGAGCTCGGCGACGTATTCCTTTATCGCCGTGGCGCGCGCCGTCTCCGCTTCAGCCGGCGGCTTCAAGCGCGCCGCCATCAGCTTCTCGCCGAGCTGCGTCTTCGCCATCGTCGCGTGCGCTTCGCGAACGATCCCGTCGCGCGCTTCCTTCGGCAGGCCCTTCAACGCCGCATCGAGCGTTTCGAGCCGCGCCGCGATCGGCCCTTCGCCGTGCAACGCCGTGCCGATCGCGTGCGCTTCCTGCGCTGACAGCTCCACCGCCTTGCCGAACGCACGCTCGGTCAGCGCGCGCGCTTCGTGCCGGTTGCCGACGGTCTCTACGAAACCGTCGAGCGCGGCGCCGCTCAAGCCGAGGGCTCGACCGAGCGCGGCGAACTGCGCGTCGGCGAGCGCGCCCGGCGTTTGCTTGCCGATGCTGCCGTCGTAGTTCGCCGCGAGCTCATGGTAGACCGCGACGTCTCCCGCCGTCGGCGGCGACTTGCCGAGCGCAGCGCGCAGGCCGAGCCACTGCTGCTTCTTCTGCGCCACGAACACGTCGACTTGCGCGACCGGCGGCGGCGGCTTCAGGGCGGCGAGCTCTGCGCGCACCTTGCCTTCGATCTCGCGCCACTTCTCCGGCGTCAGCTTCGTCGCGTCGATCTCGTGCGCGCGCGCGGCGAACGCCGTCTCCACCGTATGCGCGGCGTAACCTGTCTCGACGACGCTCGGCGGGATCGCGTGCGCCGGATCCTTCGCGTTGTGCGCGGCGACGGCTTCGCGCAGCTTTGCGTAGTGCTTCTCGGCGGCGGCCGGCGACGGATGCGCTTCGCCCGACATGTTGATCATGTAGTGCTCGAGCATCTTGCCGTACGCGTGCGCGGCCGGGCCGTCGCCGAGCGTCGCCTGCGCGAGCTCCACGGCTTTCTTCTTCGTGTCGGCGGCCTGTTCTTTGGCGTTCTTGTGGATCAGCACCTCGCCCTGCACCGCCGGCAAGACGACCATCGCGTGGTCCATGAACTTCTCGGCGTAGTGCTGCAGCTTCGGATCGCGGATGCGGCTGAGCACGAAGTTGCGAATGAGAAAGTCGCCGCCGATGAGCCCGAAGCCGCTCATGAACTCCGAGGCTTGCGTGCCGAACGCGACCTTGCCCGAGCCCTTGGCGATGTGCGCGCGGCCGCCGAGCTGGATCATCTGCAAGACGCCGGCGAACACTTTGCCCATGCGATTGTCGCCGAGGATGCCGGCGAAGGCTTCGGTCAGAAACGCTTGCGCGCTCATCCAGCCTTTGGCGTGCGCCATGCTGAAGCCGAGCCGCAACGTGGTCAGCAACATCGCGCGCTCGCCGGACGTGACGACGAGGCCCGCCTTTTCGAGCCACGCGAGCGAGCGCGACGCCATCGACGCCGCTTCCAACGCTTCGCCGCCGATCGCCACGCCACCGCCGGCCATCGGCAGCGCGACCGAAAGCAGCAGCACGCCGAACTCTTGCAGGAGCGCCGTTTTGTGCCCGTGCTTCTCGAGCCATTCGAGCCGGTAGCGGTGTGCGCCGGCGGCGTCGGCCATGTCTTCGGGCAGCGCGCTCGTCTTCATGCCGGCCGACATCGCCTTCGGATCGCCGCTCGCCCACGTCTTCGTCACCGGATCGTGGCGCAGGCCGACGACGGCGGTCGCCAGAGGCGGACCGCCTCCTTCGGGCGGCGTTTTCAACCACGGATAGTCGCTGCCGAACGTCGTCTTCAACCCGCCGGCGAGCGCCGCGTACGATGCGTCGCGCAGCGCCGGCGGAATTGCGGTCTGCGTCGCGACGAGCAGAGCCATCGCCGCGTCGCCGGTGCCGCGCGAGACGCCGTACGCGTCGGTGACCATCCCGCCGAGCGCGGCGCAGTGTGCGTCGCTCTTGGCCATCGCCTCATCGATCTTCGCGCTGCCGGCGGCGGTATCGCCGTTCGTCACATGATCGTTGACGGCGTCCCACCACGACCAGCGGCCCGTGGTCGCGTACGCCACCGGCGAGAGCCCGAGCAGCCACGTGATGCCGTTGATGTGATCGTCGTTCATGATGTGCGCGTCGAGGGCGTCTTCGCCGAGCTGTTTCTTCGCCGCGGGGCCGGCGGCGTCGATGCGCGCTTTGTATTCTTCGAACAGATGCTTCAACACGACGGAGCGATAGACGCTGACGGCCTTCGCGCTCTTGGCGTCGGCGACGGCTGCGTCGACGTCGGGTGACTTCGGCGCTGCGGCGACAGCTTCGTCGGCCTTCGTCGAGAGCGTGTCGGCGTAGTCACCGAGCCCGGCGAGATCCTTCATCTGCGTCTCGGGGATGCTCGGCGGCTTCTTCACCACACCTTTCTCATCGCGCGCGGCGGCGCCGGCGGCGGTCGCGAGCCACGCTTTCTCGCTCGCCTTGTACGCGCTCGTTTCCAAGCCCTTCTTCGCAATCGCCTTCGTCTTCGGGTCGGAGATCGCGTCCGACTTCCCAGCGCCGATCTCGAGCTCGCCCTTTGCTTTGGCGGGTGCGCCCGCGCCGCCCCATGCGATCGCGGTGTCGCCGTGCAGCTTCGTGCTCGTGGCGAGCGCGTCGTCGAGATCCTTGCCGGGTTCGGTCGGCAGGAACTTGTCGTAGGTGGCGGCGGTGGAGGCCATCTTCGTCGCGAGCCCGGCCCGCTTGTCCCGCCAGAGAAGCACGCCGGCTTCGGCGCTCTTCTTCTCGGCGTCGGCCTCCTTCGCCGCGAGCTCCGCCCGCGCGATGCCAGCCCCGAACAACGCCGACTTCTTTTCGCTCGTCGCCACGTCGAGGCCTTTGTCGACGGTCTTGCTCGCCGGCTTGAACACGAGCAGCCCAGCGCCGATGACCGTGAACGGCGGCACCATGAGGCCGATCCCCACGCCCGTCTCGACCACCTTGGTGCCGGTGCTCAGCGCCTTGTCGGTTCCGATCTTGCTGTCGGTCGCGGCCTTCGCTTTGATGAGGCCGGTCTTCGACTGCCCGAGGGCGTCCGCGCGGGTTTCGGCCTTCGCGCGCGCTTCGGCGGCGGCCGCTTCTTCAGCGGCGTAGTGGCTCTCGAGCGCCATCTCGGTCGTATGGGCGCCGGCGATGACCGCGCGCTTCGCTGCCGGCCCGATCGCCGTCGTCTTGTCTGCCCACGCGACGATCTTCCCGGTCTTCGCTTCGATCTTGTCGGCGAGGTCCGGTTGAAAGCCGACGCCCCCGGCCTTACTCGCCGCAGCGAACGCATCGGCGTCCATCGCCTTCGCGATCTTCGTGCCTTTGGTTCCCGCAGGCGGCTCCGTGCTCGCGAACGTGGCGGCGTGCGCCTTCGCCTTTTCGTAGCGCAGGTCGGCCTGCTTCATCTTGTCCGGGTCGGGGAGTAGCCCTTGCTTCGCCTTCCACTGGTTTTCTTCGGCGATCTTGAGGTCGCTGTCGGCGCAGAGCTTCTGATACGCGGCGATCTCCGCCGGCGTCACCGTGCCTGCGGCCACCTTCTTGGCGATGTCGAGCTTCGCTTGCGCCTTCACCAACTGGTGCCCGGCGATCGCTTGATCCGCCTTCACCTTGCCGGCGAAACCCGGGATGAACGTCTTCTCGGCGCCGAGATCGAAGGCGCCGCCCATGCGCGCGCCGGCCATCGCCTGCTGGTGCAGCGCGAGATCGACTTCGTCCTGCGCTTCTTGCGTGTTGAGGCCGATGAGCTCGGGAGGGATGAAGTCCTTCTCGACCTTCTGTCCGCGATCGATCCGACCTTTCTCACTGAGCCACAGCGCCGCGGCCGCGCTGTAGTCGACCGACGCCTTCGCCTTCAGCTGCAGCGCGTCCGGCGAGAGCTCGCTGTCCGGCACGTCGAGCTTGTCGAGCGCGGCGTCGTAGTAGCCGTAGGCGTGCGCATCGGCGCGCAGCTTCTCGCCGTACCACTTCGTCACGGTCTTCTTCGCGCCGTCGTCCAGCCCTTCCATGCGCGCGTCGTGAATCTGATTGCGGTATTCGCTCTCGGCCGCGACCTCGCCTTCGTGACGGGCGCGAAACTTCTCGTCGGCGGTGAGCGGCGCGCCTTTCTTCTTCAGCGCGGCTTCTTCGGCGGCGGCGGCGCCTTTTTGCTTCTTGTCGGCGAGGCGCAGCTCCTCGGTCGAGCTCAGCGTCTCGTCATAGCCCTTGTCCTTTATATAGGCGTCGCAGGCCTTGCCGGTCGTCTGCTCCACCTTGCCGGCGGCGTGGAGGTAGAAGGGCGACTCCTTGCTCGGAAAGATCTCGAGATCCTTCTTCGCCGCGACGAGCCCGGGGAGGGTGTCTGGCCGCGGCACGTAGCCCTTCGGCGCGCTCTTGATCTCGACGTCCGCTTGCTTCGTGTGCAGCTCGACCGCTTCGTGCGCGGCGCTCGCGGCGGCTTCGGGCTTCCCCGCTTTGGCGTACGCCTTGGCCTCGCTCGCCGCTTGATCGCCGAACGCGCCATAGACCGCCGTCGCTTCAGCGGCAGCAGCGGCAGCTTTCGCCGGGTCCGAGTCCTTCAGCTTCTCGGCTTTCTCGGCCGCGGCGTCGCCCTGCTTCTTTCCGGCGATCTTCCAGTCGGCGAGGTTCTTGTTGCCGGCGTTCATCGTCGGCATGTAGGCGGCCTCGGCGGCGTGCAGCTGCGCCTTCAACGCTGGCTTGTCGGCGCCCGGCGCGTGCATCTGCGCTTCGAGCTTGTGCTTCGTCGCCTGGAAGCAAAACTGCGCGAACACGAGCGCGTCGCCGTAAGCCTGAAACGGTGCGCCCCACTTTTGCGCGGGCGGATGCTTCGCCTTCTCGCAGACCTCGAGCATCTTCGGCGACATCACGCCCGTCCGCAGAAACGCGTGTACGTCTTCGATCGGCACACCGAGGCGGACGAGGATGTGCTCCTTCTCGTTGTTCGCGGGGATCCCTACGCCGAAGGTGCGAAACAGCGCTTCGCCTTTGTCTTTCGGGTGATCGATCGCGTGGTGCGCGGCGACGAGCTTCTTGTCGCCTTCGCCTTCGTCGATCGCGTAAGACGGCGGCGACGCCAACGCCGGCGGGGCTTCGGGCTTCTTTGCGCTCGGCGCGTCGTCGTCGAAGGGCGTGACCTCTGGCTTCGCCTTCGCCGTCGGCGTCTTTGGCGGCGGCGGCAGCATGCCCGGCGTCGTGTTCGGTGACGGCGCGGTCTTGCCGAGCACCGGCGCTTTCGTTTCGAGCTTCGGCGCGGCGCCGGCCGTCTCGGGCTTGTCGGTCGGCGCGGGCGCTCCGGCCGGCGTGGTCTTCGCGGTGACGACAGGCTTATTCTCTACCGACATCGTCTCCTCGATTGTCTCTCAAACGGCCGGGCGCGCGGGGGCGCTGCGTGCAAGGCTTTCACCAGGCTCGGCGGGGCGGCTCGTCGCCTCAACGTCCGACAAGCCACCTTGACGGTAGCGTCAAGCAGCCTTTCCGTCACTCCCGGCCGGCGCGCTCGTAGGCCTCCTGCGCTTCCCGTTCCTTCTTCAGCCGCTCGGCCTCTATCTCCTTGAGCTTCTGCTGCCGCGCCTGGCGATCCTTCTCCGCCGCCTCGAGGTTCTTCAGCACGCCGCCAAAGTCGATGCGCTTCACGCGTGCGTCGCTCTCTTCTTGCGTCTCGCCTGCGATCTCGCCGCCGATCGCCCGCACCCACTTGCGCGCGAGCTCCTCGACGCGAAACGGGCTCTTCAACAGGAGCTCGATCGTCAGGAGCTGCGTGTCGCGCACAGCGAAGTCGAAGAAGGCTTGCTGCACCGTGCGTTGCCTCAAGAGCGGCGCCGCTTCTTTGGCGAGCTCCGGCAGTTCACGCAGCGCACGCACGATGAGCGAGAGGCGCCGCCACGACTCGATGTCGAAGGTCTTCGAGATCTCTTTGAGCTCTTTGTCCTTCAGCGGCGTGACGCCGAGATCGCGCAGGCCGTCCATCAGCCGGGCCGAGACCAGCTCCGTGCTGACGGTCTCCCCCCACGCGTCGAGCGCCATCGCCCGCAGCGCCTCTTGCAGCGTTGCAAGATCGAAGCTCATGCCTACTCCTTCCGTTCGAAGAGCGCCCGCGCAAGCGCCGCGGCCGTTTTTGGAAATTGCTCCATCGTCGCCACGCAGATCGTGCGCGCGCCGGCATCGGCGATCGCCTTCACCCACGGGGCGCTTTCCTGCGCGCCGTTGAGCAAGGTGATGAACTGCCCCTGCTGCGCCGCTTCTTTCAGGAACGAGCGGTTCGTCCCGGTGTTCATGTTCGCGTGAAAGTCCGAGTCGGTCAGCACGATGCGGATCGGCGGGCTCGCCTTCGTCTCCTTCACCGACGCCGACAGCACGGCGAAGGGAAAGTCGGTCCCGCCGCCGATGTAGGTCATCAAGAAGCGCGAGATCTCCATCTCCGAGCGCGTCCACACCCAATGTTTGACATGATTCGATGAATAGATGAGCGCCCGCACTTGCCCTTCATGGCGCACGCAGCTCATCGCGAGCACCTGCGCGGCGAGCGTCATCGGGTTCAGCGCGTTCTTCGGGTCCGGCATCGAGCCGCTGACGTCCAAGTAGATCTCGAGGCGCGTGCGAAACTCGCGCACGGCGTCGGTCGGATCGTCTTCGATGAAGTCGCGCTTCAACGGCTGCATCAGGCCGATGTCGACGCCGCCTTGGCTCACGCTCGCACGCCAATCGATCTCTTTGGGCGCGTCGCCGACTTCCCACGCAGACAGCGTGCTCGGGATGATCGGCTCGGCGGCGCGCTCGTTCTTCGGCGGCTGGATCAAGTAGCGCTCGGCGAGGCGGCGGTAGTGGATCGCCATCGCTTCGGCGAGCTTCTTCGGATCGCCGGCGAGCACACCCGGCAAGGCGCTCGCGCGCTTTCTCTGCGAAGCGGCGGCGTCCGGCACTTGCTCGGGCTTCAGCCAACCTTGGCCGAGCGCCCGCTTGATCGCGTCCTTCTCCTGCGGGCTCCGCTCGAGCGCGTCGGCGTAGTCGCCGGCCTCGGGCTTCGAGTGATCGCCCGCGGTCGGGTTCAGCTCTTGGCTCTTTTGCGCGTTGCCGCTTTCGAGTGGTTGGTAACGCGAAACGACGCTCGCGAAGTAGATGAACTGCGTGAACAGGTTCGGCGCCAGGTTCGGCAGCTCTTCGGCGAGCTGTTGCGCCTCCGCGCGGGCGCCTGGGAAGTCTTGCTCCAACTGCTTTCCCGCGTCGCGGGTGAGCGCGTAGGGATCGCACATCCACGCTTCTTCGAAGCACAAGAGGTAGAAGAAGAACGCGGGATCCTTTTTCACGTCTTCCGCTGCGGCAGGCATCGAACGATAGATCTGCGTGAGCTGCGCCTGCAAGGTCGCGTCTTTGGCGAGCGTGCAGTTGATGAGAAAGTCGCTGAACAGGTTGAGCAGCGAGTAGCCGCGGATCGGCAGGAGCTCGTGCTCCAAGAGCTCGAGCCGCGCTTGGGTCGCGAGCGAGTGCGGATAGTGCAGGTGATGGCCGAGCTCGTGCGCGAAGATCGCCTCCAGGCAATCGCCGATGTCTTGTGCGCTCACCTTTGTGTCGTTGACGACGACGTCCCGCGTCTTCAAGTCGATGTACGCCAAGGGATCGTTCAAGCCGCCTTTGTGTTGGGGCGGCGCGATCGCGATCGCCATGCCCCAAAAGTCGAGCGCGCGCTTCCACGCGGCGGGGACGCGGCTGGGATCGCGGCGATAGGGCGGGAGAGCTTGCGCTTCCATCGGCGCGGGGGATAACAGCGCCCCATGAAGCTCGCAACGTTGAATGACGGATCGCGCGACGGCGCGCTCGTCGTCGTCTCTCGTGATGGCACGCGCGCGAAGAAAGCGGGCGGGACGCTGCAGAGCGCCCTCGAAGGTTGGCAGGAGCGCGCGCCAGCGTTGAGCAAAGAGTCGGGCGATGGCTTCGCGCTCGATCTGAAGCAGCTGATGGCGCCGTTGCCGCGCGCGTATGAATGGATCGACGGCAGCGCCTACATCAACCACATCGTGCTCGTGCGAAAAGCGCGCGGCGCCGAGCCTCCGGCCACGTTGAAGACCGATCCGTTGATGTACCAAGGCGGCGGCGGCGCGTTCTTGGCCGCGCACGAAGACGTGGCGCACTTTCGCGAAGAGGACGGCATCGACTACGAAGCCGAGGTCGCCGTCATCACCGACGACGTGCCGATGGGAGTCTCCCCGGAGCGCGCGTTGACGCACGTGAAGCTGCTCCTCTTGGTGAACGACGTGACCCTGCGCAACTTGGTGCCGGCCGAGCTCGAGAAGGGCTTTGGCTTTCTCGTCTCGAAGCCGGCGACTGCGTTCTCGCCCTTCGCGGTGACTCCAGATGAGCTCGGCGCGGCGTGGAGGGATGGCCGCGTGCACCTGCCGCTCGTGAGCCATGTGAACGGCGTGCTCAGCGGTGATCCGCAAGCGGGGCCCGAGATGCACTTTCACTTCGGCGAGCTCATCGCGCACGCGGCAAAGACGCGCAGGTTGCCGGCCGGATCGATCATCGGCAGCGGCACGGTGTCGAACGAGGATCCAGCGCGCGGCGTCAGCTGCCTCGCCGAGCGGCGCATGCGCGAGAAGATCGCCACGGGCGTGATGACGACGCCGTTTCTGAGGTTCGGCGATCGGGTGCGGATCGAAATGAAGGACGCGGCCGGCGCGTCGATCTTCGGCGCGATCGAGCAGCGCGTCGTGAAAGCGAAGTCATGAAGCTCTACAACTATTGGCGCAGCTCGGCCTCGTGGCGGGTGCGCATCGCGCTCGCGTACAAGAACGTGCCCTACGAGTACGTGTCGGTGAACCTCGGCAACAACGAGCACCTGGGCGACGCCTACGCGAAGGTGAACATGTTCCACGAGGCGCCGACGCTCGTCGTCGACGGCGTGCGCATCGGCCAGTCGCTCGCGATCATCGAGTACTTGGAAGAGCGCTTTCCCACGCCCACGCTGCTCCCGGGGTCGCTGCTCGAGCGCGCGCGCATTCGCCAGGTGGCCGAGGTCGTCAACTCGGGGATTCATCCGTTGCAGAACATGCGCGTCGTGAAGAAGCTCGGGGCCGAATACGGCGCCGACGACGCCGCGCAGCAGCGGTGGCGAGCGGACTTCATCGCGCGCGGCTTCGTCGGCCTCGAGACGCTGCTCCACGAGACGGCGAAGACGCATTGCGTGGGCGAAGCGTTCAGCGTCGCCGACTGCTGCCTCGTGCCGCAGGTGCTGAACGCCCGCCGCTTCGGCGTCGATCTCGCGCCGTACCCGACGATCCGCCGCCTGGAAGAGGGCCTCCTGGCGCACCCGGCGATCGTCAAGTCGCACCCCGAGCGCCAGCCGGACACGCCGGCGGAAGCCCGCGCCTAACCCCCGAAAAGGGACCGGGGAGCGACCGCGAAAAGGGACCGGGGAGCATGTCGCCGAAAAGGGACCGGGGAGCATTTCAGTCGAGGGTCAGGCGGAGCGCGCCGCCGGGGGCGAGACCGACGCCGCAGAGCGGAAGCTTCGACTCGACCATCGGGACGTCGAAGCGCACGTCGATCGGCGCCGCGGGGCTCACCTTCGTGTCCCACGGGTCGACGAAGTAGGGCTCGACCGTGATGCCGAGCGCGTTGACGAAGCGGATCTTCGCGATCGCGTCGTCGAATTGGAGCCTGCCTTTCTTCTTGGCCGTGTAGCTCGCTTCGACGCGACAGCCGCTGAGCACCTTCGTCACGTGCTTCACCTCGAGCTCACCGCCCGCGAACGCGATCTTCGTCGTCGCGGCGCCGACCATGCGCGCGATCTCCGCTTCGAGCGCCGTCGCCCACGTCTTGAAGCGCGCGTCGGCGAACGCTTGCGCCTCCTTGGCGGCGGGAGTGTGACGGCCGGACAGCGCCTCGATGTCGCGCACGAGGTCGACGATCTTCACGCGGGCAGCCGCGCGCGCATCGGCCTTCTTGGGATCGAGCGCGAAGTCTTCGGGCAGAAGATCTGGCAGCGCCTTCAGTCGTTCGAGCGATCGTGCTTCGAGCTCGTGGACCCCCGCGACACCGATCGCCCGGCACTCGGCGTCGAAGCGGCGGTGGTGAAACGCGAGCGGCGTGTTGCCATCGAAAGGGGTGACCGCGGCCGCGCCCCACTCGGTGTGCGCGTCGACGATCGCGAGCTTCATGCGGCCACCGCTCGAGAGGTGCACGTGCGGCACGACGAAGACGAAGGGCTCGCCGGCCTGCCGCGCTTGGACGCCGGCGCCGCTCGCCGCAAGATCGCCAAACGAAAGCCGCGCCGCGATCACAGCCTTCTTCTTCGCCGCGGCCGCGCGCGTCGTCGTCACGCGGCAGACGATCGACGCGTTGTCGAGCACGGGCGGCGGCGCCGGCGCGGCCATCTTGAAGGCGTCGGCGGCGCTCGCGGCGGCGACGAGCTGCGGCGAGACCGTCCCGAACCCGGCTTGCCACGCGCGCTGGCTCGCGACGGAGCCCCGGCCTTCATCGATGGGCGTCTCTTCGGGCGGCGCCGGGACCTCGACCGTGAGCAGACGGCGCTCGCATGCGTCGCCGGTGATCGTGAGCTCCAGAGTCTTCTGCGCGCCGTCGACGAGCGTATCGAGCTCGCAGCCTCCGCCTGTGTCGCGCTCACACTTCGGTGAGAATACTTTGCGCGCGCGCGCCTCGATCGCGGTCTGCGCGGCTTCTTGGAGCGCGACGCGGGCATCGTAGGCGTCCTTGCGCGCTTTGTGCTCCTCCGGGGGCAGCAAGCTGTCGTCGAAGAGCGCGAAGCCCGGTGCGCTGGTCGGATAAGCCCCGCCGAGCTCGCCCGCGTTCCACGAGAGAGGGAACACTTCGTGGCGCGAGTCGATGATGCTCAACGGCAAGTTGATCGGCAGGAGCACGAGGTTCGTCAGGCCGATCACCGCGCCCTTCAGCAAGTGGCCGAACACATCCATGATCCCGCTGCGCCGCGCGGTCGGCGCCGGCGTCGGGCTCGCGTCCGAGGTGTCGGTCTCGAAGGCGGGAGGAACGCGCTGCGCCGGCGCCTTCGCCTGTGCTTGCCGCATGTACGGCGGGCTCGGGAGCTCCACGCGCGCCGAGGCGTCGAGGCCGGTGACCACGAGGTGCGCGAGCACGATGCCAGAACGCGAGAGCCGCGCCTCGCTCACGGTGACATTGGCCGCGCACGGGCCGCTCGCGATCCGGGGCGGCTCCGGCGGCGGGGGCTCGGCCAAAGGCGGCGGATCGTCCGCAGACGTGCACGAACAGAGCAGGCAAAAGAGGGCAGCGCGTTTCACCTCCGCAAGGATAGCCGGACAAACGCGCGAAACCACTCGCTCGCGTTCGCCGATACCGCGCACGATGCGGGTGCGGGGCGACCTCTCGGTATTTTCAATAGAATCCGTCGAAGCGACGGAGACGCCGGCGACACCGAGCGCGGCGCCGCGGGTCCCGTCCTTGCCGCCAGCAGCGCCGTCCGCGACCGCGGGAACGCGCGAGGCCTCGGCGCACAAGCTCGCCCTCGGGCTCCCGGCGTCAGCGTCACTACGAGAGGTCGTCGCCGCCGAGCTCGCGCGCGCGCAGGCGAAGGATCCGCGTGTTTCAAAAGCGCAGATGAGCACGGCGGTCGCCCGCGCGGCGAAGGCCGAGCAATTGGCGCCGGCCCCGCAGCGGACCTTCTTCGGCTTCACGCGCCTCGTCGACGCCAAGATCGCGCTCGACGCGCGCGCGATCGCCAGCTTGTGCGACGCCGCGCTGCGCCGACCGGCCGAGGCGACCGAGTTGCTCCATGCGATCGACAAGGGCCCGGGCGACGGCACGACCGCGTTCTCGCGGCCGAAGACGAAGGCCGAGCTCGTCGCGTCGCTCGTGCGGCACGTGGTGCTCGGGCAAGGCGCGTCGTTGCAGCTGCAGCTCTCAGCGGAGCTCGCAGCGTGGCTCGACGAGAGCCTGCGCGCGCAGGCGATCGCCGTGAACGAGGCGATGGGCGGCGCCGGCGGCTTTTGCGCCAACATCGCCGCCTCGCTGCCGAACGTCGAGCCCACGTTCTACTCGCCGGATCCCTTGCCGGCGCGCGTCGCCGAGCGCTTCAACGATCGCGTGCGAACGCTCGACGCCAAAGGGGCCCGCACGCCGCTCGCCGGCGATCCAGCACGGGCGGCACGCGTGAACTACTCGGCCGAGTACTCCGCTGGGCAAGCGTTCACTGTCCTCACGCGGACGAAGCTGAAGATCGACGGCGTCGAGCGAGCTCTCGTGACGAGCGGATCCGGCCGCGTGATCTTGGGCAGCCCGGCGAACGATCAGATCGGCTTCGCCGCGCTCGCACCGGCCGCGTTGAACGAGGTCGCGAAGGCCCACGGCCTCGCCTTCCTCGTCGGCGCGCACTATCTGACGAAGGCGTCGCCGGCGGATGCGAAGGCGGGTGCCGAAGCGCTCGCGCAGCGCCTCACCGAGATGCACGGACAGAACCCGCGCTTGCTCCGTCACCATCAATATGTCGTGCCGAAGGTGGCGGCGAACGAGCCCGTCGTCCTCACGGCGCTCCGCGGCGCGTTCGATTCGATGTCGTTGAACAGCGTCGAAGCGGCGGCGCTGCTCGGCCGCCTCGACGACGCCGGGGCCGCCAAGTTCACCGGGGATCGCACACCCACGCGCGACGTGGCTGAAGCGCCGAAGACGATGCTCGACGGCGCCACCGCGTTGAAGACGGCGCTCGCACTGAAGCGCGTGCACTTTCACGGGATGCTCGGCGATTTGATCGTGATGGATCGCGCGCTCGTCAGCGACCCCGCGCGGCAAGTGCTCGCGTTGCTTCGCGCCCGTCAGCTCGCGAGCATGAAGGCGACGAACGCGTCCGGGGAGATCGCTTCGGCAAACGATGTCTGGCCGGTGATGCCGACCGTCGACGGCGATTGCCTGGCGGCGGTCGAAGCGTTCGCGGATACGATCGCCGAGCGCTTTTCGCTGAACGCGTCGGCGCGCGACCGCGTGGCCCGCGACTGGTACTTCCGCGCTGCCGACGGCACCGATTACTTCTTCGTCCCGAGCCGCGCGATCCATGATCGCACCGGCGGCACGATCAGCCTTGGCGACACCATCGATGCGTCAGCGTTGATCTTCGCCGCGGCCCCGAGCGCGCCGAAGCCGCTCGCGCATGGCAAGACACTGTAGCTGTCGTGGCCGTGAACGTGGCTACGATTGGGAGCGCTAGCCCGGATCGAGCGGATCGAGCGGATTCCAGCCGTTGTCGACCTCGCCCTTGTCGCTGATGCCGTCGTGATCGGTGTCGGGCATGTTCGGGTTCGTGCCGTGCGCGACCTCGTCCGGATCTTGGAGCCCGTCGCCGTCCGAGTCTTTGTGCACCGGCGACGAATGATACATGTCGACCTCGGGCCCGTCTTCGAGCCCGTCGTCGTCGCTGTCCTTGTCATGCGGATCGCTGCCGCCGAGCTTCTCGCGCTTATCGTCGAGCCCGTCGCCGTCGCTGTCGGCGTTGCCTGGATCGGTGCCGCCTCTAATCTCGACGTCGTCATCGAGCCCGTCGCTGTCCGAGTCTTTCTCCTTCGGGTTCCAGCCGTGCGCGAGCTCCACCGCGTCTCCGATGTTGTCGCCGTCGGTGTCCGCGTTGTTCGGATCGCTCTGCGCGTTGATGAGCTCGATGCCAGTGAGCACGCCGTCGCCGTCGGGATCTTTGCAGTACTCGCAGCTCGTCGACTGCACCCGCGGCGTGTTGTGATACGCCCCCTCGGTGTAGGCATCGTCGGCGATCCGGTATTTCACGAGCTGGGTCATCGCCGTGGCGAGATCCTCGGGGTTCTCCTTCAAGACGTTCACGAACTCGTCCGGATGCGCCCACGTCACTTGCCGCGCGCTCGACGACGCGATCACCGTTTGGCAGTGGCACCCTTGCGCTGGCTCCGGCAGCTCGTTGAGCCCTCGCTCCAGGTGCTTGCCGGCGTAGCACGACCAGATGATCACTTTGATCTGGCACGACTTGATCGTGTTCAAGAGCTCCTTGAAGCGCGGCGCCAACAGCGTGCCGCCTTCTTTGTGGCCGATGAAGTCGACGCGGCCGTCGCCTTCCATCGCCGGACGATCCTCGTTGATGCTCATGCTGCCGGTGGCGCTGCCGTGCGCGTGCATATAAATGTAGACGCGATCGCAGCAGCTCGTGGCGTTCGCCGCCAGCCATGCAAACGCTGCTTCCAAGCGCGGCATCGTCGTCGGCTGTACCGCTGCGTCGGCCGCAGCGCTGTCCGGCGCGGTCGAGTCGAGCACGCGCGTCGCGTAGCCGAGCTTGGTCAATGCGGGCACCAGGTCCTGCTGCTTGCGATCGGTGTCGCCGCCGTCGACGAGCAGCGCCAGTCGCTTGCTGTTCTGAGCGCACGTCGCCGGCATCGGGCACTCGCCGAGCGCTGCCGCCACTTCGGACGCGGGCTGCTGCTCCTCGTGAAACGCTTGGAAGCGCTGCAGGCGGTACCTCTCGCCCTCGTTCTCGAGCGCCTTGAAGTCCTTGTAGCGCGGATCGTCCGCAGTCGGGATGCCTTCGCTGAGCGGCGTCGGCGGCGGCGCCGAGCGCGCGGGACCCTTCGGCACGGGCGCGGTTTCGAGCGCGAGCATGCCGGCTTGGTAGTGCTCGTTGAACATCACGTGGTGCCCGTCGATCGTCGGATACGAGTCGCGGGCGGTGACGTGCTCCGCGCCTGTCGCGGCGTCGACGACGACGAAGAGCGTAGGGTGGTTCCACATCGCGCCAGGCGCCAGGTCGACGAAGTAGAAGCGCGCGCTGCCGTCGACCACGATCGGCGGCTCGCCATCGGCGAAGCCGGCGTCGATGACGGTGCCTTGTGCGAGGACAGCCGGCCACGCGAAGACCTTCACCACGGGCAGCGCGCGCAGCTCGTCGGCGAGCGGTGAGTCGAGGAACCCCTGCGGCGCGTCGGCGGCGGGTTGGCAGCAAGCGAGGACGAGAACGAACGAGGCGAAGAGTTTCATGATGTGCACTGTCGATACACCGGCGGAGAATGGGACATTCGTGACGCGGCCCACACTTGCACGATCGATGCACAATTGCGCGAGTCGCCGGCGAGAACGTGAGCAACCCGCCCACCGGCGCAAAATCGTGATGCGTGACGGTGAACAGGCGATAGTCGAGCCTCGCGTCGTTCACCTCGCCGCTCATTCGTAGTGTCCGGCGTCCTCACCACCGCGAAGGACTTTCGGATGCGGCGGCGCCATCTCGCGGTTGAAGCTCAGGTTGTCGTCGTCGACGTAGCCCCAGTTGGCGCCCGGGTAACCCAAGAGCTCGCCGCCGTCCTTGGAGGAGTAGTAGGCCAGCTTCGCGAGCTGAACCGCGAGGCCGAGCTGAGGGATCTTCTCGAGCGCCTCGGCCAGCACTTCTTCGCGCTTGGCCGGCTTCAGCTCGATGAAATCGCGGCGGGCGCTCTCCTGCGCGAAGGAATCGAGCGCCAGCACGATGAGCGGCACGAGGTCCTTGGCCGGCAGCCGCGGGTCGAAGAACACCGCGCCCGCGCCGACGTCGAGGGCGCCGACCGAGCCATCAGGGTCACGATGCTTGCCGGGGACGATCGTGTCGACGAACGCCGCTATCGTTTGCCCCTCGTGCGTGTCTGGCGCGCCGGCGAGCGTCGGCAACGCCGCGCTCTCGCTCGGCGCCGTCGTCCGCTGCGCGGGCTTCGAGCAGCCGGCGAGAAAGGCGCTGAGCGCCGCGCCGAGCTCGAGGAACTCTCGCCGAGTCAGCGCCCGGCGCACCTGGTCCTTCGTCTTCTTCGTGTGGCTCATGTCTCTCCCTTTCACTCGTCGATGGTTTCCAAGATCACTTCGGCGCAGCGCTCGGCGAACGCCGCGATCGTGTGCGCCGGGTTCACCGCGATCGCCGCAGGGATGACGCTCGCGTCGCACACGTACAGATTCTCCTCGCCGAACACGCGAAAGCTCGCGTCGACGACGCCCTGTTCTTTGCTCTCGGCCATCCGGCAAGCAGACATCAGATGCGCCGCCGCCATCCCGGCACTGGCGCGCGGGTAAGGCTCGACGATGGTGATGTTGCTCTTGGCTGCGACGCCGCGAATGATCGCGTCGCTGCGCACGAGCCAGGCGTCGAACGCGGCGCGCGACCCGTCGCTGACGACGTCCGGCTTACCGCCCTTGCCGAGCACGACGCGTTGAAACGACTCGGCGAAGCCCATCAGCTCCAAGGCGATGATGCGATGCGGATAGACGCTTTGCGCCCAGCGTTTGTACGCGAGCCCGAACTCTCTCTTCGGCAGCGTAGTGCTCGCCGCATCGGCGAAGTTCGAGGCGAAGATCGAGGCCTCGATGCCGGCCCCGGGATGCAAGGTGAAGCCGTCCGACTCGATCCACTCGAACGACATGACCCCGCCGTTCTCCATGCCCTTGTAGCAGTCGTAGCTGTCGATGCCGGGGAAGCCCTCGGGCAAGATCCCGACGTAGCTGTGGTCCCCGTTGAAGTTGAAGTGGCGCCCCACGTGGTCGCTCATGCCGGTGAGCTCCGCCGCCGATCGCAGGAGCAACGCCGGAGTGTGGAGGCCGCCGCCCGCGACGACGACCCGCTCGCTTTGTAGCTCGACAGGTGCGCCGTCTTGCTGCCCGTAGACCACGTAGTCCGTTCCCTCCTTGCCGATGCGGCGGGCGTCGAACCCCGTGAGGATCGTGAGCGGCGAGCCAGGCAGGCCTTCGGCGAACGGGATGTAGCTGTGCAGCAGGGTAATCTTCTTGTTGAAGATGCAGCCTTGCGCGCAGAAGCCGCACTGCTTGCAGTCGGTGTAGTTCATCGGCGTGAGGTCGACGCTGGCGCCGGCCGCGGCGAGCATCTGCGCGAACAGCCCCCCGCCCTTGGGCACCTCGTTCCAGGTGCGCTGACGGATCGAAAGCATCTTCTCGACACGGCGATAGTACGGATCGAGCAACGCGCGCGTGTACGGCTCGGGCCACTTGCGACGGCCGCTCGCGTCCCTGTGCTCGAACGCGAACGAGGGGACGCGGTAGAAGGCGCCGTCCATGTTGATCGACGCGCCGCCGAGGAGCGTGCCCGTCCGGTAGCCGACGTTCTCCGACGACACGACGACGTCTATGATGTCCACGAGATCGCTCGGCGCGTCCGATTGGCGCAGCTGACTGCTGGTCTTTTTGGCGCCGCGCTCGAGCAGCGCGACCCGCATGCCGCCTTCGGCGAGCCGCGCGGCGCTGATGGTACCACCGTAGCCTGAGCCGATGACGATGCAGTCGAAACGTTGTCTCATGGGGAACCTCCTTCATGGGCGAGCGAGAGCAAGAGCTCGGAGAGCAAGCGCGCCGCGTCGTCGAGGATGCGCGTCGACTCCGCTGGCGCGTGAAAGCCGCGGCTGTTCTCGGAGGCGATGAAGTCCCACCGGGCTTGCGCGGCGCGGAGCACGCGCTGCGCGTCGAGCGCGGCCGCGTCGCCGCGTCGGGCGCGCAGCGCGCCGGTCTGGGCGTGGGCCTCGACGAGCTGGTCGGCGACCGATGAGAGGCGCGCGTCGATCCCGGCTTGAATGGCGGAGATGTCTGCGCGGGCGGTCTTTGCGTCACGTTTCTTGTGGCAGCTCCCGCAGGTCGTCTCGATTTTTGCAGTCGCAGCGGCGACGCTGTGGCTGTGACCCGCGTCGGTCGAGGGCATGTGGCAGTGCGTGCACGAAACCTGCGAAGCGCCGTGCGGTCCTTGCGACCAGAGCTCGTATTGGGGGTGTTGCAGCTTCAGAAGTGGCGCGCCGGACACCGGATGAATGAAGTCGCTGTGCGCGATGGCGTCGTAGAAGGCGATGATATCTTCGATGCGGGCGCCGCGCGCCGTCGGGTGCTCGACGATGCTCCCTTCGCGTCCATCGGCGAGCACGACCGGCCGCGCGTAGTACTCGGAGTGGCATTGCCCGCACACGTAGGATCGCAGCGCGCCCTGTGGCGCCGAAACCGCGCCGGGCGTCGCGCGCAGAAAGGCGGGCCGAGAGACGCGCAGCTTGCGCTCGGTGTCCATCGCGAGTGGATCATGGCAGTCGAGACAGGCGACCGGCGCGTCGGCCTCGGCCACAACGTCGCTGAAGAGGCGCGCGGAGAATTCGGCCTCGGCCTCGGCGTCGTCCGGCGGCGCGCCGACGATTCCACGGTAGCTCGCGCTCTTGCAGGTGAGGCACATCGCTTTGGTCGACGGGGTCAGCCGCGCCGTCGCCTTGACGTCCTCGAGCGCGTGCGCGTGGTCGCGCGTGCTCTTCAACGATCGCTCATAGGCGCTCCCCGCGTAGAGCAGCGCGAGGCGGGGATCCTCATCGAGTCGTTCGCGGGGCACCGCGAGGTCCGGCTGCGCGTAGCTTGCGTATTGCGGGGCGAAGATCGCGCCCCACTCGGCCGGATCCGCCACCGTCGCGAGCGCCTCGCGCGTTGGCGGAGCGCGCTGCACGCGTTGGCAAGCGGGCGTGTAGAGGCCGAGCGAGATCGTCAGGACGCCTAGGAGTCGCGCTTTCACGCAGAGAGTGTCGGCGCGCGAGAGCTGTCGGTGCGCTGAGCCGCCGGACCTCGGTGACCTACCGACAAGTGTCGCTCAACGAGGCGCGCGCGGTGTCGCGCCAGACGCTCAGGACGAGAGCAGCGCCCGCGCCGCGATCACACCCGGCGCCAACGTGACACCGGGGCCCGGATGACAGCCGCTCGAACCGAGCAGCAACCCGCGCACCGGCGTCGTCGCGCGTGCAAACGGTCGCGCCGGACGCATGAACAGCATTTGATCCAGCGCGCGCTCGACGTGGTGCACGGACCGGGAGCCGTACTCGGCTTCCAAGTCGCGCGGCAAAAGCACTTCGCTCGCCTCGACCGACGCCTTCACGCCGGGCGCGTGGGCTTCCAACTGTTCGAGCACGCGTGCCTCGACGAGCTTGCGATCCTCGGCCTCGTACGGCACGCCGAACGCGATCACGCTCACCGCGACCTTGGCGCCATCGTCGAACAACGCCACGTCGAGCGCCGGCTTCTCGGCGACTTCACGGTACTTCACCGCGTCGAACGCGCGCTCGAGATCATCCAAGTGCGCGCCGATGCGCACGCGCGCGAAGCGCTCGCTCCTGCCGCTCCACTTCGGCGCCGCCTTCAGCCCGAGGTGCACCTTGGCGACGGAGCCGCGCGCGCGAATGTTCTGCGCCGCTTGTCGATCAGCGAGGCCGAGCGCGCCGCGCGGCAGGAGATCGAGCAGGGCAGTCCGCGGCGCACAGCACGCGACGACGGCGTCGGCCTTCAACGTCTCGCCGCTCGCGAGCACGACGCCGCTGACAGCTTCGTTCGTCAGGCTCACCTTCGCGACCTTCGCGCTCGTTCGCACCGTGCCGCCGAGTGACGCGAGCGCTTTCGACAGCGCATCGACGACCGCCGCAGGTCCGCCGACGACGCCCGGCACCGCGAGCGCTTGCTGCAGGATCAACGTCGCCGACGTTCCCGCCGACCACGGACCGACGAAGTCGCCAGCCACCGCAGGGAACGCGAGCGTCGCCGAGAGGATCTCGGTCTCGAACATCTCGCGCAGCCAATCGGCGACGCACATCGGCGCCACGCGCAAGAGCTCGAGCATGTCGTCGCGCCCGAGCCCGCGCAATTTCAAGCCGAGGCGGCCCATGTCGTACGCGTCGCCGAGATCGTTCGGCAACAAGGGCGGCGCGGCCTTGGCGAGCAGCGCGTCGACGACCGGGCGCAGGCGCAAGGTGAAGCGGCGAAACGCGGCGTAGGCTTCGGCGTCCTTCGCCGAGCGCTTGGCGATCTCGGCGGCGGCGTCGTCGCTCTCGTGATGCAGCACGAGCCCACCGTCGGGGCCGGCGGCATAGATCGGCGTGTGCCCGGCGAGCTTCAAGCCGTGCGCCGCGAGCTGCAGCGCATCGATCAACGCAGGCCGGATCTCGTTCGTGTCGTGACGGATGCCGGGCACGGAAAAGCCGCTGAAGCGCCGCGCCGCCGACAACCCGCCGACTTCCGCGCGTTGCTCGACCACGGTCACCTTCTTCCCTGCGCGCGCGAGCTCGACGGCGCACGCTAGCCCGTTGACGCCGGCGCCGATGATGATCACCTCGCTCATACGGCGCCCTCCTCGAGCATGGTCTTGGCGCAGAGCCAGCCCGGCCCGGCCATCACGCCGCCGCCGGGATGCGCGCCGGAGCCGCAGAGCCACAGGTTCCTGATCGGTGTCCGATAGCGCGCGAAGCCCGACGCAGGACGGAAGAACGCGAGCTGCTCGATCGACAGCTCACCGTGGAAAATATTTCCTTCGGTGAGGCCGTACTCTTTTTCGAGATCCCACGGCGTCAGGATGTGCCGGTGCAGGATGGAGCTCTTGAAGCCCGGCGCCAGCTCTTCCACCATGTTGCAGACGGCGTCGCCGAACGCTTCCTTCTGCGACGGCCACGCCTCCGGGCCTTCTTTCAAATGATACGGCGCGTACTGCACGAAGATCGACATGACGTGCTTGCCAGCCGGCGCCACGCTCGGATCGGTCACCGACGGAAAGACGATGTTCATGAACGGCCGCCGCGAGAACGCGCCGTACTTGGCGTCGTCGTAGGCCTTCTCCAAGAAGTCGATCGACGGCGCGAAGGTGATGTCGCCCTTCAAGTGCGGCCCATCGCCAGGCAGCGACTTGAACGACGGCAGCCGATCCAGCGCCAGGTTCACTTTGCCCGACGAGCCGCGCATTTTATACCGCTTGATCTGCTTGACGAAGTCGCCGTCCAACGACTTCTCGCCGACGAAGCCCAAGAACGTGCGCCGCGGATCGCAGCCGGAGATCACCGTCTTCGCGCGCAGCTCGTCGCCGTTCTCCAAGACCACGCCGACGGCCTTGTCGCCTTCGAGCAGCACCTTTGAAACGCCGGCGTTCGTGCGGATCTCGGCGCCAAAGTGCTGCGCCGACTTCGCGATGGCCATCGAGATCGCGCCGGTGCCGCCCTTCGGCAGACCCCACGCGCGAAACGACCCGTCGATCTCGCCCATATAATGGTGGAGCAAGACGTACGCGGTGCCGGGCGAGCGCACGCCCAAGAACGTTCCGATGATGCCGCTCGCGCTCATCGGCGAGATGAGCTGCTCCGCCTCGAACCACTCGGAGAGAAAGTCGACGGCGCTCATCGTCATCATCTTCACCTGCGCGGCGACGAAGTCTTCGCCGGCGTCTTTGAAGATGCGGCCGAGGCGCAGGAGCGAGAACAGATCCTTCGGCTTGAACGAGGCCGGGTCGGGCGCCGGGCCGTCGATGATCGGCTTCACCATGCGCGACAGCTCGGCCATCGCTTGCGAGAACAAGGGCGCCGTCTCGGCGTCCTTCTTCGAGAACTTCGCCAAGGAACGATACGTCGTCTCGGGATCCTTGCCGCGGAGCAGGTAGCGGCCGTCGAGCAGCGGGTTGAAGGTGGTCTCGAGCGGGAGGATCTGCAGGCCGAAGCGCGGCAGCTCGAGCTCTCTGATGACGTTCGGGCGCAATAATGAAACAACGTACGAGCACGCCGAGAAGGTGTAGCCCGGGAAGATCTCTTCGCTGACGGCGGCGCCGCCGAGCACGTGCCGGCGCTCCAGGAGCAGCACGCTCTTGCCGGCCTTCGCCAGGTACGCGGCGGTCGTGAGCCCGTTGTGGCCGCCGCCGATCACGATCGCGTCATAGGTCTTCATGGTTTGCGCTTTCGTTCCGGATCGAAGAACGGCCGTTCGACGACGCGCGCGTGCACGGTGCGGCGTTCGAACATCACGGTGTGCTCGACTTCGAGCACCGTCCCGACCGCAGACAATTCGCGCCGCACGCTGCCGATCGCCAAGTACTTCTTCAGCGTGGGCGACCAGCTCGACGACGACACGCGTCCGACTTGCCCGCCGTCCAAGTAGATCGGCAACGACTCGCGGCTCGCCATCGACGACAGCGCCGGCGCCATGTCGTGCTCGGAGTACATCGCTTCGAGCTCCGGCCAGTCGAGCTCGAGGCCCACCAACGCGCGCTCGCTGCCTTTCTCGCGGGCCGCGCGCAGCGCCTTCTGACCCACGAAGGGATCGCGATCGAGCTCCACGGTGCCGTCGAGGCCGATCTCGTACGGCGACGATTTCTTCTCTGGCACCGTCACGTGCAGCGCCGAAAAATAATCGACGCCGAGCAAGATGAAGCCGGCTTCGATGCGTGCCATGTCGAGCGCGTCGAGGCCCGCCGCGACGATGCCGTAGGCTTTGCCCGCTTGCATGCACGCGTCCCACACGGCGACGCCGTCGTTCCAATCGCACCAGACTTCGTAGCCGAGATCGCCGGTGTAGCCCGTGCGGCTGATCCGCACCTTCTTCCCCGCGAGCTTCGCGGCGACGCTGCCGAAGAACTTCAGCTCACCGAGGTCGGAGCACGATTTTAGAACGTCGCGCGACGTCGGGCCCTGCAACGCGAGCGCCGCCATCGTACGCGAGATGTCGTCGATCTTCAGGTCGAAGCCGGACGAGTACCCGAGGAGCCACGCGTACTGCGGATCCGCTGCGGTCATGCGGAAGGTCTGCTCGTCGAGGCGCGTGACTGTACCGTCGTCGATGACCTTGCCGTGATCGTCGCACCAGCAGAGGTAGGTCACGCGGCCGGGCTTCATCTTCGTCACGTCGCGCGACGTCACGTAGCTGATGAAGGCGCCTGCGTCCTTGCCGGTGATCTCGTACTTATAGAGCGGGCTGACGTCCAAGAGGCCCGTCGCCTGCCGGAACGCGGTGTACTCGTAGACGTGGTTCTCGATGAAGCGGCACGGCGAGACGATGCCGGCCCAGTCTTTGTATTTCCAAGTTTCGTTGAGCGCGACCATGCGCTCGTGGAACGGCGAGGGGTAGCCCATAGAGTGCGGCGTCTCTACGGCTTTTAGTTCGTGCCGGGAAGGGTCGCGTTCGAAAGCCATTGAAAGCCGTCAATGAGCGCGGCCGAGTCGAACGCGTTGTCGCCGACGTCCCAGATGACGATGCGGATCTGCACGATCTCGCCGGGGATCACGTTGCCGGCCGTCGTCAGCCAGAAGGTGCCGCCGCCGACGTTGCAGCCGCCGCTCGACTCTTCGTAGCCGGTGCCGCCCAAGAGATCTTGGCCGAGCTGGCACGATTGCGGGCTGACCTCGTCGTTCCAGCAGGAGTCCGTGGCGCCGCCGTTCGGACGGCACACCGAGAAGAGGTCGGTGCCGCCGGCGACGTTGATGCCGATCGGCCACTTCTGGCCGGCCGAGCTGTAGGTCATGAGGTTCTTGTCGATCGGGTTCGCGATCGGCGACGGCGTTCCCGCCGGCGTGTCGACGAGCGTGATGTACTGATCGTTGTACGACGAGCACACGAACTCCGGGTACTCGGCCGAGAAGAAGAACGAGTTGAAGCTGAAGGCCTTCGCGTTCGTCGGCGCGCGCAGCGTCAGCACGAGCATGATCGAGTCGTTCGCGTTTTGCGGCGAGCCGTCGGTGCCGCTGCCGCAGCCCGGCGCGACCGGCAACGCTTGCGACGCCTTCAGCGGCGGGTTCGTCGAGTTGAACCAGTCCTTGATGCAGAGCGTGTTCGTACACGTGCTGATGTTCACGTCGCTGCCGAGGTCTTCCGAGACGTTGTCACCGCCGGGTGCGCCCTCGTTCGGGCCGGGGCCGGTCTGCGTCGCGTCGGCGGCGAGACCGCTCGAGAGGACGACGAGCGCGGCGCCGTCGAGCGGCTTCACCTTGGCGCCGAACGCCGTTCGGATCGACGCTTGCGCGAGGCCCGCGGACGGACCGGTGGCGCCGGTCGTGCCAGTGGTTCCAGTGGTACCGGTCGTGCCGGTCGTTCCGGTGCCGCCGATCGGCGTGCCGTCGGCGCGCAGGATCTTCGCGTCGATGAGGCCCCAGGTCTTCTGCGGCTTGGCCGGATTCAGCGTCGTCGTGCGGCAGATGCCCATCGCTTTGGCGAAGTCGAACGCGTTCGTCGAGTTCGACGCGAGGCCGGTGTCGCACGCGATCGTGTCGACGGCGTCGAAGAGGTCGGTCTTGCCGTTACAGTTGTCGTCGACGCCGTTGCCGACGACTTCGATCGCGCCCGGATTCACCTTGTGCGGCTCGGAGCCGCAGGTGCCGGCCTTGTCGCAGCAGTCGCCTTCGGAAACCTTCCAGCCGTCGCCGTCGCAGTCCGAGACGGCGCTGTCGCACGCGGCGCACGCACCGTTGTTGCAGATCTGGCCGGCCGCGCAGGTCTTGCCGCAGACGCCGCAGTTGTTGATGTCGCGCTTGAAGTCGACGCAGCCGCTCGCGCACCAGTCTTGACCCGTCGGGCATTGCAGCGTCGTGCACGTGCCAGCCGTGCAGCGTTGGCCGCTCGGGCAAACGGTGCCGCAGGCGCCGCAGTTCGAGGTGTCGGTGGTCTTGTCCACGCACTTGCCACCGCACTTGACGGTGCCGCCGCCGCAGACGGTCTGGCAGTTGCCGGCTTGACAGATTTGGCCCGGCTCACACGCGAGGTCGCAGTCGCCGCAGTTTGCCGGATCGTTCTGCTTGTCGACGCACCAGTACGACGAGCCGCAGAGGTCGGTGCCAGGACCGCAAGACGTTTGGCACTCACCCTTCACGCAGACTTCTTCCGACCAGCAGTTGTAGTCGCACTCGCCGCAGTTGTCCGGATCGTTCTCGTAGTCGACGCACATGCTGTTGCACTCGAGGCTGCCGGTGCCGCAGCTCACGGCGCAGACGCCCTGCACGCAGACTTGGTCGGCCGCGCACGCCGTGCCGCAGCCGCCGCAGTTCGTCGGATCGTTCAACGGGTCCACACACTTGTTGCCGCACTTCGTCGAGCCGGCGCCGCAGCTCGCGCCGCACGCCGCCTTGCTGCACACTTGGCCGGCGCCGCAGGCCATGCCGCACGCGCCGCAGTTGCCGGGATCGTTCTGCAAGTCGACGCACGCCGTGCCGCACTGGGTGACGCCGCGCGCGCAGCCTTGCGCCACGCACTTGCCGCGCTTGCACTGCTCACCGTCGTCGCACGCGGTGCCGCAGGCGCCGCAGTTCGCGGGATCGACCTTCTTGTCGACGCACTTGCCGTCGCAGACGTTGGCTTCGTCGCAGTAGAACGCGTTCGGATCGGTGGCGGCCGGGCTTTGGCCGGTGCCGGTGCCGCCGGTGAGGCCGAAGGCGCCGGGGTTGACAGAGGGGACTTGGCAGGCGCTCGCGAGGCCGAGCAAGCAAAGCATCGAGAGGGTTTGGATCGTCGTTTTCATCGGCTCAGTTCTCCGTGTGCGTCAGCAAAATCAGTTCGTGCCAGGGAGGGTCGCGTTCGACAGCCATTGGAAGCCGTCGATGAGCGCGGCCGAGTCGTACTGGTCGTCGCCGACGTCCCAGATGACGATGCGCACTTGGACGATCTCACCGGGGATGACGTTGCCGGCGGTCGTCAGCCAGAACGTCGCGCCGCCGATGTTGCACGGATCCGCGGTCGGCTTTTCGAAGCCGGTGCCGGCGAGCAGGTTCTGCCCGAGCTGGCACGATTGCGGGCTCACCGAGGTGTTCCAGCACTGGTCGGAGGTGCCTGCGCGCGGGCGGCAGACGGCGAAGAGGTCGGTGCCGCCGGCGACGTTGATGCCGATCGGCCACTTCTTGCCGGCCGAGGTGTAGGTCATCAGGTTCTTGTCGACAGGGTTCGGGATCGGCGACGGCGTCCCCGACGGCGTGTCGACGAGCGCCACGTATTGATCGTTGAACTCGCTGCAGACGTACTCAGGGTACTCCGACGAGAAGAAGAACGAGTTGAAGCTGAACGCGCGCGCGTTGGTCGGCGCGCGCAGCGTCAAGACGAGCATCACCGAGTCGTTCGCCCACGACGGATAGCCGGCGGTGCCGCTGCCGCAGTTCGGCGCGACCGGCAGCGCCTTGGCGGCCTTCAGCGGCGGGTTCGCGGCGTTGAACCAGTCCTTGATGCACAGCGGGCTCGTGCAGGTCTCGATGTTCAGCTGGTTGGCGTAGCGGTTGTCGACGTTGGCACCGCCGGGGGCGCCGCCGTTCGGGCCCGGCGCCGTGTCGTTGCTGTCCGCCGCGACGCCGCTCGACAAGACCGCGAGCGAGCTGCCTTCGAGCGGCGCGATGCTGGTGCCGAAGCCCGGCCGGATCGCCAGCTGCGTGCTCGTCGTGCCGGAGATCGCGGAGCCGTCGGCGCGCACGATCTTGGCGTCGAGGAGGCCCCAGGTCTTGTCCTTCTTCGCCGCCGGATTCAGCGTCGTCGAACGACAAATCCCGATCGCCTTTGCGTAGTCCGTCGCGGCCACGCTGTTCGACGTGAGCCCGGAGTCGCAGGCGATGGTGTCTTGGGTGTCGAAGAGGTCGGTTTGGCCGTTGCAGTTGTCGTCGGCGCCGTTGCCGACGACCTCGATCGCGCCCGGGTTCACCTTCTCCGGCTCGGCGCCGCAGGTGCCGGCGCGATCGCAGCAATCGCCTTCGGAGACCTTCCAGCCGTCGCCGTCGCAGTCGGTCGTTGCGCTGTCGCAGAAGGTGCATGCGCCGTTCTTGCACACGTTGTTCGCCGGGCAGACGTTGCCGCAGGCGCCGCAGTTGCCGTTCGAGGTCTTCAGGTTCACGCAGCCGAGCGCGCACCAGGTGTTGCCCGGGGCGCATTGCAGCGCCGAGCAGCCGCCGTTGATGCAGATCTTGCCGTTGTCGCAGACTTGGCCGCAGCCGCCGCAGTTCTGGCCGTCGTTCACCGGGTCGACGCACTTGTCGCCGCACTTGACGGTGTTGCCGCCGCAGACCATCTGGCATTCGCCCCACTGGCAGATCTCGCCGGCCGTGCACGCCGTGCCGCAGGCGCCGCAGTTGTCGGTGTCGCTGCTGGTGTCGACGCAGACGCCGCTGCAGTCTTCGGTGCCGGAGCCGCAGCTCGAGCCGCACGCGCCTTCGGTGCAGACTTCGCTGGCGCCGCACTTCTTGCCGCACTGGCTGCAGTTCGACGGATCGTTGTTCACGTCGACGCAGGCGCTGCCGCACTTCGTGGTGCCGGTGCCGCAGGTCAGCGTGCAGGCGCCCTTCGTGCAGACTTCGCCTTCTTTACACGCGATGCCGCAGCCGCCGCAGTTCGTCGCGTCGTTCTGCATGTCGACGCACACGTTGCCGCACTGGCTGACGCCGTTGCCGCAGCTCGAGCCGCACTTACCCTTGCTGCACACTTCGATCGCTTGGCACGCCTTGCCGCACTTGCCGCAGTTGGCGGGATCGTTCTGCAAGTCGACGCACTTGTTCGTGCACTGGCTGATGCCGCGGCCGCAGCCGAGCTTCTCGCAGGCGCCGCCGGTGCACGACTCGCTCGCGTCGCACACGGTGCCGCAGGTGCCACAGTTTTGCGGATCGTTCTGCGTGTCGACGCACTTTCCGTCGCAGATGTTCGCTGCGTCGCAGACCGCTTGGTTCTGCGGCGTCGCGCCGGCGCTGTTGCCGCTCTGGCCGCCGACGCCGGCCGTTCCGCCGCCGAGGATGCCGCCAGGATTGACGACGGGGACGGTGCAGTGGCTCAGCAGGATCAGAAAAATAAAAGCGAGAGAGGATCGCATGCTGCTCTTTCTCGGGCGGGCCCGGTCCCGCTTCGCAAGCTCAAAGGGTCTCACTGCATCGCCCTTCCGGAGGGCGGCGGGCGTAGACTCCATTCGACGGAAGGTTGTCAACGAAATAACGACTGTTGGTCATTTGTCGGTCTGTTGGATTCGCAGCGACCGGTGCCGCGTGTCACACGTCTTCGCCTGGTGGATCGCGATAACCGAGCGCATGACGACGTTGAAACAACTCTCGGTTTCGCAGTTGATGAGGAAGACGGCTGACGAGCTGCACAAGGCGGCCGAGGCGCAGCAGGCGCACGAAGCCCCGAAGGCGCCCACCGAAGCGGCGAAGCCCGCGCTCGTCGATCCGCAGGCGCCGAGGGTCGGTAAGTCCGGCATCGTCGAGAACCGCAACACGATGGTCGGCAACGTCGCTGCCGCAGCGTCGCGCGACGTCGGTCCGAGCGCGCGCAGCGGCCCTGTGCCCATCTCGCCGGAAAAGCCGCGAGCGGCGGCCCCGCGTTCGGCATCGACGCGAGCACCGGACACCATACAGGCGTTCGCGACTGAAAACGCAATCAGGCGGTGATGCGGCAGGTGAGGTGTTTCCATTCGCCCGCGCCTTCCACACCTGCTGCGGCAATCCAAACCGAACGATCGCCGCTCGACGCAAGCCTTTGTTTTCACACCAGACACGCCCTCATGCCAACCGCGCGGTCATGGTCACGGTCGAGGTCGCGTGCGCGGCCAGGGCATGGGAGGTCAGGGCCAGGGCCTGGGTCAGGGCAAGGGAAAACTACAAAGCGGTTCGATCACTCTTCATCCCGGACGGCCCGTCGCTACCCTTTTTCAACAACCTAGGCCGCGATCGCCGAGCGCCACCGCGGGCGCGATCAACGGCAACGCGACGATTGCTCGCAGACGCCTGACGCACACCACGAGTGGCGGGCACAGTGCTGGCCGGGGCCGAGATCCATGCGAAAGCCCTTCTTCGCCCCGCAATACGGCTGTCCGTCTTGCACGCAGCGGCCTGAGCGGCACTGCTCGTCGCGCATGCAGCGTTCGCCGTTGCCGCTCCCGTCCTGGTGCACGACGGGACCGCTCTTTTTCGCGATTTCTGGGTCGTCGAGCACGGCCCACGCCTTCTCCGAGATGGGGCGTCCGTCGAGGTCGAAGTAGCGCTTCGATTTCGCCTTGCCCCCTGCGAACGACTCCTCGCTGCGCTGCTTGCCGCCAGCATCCACCCAGAAGGTCTTGAGCTCGGTGAGCTCGCCGTCCTTCCAGAGCTCTTCGCGGAGCAAGCGCCCGGTGTCGACCTCGAATTGACGGCGCATCCCGACAGGCTTGCCGTTCGACCAGGTGGCTTCGCCGATGACCTTACCGTTCCGATCGAACGATTTGTCTGGTCCGTGCCGCACGTTGTTCTTGTAGAACAGCTCGCGCGCCATCTGGATCGACGTGTAGTACATGCGCACGGGACCGTCCGGGATCGAGCCGGTCGTCGCGGTGACGACGCCGCTTGGGTCGAGCGTCTCGCGGGCGAGCTCCGTGTCGCCCTGCTTGATGACCACCGTCTTCGGCGGCCCTTTCTTCTTGCGGAACGAGTTGGCGATGGGGAGATCCGGATAGGTCTCGACGACGGTCATCAGCACGCTTGCGTCGTACTCAGCGGCCCTCTCGGCGACGGTCTTGGTGGCGCCGGCGATGCCCGACTGCGTACAAACAAGAACGAGCGCACAACCGAGATAGCGCGACATGTCCATCGCTCCCTCATGTAGCACGTGGCACACCGGGAGTGGTACATGGCTTGCCCGGGACGGACCGAATGGCGGCGAATCTTGCGTTTGCAGCGGATGCTCTTTCGGCACTCGGTGCTCGGGGGTGATCAGGCTCAACATCGTCGCTTGCTTCGTGTCGCTGCCGCGCATGCGAGCACTCTACAGATGCGCGCGTCGAAGTCGATCTCTGCGCTG
>JADLHZ010000067.1 GCA_020848545.1 Deltaproteobacteria bacterium | reverse complement strand
CGCTCGACGCAAGCCCCTGTTTTCACACCAGACGCGACTCATGCGAACACAGCGCGGTCATGGACACGGTCAGGGTCGCGTGCGCGGCCACGGCGTGGGAGGCCAGGGCCATGGATTGGGTCAGGGCCAAGCAGGTCAGGGCTTAGCAACCACAAAGCACGTCGATCGTTCCTGAAGCGACCGCGAGCTAACCTTTTTCAACAGCCTGCTAGGCCGCGCGCGCCGCCGCCTGGTTGGACCTGACCGTCTCGACGAGGTCGACCTGTGGCGCGTAGCCGAAGGCCTTGCGGAAGCGCTCGTCCGAGATCACGCAGGCGTACTTGAAGAAGTCGATGAGATAGGTGGGAAACGCCTGCCCGAAGGTGCGCGAAAGCCGCAGAAACGCCGAGGCCAAGGGCGACGGCACGGCGACGACGCGCTGGCCACCGAGTCGAGTGAGCTCCAAGGCGTCGACGATCGGCAATTCGCCGGTGCCGGCCACGTTGAAGACGCCGACCTCTTCGCCTTTGGCCGCGAGCATGATCGCCCGCACCATGTCGGTCTGGTGCACGAACTGCCACATCGGGTTGAAGCCGAGCAGGTGAAACACGGTGGACTGTCGCAAATAGCTCGCGATCGCGTTCTTGATGTCCGGCCCCACGATGTTCGTCGGCCGCAACACCACCGTGCGGACGTTGCGATGGCGGTACACCCAGGTGTTCGCTTGGTTGTCGAGCTGCACAGCGTCGGCGAGCTGCGCGAAGTTCTGCCCGGCGCGCAGCGGCTCTTCCTCGTGGATCGGGATGTGGTTGTGCGGGTGCGCGCCGTAGATGTGAAAGGTGGAGAGCACGACGAAGCGCTTCACCTTCAGCTCGTTCGACAGATCCATCAGCTTCGCGCTGCCGATGACGTTCAGATCGAAGCGCTTGTTCGGGTGCTCCTTCAAGTTGCCGACGCGCCCCAAGTGCAAGACCATGGTCGGCCTGTGCTTCCTGAACACGTCGACGATGCGCGTCTTGTTGTAGTTCGCGCGGTGAATGACGATCTCTTTGGGTAATCCCGGCGGCGCGGTGCGGTAGTCGACGCCGATGACCTCGTGGCCTTCTCGGTGCAGCTCTTCGGCGCACAGGCGGGCGAGGCTGCCGGCGATGCCGGTGATGATGATCCGCTCCTTCACTTGAACCAGCTCTTTCGTTCGGCGCGGCCTTCTTTCGTCAGCGCATCGACCGCGTCGGTCACGACGTTCACCTTCTCTTGGATCACGTCGTCCTCGTCGTCGAACTTGCCCTCGAAGCGGATGGGCTTGCCGAAGCGCACGTGAAAGCGGACCGGGAGCGGCAAGAACGCGAGCGGCCCGAGCAGCGGCAAGAGCGCCGGCACCGGCACGTAAGGAAACCCGAGCGCCTTCGCCAGCGGCTTGAAGTTCGCGATGCTGATGATCGACTCCTCGCCTCCGACCACGCCCACCGGGACGATCGGCGTGTTCGTCTGCAGCGCGAGGCGCATGAAGCCGCGGCCGAAGTCCTGCAATTGATACCGCTTCTGAAAGATCTTGCCGGAGCCGCGCGCGCCTTCGGGGAAGACCAAGATCGCGTTGTCGGCTTCGAGCAGGTTCTTGCAGTTGATGGGGTCGCCGACGACGACGCCGCTGCGCGAAAACGCGATGTTCACCCACGGCAGCGTCGGAAACCAGCGCTCGGCCATCGCCCGCACCATGCGCGGCGGATGCAACTCGAGCAGGCACGCGACCGCGACGATGAGCCCGTCGATCGGTAGCTGGCCCGAGTGGTTCGGCACGATGAGCACGCGGCCTTCGGGGATGTTGTCGATGCCGACGATGTTCGGCCGGAAGTATTTGTAGATGCGATGCGCGAGCGAAAAGTACACGCGCGCCGCTTGCGGGTGAAAGCCCCAGCGATCGTAGCCCAACGAGTTCAACGAGACGGTCTCGGGCAACTGATCGAACGCGCGCGCGATCTCGGGATCGACGAGCAGGTCGTCGAAGGGCGTGACGCGATGCCGGCGCGCGAGCGTAGTCGTCATGGGACGCGCACCATCTCGCGTTACTTCGGCGGCATCAAGGTCAGCGGAGCCCACGCCAACGAGAGCGCGAAGGGCGCGGCGACGAGCTTGCCGTAGTTCGTGCGAGGTGCGGCGGCGGCGCTCATGTTCTGCCCGAAGTGGAACGCGTCTTCTTCCGACGGAATGTTCCGGTAGCCGAGCGGCGCGGTGACGCCGTAGTCGGCGTAGAACCCGAGCAGCCCGTTGCCAGCGCGGCCTTCGGAGTCAGGCGAGCCGGAGATCTGAAAGCGGTGGTGCAGCTCGTGGTTCGGCACGCCGCCGCCGAAGATGTGACCCTTCGCGAGGGCGACGTTGCGGCCGAGCGTGATGCTCGAGGTCGGCGAGGCGAGCTCCCAAATGCCGCCGCTTCTGAAAGTCGTGTAGCGCGCCACCTCGGAAACGTCGGGCCCTTCGGCGACGACTTTGGGCGGTGCGCTCGACTTCAACATCGGCGGCGTCAGCTTGATCGGCGCGCCGAGCGCGACGTTGACGAGCGTCGAGTACGCGCCGCCGTAGCCGGCGCCGATCAGCGAGAATTTTCCGACCGGCTTGCCCTGAAGGAACGCGGCGGCGCCGTTGCTCAGCGCGAAGAACGCGGCGTCTTGTCCCACGTCGGCGGTGGCGTTGGCGACGAGCTCGGCCGGGCGGTACACGGCCTCCCCGTTGCCGCCGAGGCGATAGCCCGAGTACGGGATCCAGTTGCCGCCGAGCTCTGAGCGTACGAGCGAAAAGGCCACTGTGGTCGCGACGCCGTAACGCGCGTCCCAACCGGGATCGATGTTGTAGTTGAGGATCTGCAGCGGCATCGTCGTGAGAAACGCGGTGCACGCCGACTCGGCGAGCGGCGTCGACACGAGGCAGCTGCCGCCGGCGAGCCCCATGATGCCGTCGAGCGCGAAGTCCTTCGGGGTGATGAGCGGACCGTTGTCACGCGCTGCGCGCCTCGCCATTCCGATGGCGATGGCGCCGGCCGCGCTGCCGCCGAGGATGAAGACGTCTTGTGCGATGACCTGTGTTTGGGTCGGCGCGAGGGTCACAGGGCGAGGCGAAAAGATCGGCGAGACGCCGGCTTGGGTGAGGCGCGGCGTCCCCGAGCCATCCCAGGCGAAGCCAAGCGTAAACTGCGCGCCGTCGATCCCCGCCATATGGAACGTTATCGAAAGGGACAAATGTTGGTTGCGCGTCTTCGTACAAGGACGCTCTCGGGTGCTTAGTTGTGGTGTAATTAGGTCGCGAAATCGCCGCAGAATCCTTGCTCTAGCGCGCCTTTGGCCCCATAGAGCCCCAACACGCCACCCGGGAGAACGCTCGCATGTCGATGAAACGCAGCAAAGCGACGAGTAAACGTGCGCCTTCAAACCGTGAGCTCGCGCGCTCGCCGCTCTTCGCGACGGGCAAGAAGGACGAACCGAAGTTCAATTGGAAAGACAGCGTGGGCAACGCGCCGGAGAATGCGTTCGTGCCCTACGCCTTGAGCACGAAGTACGATCGCGGCGCGCTCATCTCGCACGCGAAGTTCGGGCGCGGGGTGGTCACTGCCGTCGACGAGAAGCGCATCGAGGTGATGTTCGAAGAGGGTGCGAAGAAGCTCGGGCACGACACGGCGGACTAGCAGGACCGGCGAACAGCTAAAACGCGCCGCGCACGCTGACGCTGCCGATCCCTGCCGATACGGAGAACGTCGGCGCTTCGGCGTCCTTCGATCCGACCGCCTCCTTGTCGCCCTTCTTCTTCGCCTTGTCGAACTTCGACGGGTTCTCGCCGACGATGAAGCACGCGATCGCCGTCGCCACGCCGGCGACGCCGATCGCAGCCACGCCCCAAGTGAAACCATCGAGCAAGGTGATCGTGCGCGCGCGGGCGTTCACCGGCGCGTAGTCTTCGACCGGTGCTTGGCGGGCGTCGAGCGCCGCGAACTCGCGGCTGAGATTGTCGTGGATGCTGTTCGCGGCCATGCGCAGCGCGAAGGTGCCGGCGGCGCCGGCGATCGCAAAGCCGACGCCGGTCCACGCGAGCGCCCGCAGCATGCCGTTCTTCGCTTTGTACGCTTCGAGGAAATCCTTGTTCGGATCGAGCGTCAGGTTCACCGTCGTGTCGCGCTGGATGTCGATGAACACGGTGTCTTTGAACGGCTGAAACTGCGGCTTCTCGACGGCGAGCTCGTGCTCTCCGTACGCGAGCTCGAGCTTCGCGAGCGGAGTCTTGCCGCGCGCTTTGCCGTCGACCGACACCTCGGCGTCGTCGACGTTCGCCTTCAACACCAGGCGCCCGACCGCCTCCGGCATCATCTCGCGCACGAGCATCGTCGTGGCCATGACCACGTCATCAGCGAGCGTCGCCGTGCTGGTGACGACGCGCGACGCCGTCGCCTTCACCGCGCCGGTCTTCACGTCGACCAAGCGAAAGTCGAGCACACCGCGGTTCTTCTCGGCGCGAAACGCCGCGGCGATGGCGAAGTCGGCGCCGGAGCGGCTGCCAATCTTGGCGATGCACGCGTCGCTCGCGATGCACTTTGGGTTCTTCGTATCGTCTTTTTGCGCTTCGACCATGACGAGCGACGCGCTCTCTTTGATCGCGTCGGCGATGAGGGCGCGCACGCTCGCCTCCATCTTCGCGGCGTTCGCCGGCAGCTGCAGCTCAGCGAGGACGAGGCGCGTCTTGCCGTCCGCGGGCGGCGGTGGCGCTGCGACGACTTTCGGCGCTTCGACCGGCTTCGCGGCCTCGACGGGCTTCGGCGCCGGCGCAGGCTTCGTGGCCGACTTGGCTCCGACGAACAGGAAGATGGCGAGGAACGCGTGCACGAGTTTCACTCCAGCATACACCGCCGTTGAAACACCGCAAAAATACGCCAGCTTCTTCTACCCGCCGCCGCCACCGCAGTCGTTACAAGTGATCTTGCACGCGTCTACATAGTTCGGCGACGGGCTCGCCCCGGTGCCGAGATCGCGCAGCGTCGCCGACGAGCCGTCGGTGCCGATCCACTTCTGCACTTGGCAGAGCCCGGTGCAGAAGCCGCCGGCGACGACGCCCGGGTGGGTGGCGCCAACGTCGGGCGCCGGGCACAAGCAGTTCGTCGCCGAGCACGAACGCAGGCCCGAGCAACTGCAGCTCACGTTGCCGCCGCAGTTGTCGGTGAGCGAGCCGCAGCGGTTTGGGTAGTTCACTGCGCAGGTGCGCGGCGCGCAACAGAGGCCGGCGTTACACTGCTGGCCGCCGCCGCAGGCACCGCAAGACCTCGCCACGCCGCAGATCGTCTTGTCGCCGCAGTCGTTCGGGCCGCAGTTCGAGTTGCAGCACGTTCCACCGTTGCACACGAGCCCAGGCGGTCCGGCGCTGCAGTCGCCGCAGCTGACCGTGCCGCCGCAGCCGTTGCTCGGCGTCGTGTTGCACGGATCACCGGCGCTGTCCGAATTGCCGCAGAGCGACGCAACGGTACCCGGTTGGCAGCAGGTGCCACCGTTGCAGACGAGGGTGCCGCCGACGCAAGGACCGCAGGTGACCGTGCTGTTGCAACCGTCGCTGACCGCGGTGGGGCCGCACGGATCGCCGACGCTGTTTGAGCCGCCGCACGCACCGGGCGCGGTCTGCGGCAAGCAGCACGTCAAATCAGACGTACGACACACGAGTCCGCCGCCGGTGCATGCCGGGCAAGTGTGGTTGCCGCCGCAACCGTCAGACGCCAGTGCCCCACCGCACGGATCGCCGACGCTGTTCGACCCGCCGCACGCCGTGGCCAAGGTGTTCGGCTGGCAGCAACGATCTGGTGTGCCGCCGCTCGGTTCGGGGACGCCGTCATTCTGGCAGCAGAGCCCCGCGTTCGGGCCGGGGCCGGTGCAGTCCGCCGGCGCGCCGGTGCAGTCGCAGTTCACCGGTTGCCCACAGTTGTTGTTGCGCGTCTCGCAGATCGTGTTGGCGCCGCCGCTCCCTTGGCAGGTCGTGGCGACCGCCTCTGGGATGCACTGGCAGATGCCGCCGCTGCACGTGTTGCCTCCGGGGCAGCTCGTGCAGTTGAGGTTCGCCGCGCCGCAGGTCACGCCGGCCGCCGCGTAGGCGCAGTTGCTCGCGCACGTTTGCCCAACTTCGCGCGTCACCGGATTTCCGCACTGCAGCGCATTGTAATAGTAATTGCAGGTCGCGCAGCACGCGCCGTTCACGCACTGGGACACGCCGCCACCGGGGCACGTGCCGCAGTTGCAAGAGCCAAAGCCGTTCCCGACCGAGTTGCACTCGCGTCCTGCGCACGCGGTCGCGCACGGCGTGCAGGTGTTGCCGATGCACGCGTTGCCCGCGGCGCAGTTGGCGTTGCACGACGGGTAGCCGGGCACCACGCCGCAGTAGTTCGGGTTGCCGATCGACGCGCGATAGGCCGCGACGATGTTCGCGCAGTTCATGCACCAGCCGACTTCGTTGTCGTCGCCGGGCATCGCGCACGTGTGCGGGCTCGTGCTGAAGTCGCAGACGCAGTAGCTGCCGCCGGGGCAGGTGCAATCGTTGTCGGCGCAGACCGGGTTCGGCCCGGTGCCGCCGCCCGGATCGCCCGGATCGAGCGGCAGGCTGACGCCGCAGCGTTGCAACGACGGCAAGGGACCGCCGGCATCGGGATCGGAATTCGGATAGCGGCTCCCGCAGGTATCGCAGCAGGTGCCGTTGGCGCAGACGCTGGTGCCGGGGCACGCCGTGCCGCCGCAGGTTCCGCTCGCGCACACGTTGGCGGCGCAGGTCGCTTGGCCGGCGACGCCGTTCGCAGGCACGCCGCACTCTCTGTTTTGCGCCGTGCATTGGCTGCAGCAGCCGAGGCACTGATCGGGAACGGTCGGGATATCAGCGCAGTAATTGTCAGGCGGCTCGGCGGCGTTGCAGGCGCAGTTCACCGCCACACCACAGTTGTTGGTGACCGAGCCGCAGAGCTCGGTCGGGCCGCTGTCTTGGCAGGTGGTCGCTGCGTCGTCTTGATGGCAGCATGTGCCGGAGACGCACTGGTCGGTGTCGTCGATCGGCGCTGGGAGAATGTCGCAGCCGCAGGTGCAGCCCGGAAACGCCACGAGCGCGCCGCAGAACGCCGGCTGCGCGGTCGCGTTGCGATGCGCGGTGCACGCTTCGGCGCAGCTCAAGCAGTAGCCGACTTCGCCGTTGTCGGCGGCCGCGCAGGTGTGCGGCGACGTCGTCACGTCGCAGAAGCAGGCGTCGCCGCCTGGGCACGTCGTGCAATTGCCGTCGGGGCAAGTCGGGCCGCCGCCGCCCGGGTCGAGCGGGATCTGCCGGCCGCAACGTGGCTGTGCGGCGAGCGGGCCCCCGGCGTCGGGATCGGCGGTCTGACCGTAATAGAAGGGGCACTGATGGCAGCACGCGCCAGCCGCGTTGCATGCGTCGCCGCCGCCGCAGGTTCCGCACGCGCTCGCGGCAGGACAGTCGGGATCAGGCGTGACGCCAGTCGGCGCGCCGCACTCTCGGTTCTGCGCCGTGCAGAGGTTCGGACAGCTCACGCAGGTCTGCGGCGAGCCGCTCGTCGTGCAAGCGACGTTGCCGGTCCCGGGGCAAGTGCATGCGACGGTGAAGCCACAGTTGTCGGTGACGTTGCCGCACAGCGCGCCGTTGCCGCAGGTCGTCGCGAGCGAGTCGCGCACGCAGCATTGGTTGTTGATGCAGGTGAGCGATCCAGGCGAGCCCGGGGCGGCCGTGCAGTCGCTGCCGCAGTTATAGCTCGTGCTGCAGCGCACCTTCGTGCCGCAGTTGTTCGAGGTCGCGCCGCAGCTCGCCGCGGTCGTACAATCCCCCGTGTCGGCCAGACAGGGATCGACGCACGCCTCGCAGTCGCCGCTCGTCGTATTGCACTGATATCCGTTCGGGCAGTTCGCCGAGCAATCGATGGTGCCGTTGCAGCCGTCGGTGAGCGCGCTGCCGCACTTCAAGTTGTACGCCGGGCTCGCGCAGGTGAGCTTCGGCGGGCACTGCACGCACTGGCCGCCGGTGCAGGTCTGCGTGGCGAGGTCACAGCCGCCGCAGAGGAAGCTGTTACCGCACGCGTCCTCGGCGTTGCCGCAAGTGATCTGCGCCGCCAAGCACGCGCGGTTCGCGGCGTTCAAGCCACACACGCCTTGCGTGCCGGCGCCGCCGCAAGTCTCGGGAGCCGTACACGTGCCGCAAGGGATGATGTTGCCGATGCCGTCCGAGATGAAGCCGCAGTTCTTGCCCTGCTCGACGCACGTCGTCGGCTGCGGATCGACGCACAGGTTGCGCAGCTGATCGCACACTTCGCCGGGCTCGCACACGTTGGCGTAAGGCGGGCTTTGCGCCGGATTGCCGCACTGGATGGTGCTGCCGCAGCCGTTCGGCACGTCACCGCAGCGGCGCGGCAAGCAGGTCGTGATCGGCGTGCATGTCGTGCACTGATTGTCTTTGCAAACCGTCGCGCCGCCGCACGCCGTCGGCGCGCCGCAGTCGTGTGAGTAGCCACACGCGTCCTGCATCTTGCCGCACACGCGCTCGCCGCACGCCGCGCTCGGCAGGCCGTAGCTCGGACCGCCGTCGCCCGGGTGCTGCACGCAGCTGTTGGTCAGCGCGTCGCACAGCGTTCCCGCTGGGCACTTGCTGCAGTTGATCGTGCGCCCGCAGCCGTCGCTCACCGGGCCGCAGGGGTCGCCGAGATCGGCGCAGGTGAGCGGCACGCAGTTCGGGAAGAAGCATTGGTTCGTCGCGGTGTCGCACTCTTGGCCGGGCGCGCAACCGCCGCCAGTGGCCATCGTGCAGTCGAGCATCGCGCCGCAGCCGTCGGGGACCGTGCCGCAACTGGCGCCAAGCTCTTGGCAGTTCGTCGGCCGGCAGCCGCAGACGTTCGGGACGCCGCCGCCGCCGCAAGTCGTGCCGGTGGCGCAGCCCATGCCGCCGCTCGCCGTGTCGGTGCAGTTGATCGTGCCGCCGCAGCCGTCGGAGATGTTGCCGCAGGTCTTGCCTTCGCTCTCGCAGGTCTTCGGGATGCACACGATGCACGTGTGGCTCAGCGCATCGCAGACAGTACCGCCGCCGCACTTGCTGCCGCCCGGTGCCGCCGAGCAATCGATCGTGCTGCCGCAGCCGTCGTCGATGACGCCGCAGCTCGCGCCTTGGGCGAGGCAGGTCGTGCGCCGGCAGCCGTTGGCGTCGAGGCCGCCGTCGAGGCCGTTGCCGCCGCCTTGGCCGTTGCCGCCGCTGGCGCCGCCAGGACCGTCGAGCACTTCGCCATTGGCGCCGAAGCGGCCGGAAGTGAGCTTTCGGCAAGAAGCCGTCGTGAGCAGGCAGGCGCCCACGACGAGAATGACGCCCAAGCGTCCGAGGATCGATTGCGCCGTCATCGTTTTCATCGCGCACCTCACCTTACGTCAACCTACCCACCCCGCGGGATGCAGCGTCCGGACAACGGGTCACAGAAGGAGTCTGCCGGACATGGCGGATTACAGCCAATGTCAACTTCACACGCGACCGTCGTCGGATTGAAGCGCTGGCCTTGGGGACAACATTGAATGTTCGCGCGCGAGCAGCACTCGAGCACGCTCTCGTTGTTCGTGCACAGGTCGACGCACTGGTTGTTCTGGCAAATCTGGCCGAGCTGGCAGTCCGGACACGGGCCGTCGCAGTTGCACTCGGCGCCGGCGATGCACTGGCCCGGCGCCGAATCGCTCACGCAGTGGAAGATCGGCGGGCAGCTTTGCGCCGCGCACGGCTTCGGCGCGCAGACGCTGCCGGTCGGGCAGAGCGGACTGCAGAAGTCCGGCGTCGGGTTGCCGTTCGCATCGAGTGCTTTACACAGCGCGTGGCTGATGCAGCTCTCGCCCGTGCACGCTTCGAGCACGCAGAGATTGTTCGCCGTGCAGTTCGTATCGGTGCCGCAGCACTCGCCGGGGACACCGACGGCACACACGCTGCCGTTCGTGTTCGGGATGCCGGTCTGGCTGACGCACACGCTGCCGCAGCTCGCGCCTTCGCACGGGATATTCACCGGGATGCTGCCGGCGGGGCACGCGCCCTGACACTGGCCAAGGACGGTGTTGCACACTTGACCCATGGTGCAGCCGCCGCACGGATCGGTCGGCTTGCACGAGTTCGTCAGCGCGTCGCAGCGCTCACAGGCGCCGCAGCTGCACGTCACGATCGGCGGCTTACACTCGAAGGTCGGCTGCGGCGTGCAGCACTGCGGCGAGCCGTTCGTGCAAGCACACAGCGCGCACACGTCGCCGACGGCGCACTCGTCGGCGCACTGGCGATCCCACACTTGGTACGAGACGTAGACCTTCACGTCCTTCTGCACCGTCACTTGGTTCGCTTGATCGGCGAGCGCTTCGGGCGTCGAGCCGTTCAAGCCGCGGGTGAAGAAGGCGATCGAGCGGCTCGTCGCGTTGTAGTCCCAACCGGACACGCTCGAGCGCGGCAGCATGCGCAGCGCGCCCGTGCGGCTGAGCACGCCGACGCGGATGGTCGCCGAGATCGGGTTGCCGCTCAGGCGGTAGGGCGAGCCGATGCCTTGCGCTTCGACGATGATCTCGTCGAGGAAGTCGGTGAAGCCGGTCGTCGTCTTGGCGAGGCAGATGTCTGCGACACGACCGCCGGACGCGAGCGCCACGTCGCGGTAGCCGGAGCCGTCGCCGCCCGGGAACAGCGAGCCGCACGAGCCGGCGGTGCCGCCTTGGAAGCCCGCGCGGCGTGTGATCGCGTAGAAGCCGCCGTTCGGCAGCACGATCTGCCCGCCGCCCGGCAGCGAGATCGCCGGTGACTCGTAGCGGCGGCCCTCGTTGGCGTTCGGCGCGGCGCCGCCCGGTGCGTTGCAGGCGCCAGAGAAGAAGTCGATGTACGGCTTCTCGCGCAGGAAGCGCATGCACGCGCCGCAGTCGGTGCCGCAGGCTGCGGCGCAGCTCAGCGGTGCGCCGTTGTTTTCATTCAACACGTCGCGCGTCACCGAGTTCGGTCCCGAGATGTCGTTGGCCGGGCCGGCGACGTCTTCGTTCTCGGCGGCCTCGGCGAGCGCCATGCCGTCGTGGCGGCGCGTGGTCTTGATGTTCGTCGTCGCCGTGCCGCCAAACGGCGTCGTGCAGTAGGCCGCGTCACTGCCGGTGCTCGGCGTCGCGCTGCCCGGCGCATAGTCGCGCGCGGATGGGATGCGGTAGTTGAACTGCCCGCTCGGTAAGTCGACGAGCCCGGGGAAGCACGTGTTCTGGCAGTAGGCGATCGAGCAGCCGGTGTCGCCGTTATTCACGCAGCGCGCTTGCGGTAGCGCATTCAAGTCGCGATCGGCAGAGGTCGGCGTGCCGTTATTGCGGAACTTCACCGCGTAGTCTTCTTCGTCCGAGAGCACGATCGAGAAGAGCGGGGTGTCTTTGCGCAGCTTCTTCGGGTCGGGCGGGCCCGTCGTCCGACCACCGGCGCTCGCGCGTTGCACGGCGCGCTTCAACGCTTGCAGCGCGTGCTCGTACGCCGAGCCTTGCGCCGAGCGTGGCGTGAACGCGCCGAACGCGCACGGCCGGTTCATCTGCATGACCAGCATGTCGGCGTTTCGGATCAGCAGGTTGGCGCCGTCGCGGCGCGGATTGGCGTCGGGGCCGATGAAGCCCGGCGGCCACAACTGCCCGCGCGCGCCCCAGATCTTTCTGTACGTGTTGTTGTTCGGCGAGCCGCACAAGTAGTCGTTGAAGTGGCGCGTCGTCTCGGCGGGCGATGGGCTGTAAGGCGTGAGGAACGCGGCTGGCAGCGAGTTCTGGCCGTAGCGCGGAAAGTCGAAGCAGCGCAGTGTGTCGTTGCCTTCGTAGGTGCCGACGGCGTTGATCGCGGCGAGGTCGGCGTCGCCGAGCGCGAAGAAGGACGCATACGGCGCCGGCTGCGCCGAGCCTTGCGGCAGCGAGCAGCACTTCCTCGCGAACTCGAGCGGGTCCGGCTCGACGATGTTGCAGCAGTAGGGCGAGACGGTCGGGTCGGTGTCCGAGAAGGTGTCGCCGTAGGTGCAGCGTTGCGGAATGCCGGCCGCGTTGAACGCCGAGTGCTGGTAGAGGAAGTACGCGGTGTTGCCCGTGACGCTCGCGAGCGCCGCTTCGGTGCCTTGCGGATAGCTCGCGTGGAAGGGCTCGTAGGTGTCGGGCAGGGCAGAGAGCGCCGCGCCGGTCGGGTTCAACGACGCGTCGATGCCCATCGTGCTGGAGGTGAGGGCGATGCGCCAATCGAGGTTGGCGACGTTCGCGCGCAGCTTGACCGAGACGTCTTTGACGGCGCGGGTGATCGCGAGGATGTTGTCCTGCATCGAGCCCGAGTCATCGACGACGAGCAAGAAGTCCGCCTTTGCCTTCTGCGGATCAAAGGGCTCGCAGCCGGAGCCCACGGTGGCGCCGGCGCGGGCGAGCGCCGAGCCGTTCGTCAGATCGTCGACCGGCACGCGCGCCTTGTCGACCGAGAGCTTGCACGAGATGCGCGCGTCACCGCTCAAGCCCGAGCAGTCGGCGTCGAGCGCGGCGACCGCCACGACCGCGCCGTACTGCGCCACCGGGAAGGTCTCGTACTGCTGCATCGCGTTCAGGCGGCGGCCGAAGACTTGGCGGCGGAAGAACTCGATGCGCAGGTCGGCGACCGGCCCGTGAAAGAAGCTCGCCGGCGCCGACAGGCCGCCGAGGTAAGGATTGACCCCGATCAGCGCCTCGGCGACCAGGCGGCTCACTTCGTAGGCGTCGACCGTTCCGGGTTGACCGGGCGCGCGGCGAATGACGTAGCGATCGCTCGCGCCCTGCACGGTGATCGCGGTCGGCAGCCCGGTGCCGCTTTGATCGTCGTGCGCGTCGAAGTTGCCGCCGGCGGTGCGCGCGACGTCGTAGCCGGCGTTGCCGAGCACGATGAAGAGACGCTGCGACGCGCGCTCGGCGACATCGCTCGGCAGCTGCGCGCTGTTCGGGACCACGAAGTTGGAGCTCGTCGCGCACGCGCCGCTCGGGATCAGCGGCAAGAGCGTGTCGAGCAGCGGCGGATCGTCGATGACCGTGTCGCAGACGGCGCCGCCGCCGATCTGAATGTTTGCGAGGCGTAAGACCGATCCGAAGACGCTGCGGATCGGCTCTGGCAAGGTGGCCGACTCGGCGTCTTTGCTCTGGAACACGTGGCCGATCGGCCGGCCGCCGAAGCCGATCGTGGCGTTCTCGAAGGTGGGCCTAATTTCTTTGCGCGCGTCGCGGTACGCCGGCAGCGCCAAGGAGTAGTCGTTGTCGACAGATTTGATGACCTCGACCGGCCGCAGGTTGCCCTTGGCGCAGACGAGCGATTGCGCGCGCACGCGGGCCTGCTTGCACTGCGACGAGTCCGTGCACGTCGTGGCGTCGGCGCAGGAGCCGCCTGTGCCGCAACTCGGAACAGAGGCCGCGCAGCTACAAGAGTACAGGTCGGGCACTTCGGACGCCGAGCACGCCACGTTGTTCGGCAGCGTGCAGGTCGTGTCGATGCCGCCGATCGCCGGCGGTTGTGGCACGTCCGGCGGCGGGAAGGGATCGTTCGGGCCGTCGGGGACGCCGCATGGGTTGGTCTCGCCGGGATCCATGCAGCCGTTGCCGTCGCGATCTTCGCCGATCGCTTGGCCGCCCAAGAACTCGAAGCCGTCGGCGACGCCGTCGCCATCGGTGTCGACGTTGTTCGGATCCGGGCACGCCGCCTTGAAGTAGCTCTGTGCGCACATCACCTGCACGCAGTCCTTCGCGACAGCGTCGTAGCGGAAGCGGATGCCGGGGCTCTCCGATGCTTCCAGGCCGTCGGCGAGGCCATCGCCGTCGCTGTCCGGGCGGAAGGGATCGGTGCCGACGAAGACCTCGAAGTTGTCCGAGAGACAGTCGTTGTCCGGATCAGCGCGGCGCGGATCGGTCTCGCCGGGATCGAGCAGACCGTCGCCGTTTCCGTCTTCGACGCCGTCGCGCAGCGTGTCGTCGTCCGAGTCGTTGTCGTAGCCGCAGGTCTCGTCGGACGCGCGCGGCGGATCGCGCGGGACGTTCCTCTGGCAGAGGCCGTCGCCGTTTTGGTCTTCGATCGCGTCGCGCAGGCCGTCGGCGTCGGTGTCAGGAACGCGCGCGTTCGTCTCGTTGCTGTCGAAGGCGCCGTTTCGATAGAACGCGCAGTTGCACGTCGCGATGGGCGTGACCGTAGGGCAGGCTCCGGCCGCGCAGCCGCCCGAGTCTTCGACGCCGTCGGCGAGGCCGTCGCCGTCGGTGTCGAGGCGCACGGCGTCGGTCTCGCTCATCGGATCATAGAGGCCGTCCTTGTTCGCGTCCTCGACGCCGTCCGGCAGGCCGTCGCCGTCGCTGTCTTGCAGGCGCGGGTTCGTCTCGCCGAACGACACGCGGCCGTTGCCGTCGTGATCCTCCAGGCCATCGGTGAGGCCGTCGCCGTCGCTGTCCGACTGCCACGGGCACGTCTGATCGTCGGCGAGGATGTCGTCCGTGGTGTTCGGCATCCCGTCGGGGCCGACGGCGTTTCCGAGGAAGCCGTCCTGGCCAAAGAAGCGTCCGTTCGGATTGCCGCCGGCCGTACAGTTGCTGTCCGGCGTGGCGTTGCCCGGCAGGTAGAGCTGCGTGCTCGTCGTGCTGCGCAGCTCGGTCGGATCGGTGAGGCCGTCGCCGTCGGTGTCGATCGTTCGTGGGTTGAGCTCGCACGGCGGGCCGCTCGGATTCTCCGGGCAGTTCCAGGCGCCGTCGTGGTTGCGATCTTCGGCGCCGTCAGCAAAGCCGTCGGCGTCGGTGTCGGCGCCGGCGCCGTTCGTCTCTTGGCGCTCCGGCTCGAAGAGGCCGTTCTTGTTCGCGTCTTCGACGCCGTCAGGGATGCCGTCGCCGTCGGTGTCGGCGTTCTTCGGATCGAGCTCGAAGTCGAGCGCGTCGACGGTGCCCGAGTGGTTGCGATCTTCGCAGCCGTCGCCGATGAGATCGCCGTCGGTGTCGTTCGCGCTCAAATTCGACGCGTCGCCGGCGTCGTAAAAGCCGTTCTTGTTCGTGTCTTCGGTCGTGTTCAGGAGGCAGTCGCCGTCGTTGTCGTTGCTGTCGGCGACGCAGACGCAGGTGACGTCGCGGACCGGCGGCACGATCACGATCGGTGTCTTGCACGTGCCCTGTTCGCAGCTCGTGCTGCAGTCGACGTCGCTCCGGCAGGCCGCGCCGCCGCCGCATTTTTGCGGGCAAAGGCCGCCGCAGTCGACGTCCGTTTCGTCGCCATTCTTGACGCCGTCGTCGCAGCGAAATTGTTTGGCTTCCGTCGTGCGGCCGTCAACCGCGCTGCTTTGATTGCGACAGCCCGCTGTGAAAACGAGGGCGGCGAGGAGGGACACCACCGGCGCCAAGAAGGTTTGCGGACGTTGTGATGACAACCAGCTCTCCCCACCGAAATGGTCCGTATTTTCTAAACGCATTTGCATCGGCGCGCTACCGTGATCTTTCGGCGCTGTGTGCGCACATCCGACATTCATAGCCCGTGTAAGGGGCGCACGCACGTTCCTGTGTTACGCTCACTACCCATGCCGACAACGGTGCGCGAAGAGACGGTGCCGGAGGCGACGCTCACGATCGCCGTTCCGTTCGTGCGCCGGTTGATCGCGTTTCATCGCTATCGCGTGGTCGGCCTCGAGCACGTGCCGAGCGCGGGCCCAGCGCTCATCGTCTTCACGCACAGCCTCGCGACCTACGACATCTTCTTGTTCGGCGCGACGCTGTACTTTGAGCGCCAGCGCCTGATCGCGAGCCTCGCCGATCGCCTGATCTTCAAGACGCCGCTGCTGCGCGATCTCGCGCGTCACCTGCACGCGGTGCCGGGCGAGCCAGAAGGCGCGCGCGCGTTGCTCGAAGCCGGTCGCCTGGTCGGCGTTGCGCCGGGCGGCATGCGCGAAGCTCTGCGGCCGAAGGAGCGCCGCTACGCGCTCGACTGGAAAGGGCGCACCGGCTTTGCGCGCCTCGCGCTCGAGGCCAAGGTGCCGGTGATCCTCGCGGCTTGCCCGCGCGCGGACGATTTGTACGACGTCGTCGATCATCCGTTTACGCGCTGGGTCTATGAGCGCTGGCGCATGCCGCTGCCGGTGACGCGCCGAATTCTTCCCCGCCGGGTCTCGTTGGTGCATCTTCTCAGCGAGCCCATCGATCCGCCGAAGATCGCCGGTGCGCGCGCGAGCCGGGACGAAGCGGCGGCGTTCGCGGCGGCGCTCGAAGGGCGGATGCAAGCGCTCGTGAACGATGCACTGATGCTGTGAAAGGGGGAACATGGACCGTATGCCGGCACAGCGGAGCAAACGTTACTCGACGGGGACCGTGATCTTCGAGGAGCACGAGCCCGGCAACCGTATGTACGTCGTGCGCCGCGGCAAGGTGCGCATCTTTAGAAAGGTGCACGATCACGAGATCGTGCTCGCGACGCTCGGCCCCGGTGAGTTCTTCGGCGAGATGGCGCTGCTCGAGAAGCTGCCGCGTTCGGCGAGCGCGCAGACCGTGGAGGACTCGCTGCTCATCGAGGTGGATCAAAAGACCTTCGAGCTGATGATCCGAAAAAACTCCGAGATCGCCGTGCGCATCATGCGCAAGCTGGCGGCGCGCGTGCGCGAGCTCGATCGCCGCTTGCAGAACGTGCTCGTCGACAGCGGCCTCGGGCGCGCGGTCGAGGTGCTGCGTTGGTTGCTGCCGCGGGGCATGCCCGAGGGGAGCTTCTTTCGCATCAAGGGCGTCACCGCGCACGTGCACATCGCGGCGTCGGCGGGAATTCCGCCGGCGGAGGTGGAGCTCGTGCTGCACAAGCTGCGTCGCGCCGGCTGCCTGCGCGAGGAAGGCTCGGACGTGCTCGTCGCGGGGCTCACCGTGCTCGACGACTACAGCATGTACCTCGAGCTCAAGCGCAAGTACGAGCCGCAGCAGACGCCGTCGGTGCCGAGCGAAGCGCAGCGCATCAAGCAGCAAGACGCAAAGAAGCAGATGCTGCGGCTGATCAAGGCGCTGCAGTCGCAGCCCGGCGAGAACGACGATCAGACGGCGATGACGGTGCAGTACAAGCAGTTCCTGGATTTGAAGGCGCGCTTCGAACCCGAGGAATGACGCTCACGCGCTCAGACGTCCCAGCACTTCGAGTCCATACAATTCTTGCTGCAGCATTCGTCGTCGTCGCCGCACTTCGTGCCGATCGCCTTGCACTGATTGCCGCCGCCGCCGGATCCGCCACCGCCCGTGCTGCCCGTGCTGCCCGTGCTGCCGCTCGATCCGCCCGTGCCGCCGCCACCGGTGCTGCCGCTCGGTCCACTACTGCCGCCGCCGCCCGACGCGCTGCCCTCCGTGCAGACATTCCAAGACTTCGCGACGCACCACGTCGCCGAGTTCGCGCCCGCGTTCGTCGCCTTGATCTTCTCGCAGGTGAAGTCGCCGTTCTTGTCGCACGCTTCGCCTGGCTTCAACGGCGTTTTGAACGCGCTGCACGAGACGGCGCAGAAGCAGTCGCCTGAGTCCTTGAAGGTGATCCAACGTCCGTCGACGCAGTTCGTCGGCGCCGCCTTGTTGCACTTCTCGAAGTAGTCTTCGCCTTTGACGAAGGTCTCGCCGAGGCTGAAGTCGCCTTTGCAGCTCGGTCCGCCGCCCGTGGGCTTCGATCCGTTGGAGCTGCTCCCGCCGGAGCTCGACGTGCTGCTCGAGCTCGACGACTTCGAGTCGCCGCCTCCGGGGTTCGGCAGCGAGCCGCCGCCTGGCGCTCCGCACCCGATCATCGCACCGAACACCAAGATCAACATTCCTCGCTTCGTCATCTTCCTTCTCCTCGTTGAAAGGAGCTGGCGCTGTAGTGAGGCTGCGCGAAACCAGACACGACGCGTGTCTGAAAATTTGGTCGGTCAGCGCGAAACCCGAGGGTCGCTCAAAGAACGCTGGTGAGGCTGACGTAGAGCTGCGTGTAATTGTTCGCCGCCGATTGCGGGATGATGAAGGGCGCGTAGAGCGTGCGGTTGTCCGGCGCAAACGGTGGCGCTGCAGTGAAGACGCCGGCCGAGATCAGAAGCTGCGGCAGCAAGGTGATGGTGACGTCGATGTTCGAGCGCACCGTATCGGAGCGCCCGGCGCCGACGACGGCGTCCTCGGGCGTGTAGAAGTCGCGCGTGCTCGTGATCGGATAGCGGAAGGTGTTGCCGATGCCGATGAAGAAGCTCAGCGACACGATGTCCCACGGGCTGAACGACACCGTGAGCGCGTTGCTGATCGAGAAGTCGGTGTTCGAACCGCCGCGGCCGACGCCGCCGTCGACCAGCGTGTCGGTCGTGCGCGTGTAGACTGTTGGCGCGTAGGGATCGGCGCTCGCGCGCTGGATCGGCATGTTGAAGCGGTGGAAGTTCTTTCGGAAAACGAAGTCGTAGCGAATGTTGAGGCTCATGCGCCACGCCGCGCTCACGCCCCACTCGAAGCTCTTGGACAAGCCGAGGCCGGGGATCAGCGCCGTGACGAGCGTGGCTTGCACGCTGTCGAGCGAGATCGGCAGCGGCAAGCGGAAGCTGCCCCACATGTCCACGTCGATCGTCGGGATCTTATACAGCCGCGCCGACGCGCCGAGCAGCAAGTCCGAGTAGTCGACCTGGCGGCCGGTCGGGTTGTCGGCCGGCGTGTATTCGACGGTGAAGCTCTCGCGCGCGCTCAGCCTCACTCTGTAGTCGGCCGGCAGCGAGAGCACGTAGCCAGGCTCCACGGTGAGCGTCGAGCCGGCGTAGGCGGCGCTTGGCGTCTGACTCTGCAGGAAGGTGCCGATGCCGACGCTCGTGCTCAGGGTGAGCATCACGCTCCACGCTTTTTGCAGCTTGCCGGAGAGCGCCGCTTGATCGGCGTTCACTGCGGCGGAGACGGCCGTGCGGCCGGCCGGCGGCGTCGCTGGCGTCGCTGGCGTCGTGGTCTCGGCGCTCGCGGGTGCGGCGGTGGCGACTTCGGCGGGGGCCGCCGCGGGTTTGTCTTCGGCGAGCTCGACCGCCGGCACTTCGACCTCGGCGCTCGCGGCCGCCGATGCAGGCTGCGACGCCGGCGCGGTCTCGGCGTCTTGCGCGAGCAAGCAGACGGCGAGCCACAGCATCATCTAACCCTCGACGATCAAGTCGGCGTCCGACACCATGTCGATCGGCGCCGGCGTCCCTTCTTTCAACGCGACGCTGAGCGTTTGCACTTCGTCCGTCAACGGGTGCTTCAAGGTGACGCTCATCAAGCCATCTTCGCTGACCTTGAGTGTCAGCGTCGCCTTGGTCTTGGTCAGTGCCAACGCGATCGTGGACGGCAGCTTCACTTGGCCGAGCAGCTCGTTCTCTTCTGGCTTCGATGCGTCGCCACGGTAGAGGCTGGCGACGAACTCTTTGGTCTTACCCGCGCTCGTCTCGATGTCGAAGGTCGCCTCGGCCGGCAGCGGCTTGCCGCGCTCGAGCACGGCCTTCGCTTCGCCCCCTTGCGCCACGCGGATCGCCGCCGGCAGGATGTCCGTGAGATCGAGCGACACCTTGCTCGCCGCTTGTCCGAACGCCGCGGCGCCGACGATCGCTGCGCCGAGCGCCACGGCGTGATCGGGGTGCACCCCGCGCGAGGGCTTCTTGCCGAAGCGCTCGGCGAGCCGGCGGCCGATGATCGGGCTCCGCGACTGGCCGCCGACGAGCACCACTTCGTCGATCTGCGAGCTCTTCAGCCCGGCCATCTTCAAGGTGTTCTCGACGATCTGCAGCGTGCGGGTGACGAGATCCTCCGTCAGGCTCTCGAAGAGCTCGACCTCGAGCGTGGTGTTCAAGTTGATCGGCCCGTCGGTACCTTGGCCGATGTAAGGCACGTCGATCATCGCGATCTTCGCCTCGGAGAGCTGCTTCTTCGCGAGCTCGGCGGCGAAGCGCACGCGCTGCACGGTCACCGGATCTTTGCGGTAGTCGACGCCGTTCGAGCGCTCGATGTTGGCGAACAAGAGCTCGGTGACGCGATCGTCGAAGTCGCTGCCGCCCAAGAACGCGTCGCCGTCGGTCGCGAGGACCTCCATGCGATCGCCGTGGATCTTGAGGATCGAGGCGTCGAAGGTGCCGCCGCCGAGATCGTAGACGAGGATGGTCTTGTCGAGCGCGCGGCCGAAGCCGAACGCGACGGCGGCGGCGGTCGGCTCGCTGATCAGCCGCTGCACGTCGAGGCCGGCGAGCTTGCCGGCGTGGCGCACGGCCGCGCGTTGCGTCTCGCCGAAGTACGCGGGCACCGTGATCACCGCCTTCTTGATGTCGCGGCCGAGCGTCTTCTTGGCGATCTGCTTCAAGTGCGCGAGGATGCAGGCGCCGACCCACTCGAGCGGATACACCTCGCCGTCGATCTTCACCGCGGTGAAGCCGTTTTGGCCCTCGGCGAGCTCGTAGTGGAAGAAGTGTCCGAAGGTGCGCACCTCGCGCGAGACGAAGGGCCGGCCGATGAAGCGCTTGGCGCCGTAGATCGCGCGCGCCGGCTCGAGGATCATGCGCTCGACCGCCTTGTGGCCGGTGAGCACCTTCTTGTCCTTGCCCTTGTCGCCGACGAAGACCACGCTCGGCAGCGTGTCGAAGCCGCTCATCGAGGCGATGATCTGCGGCGAGCCGTTGTGCACGAGCGCGATGCAGCTGTTCGTGGTGCCGAGATCGATGCCGACGACTTCGTCCGCTTGCGCGGCGTCGGTGAGCTCTTCGATCACCTTCGTCTCGCTCGCCTCTTTCGGCGGCGTGCGATAGGCGGCGAGTTGGCGTGCGAACTCGTCGAGCTGCATGAACTCGACGCCCATGCCGGCGGTCTTCTCGCCGGCGACGTCGGCGGGCTTCGCGCGCACGACCTTGCCCTCGATGCGGCAGAGCGCGCTGCCGTCGGGGAGCACGAACTCGATGAGCACCTTGCTGCCGACGGCCGGCGGCCGATCATCGCGGATGAAGATGCCGCCGGCGCTCAGGTTCGCGGCGTAGCGATCCTCGAGCTCCTTCTTGCCCGCGACTCTGATGCGAACGCGCGCGCCGAACTCCATGCGCAGTGGCCTGGCCACATTCATGCGGTCACGTTCATCCGGCTCAGATGTTACCGGTGGGTGTAGGGCTTGGCGAGTCTTTGACTACAGCGATCGTCTCGCTGTTCTTCGATCGGGCGTAGAGCTCGATGGCCCACACCGCGAGCGCCGCGAGGACGGGGCCCATGAACACGCCGGCCGCGCCGAACGCCTGCAAGCCGCCGAAGATCGAGATCAGCGAGAGCAGCGGGTGCATGTTGCCCGAGCGCGCATGCACGATGGGCCGAATGATGTTGTCCGAGAGGCCGACGACGATCATGCCGACGATCATCAGCACCGCCGCCACCGGCCGGCCGTGGACCAAGAGATAGATGAGCGCGCCGCCGGTGACGGGGGTCGTGCCGACGACCGGCACCAGCGACAGGATCAGCGCGAGCGTGAACAAGACGAGCGGCCCAGGGATCGCGAAGACGAGCAGCAGGATCAAGACGAGCGACGCCTGCACGAGCCCGACGAGCAGCGAGCCGAGCATCACGTTCCTGACGGACTCGCGCACCGAGACGAAGAGCGCCGCGGTGTCCTTCGGCGAGAACGGCAGCAGCGTGGCGATCCACGAGACCAAGCGCTCGCCGTCGCGCAAGAGGAAGAAGAGCGCCATCAAGAACACGAACATCGAGAGCATGAACGCCGGCGTCGAGCGCGCCACCGACGAGGCGATGTCGCCCAAGTAGCCGAGCAGGTTCTGGCCGATGTCGGTCAGCGCGGTGTTGATGTCTTCGTGCGGCAGCGTGACGCCGACGCGGCCGAGCACGCCGTCGATGTAGCCGTAGCCGCGCTGGACGAAGCCGAGCAGATCTTCACGCGGCATCAGGCGGATGTTCGCGAGGAGGGTGGCGATCGAGCGCGCGGCCATGACGGCGATGATCGACAGCGGCGCGAAGAAGATCGCGATCGCGAGGAAGACGATGACCGGCGGCGAGAACGCCTTCCGCTTGCCGAACGCGCTGGCCAGGCGGGCTTCCATCGGTTTTAGGACGATCGCGAAGAGCGACGCGAGGACGAGGGCGGCGAGCAGGCCGCGGATCATCCAGACGAAGAAGAGGAGGAGCGGCACGATGAGGCCGACGGCGATCAAGCGCGAGGGTTGCGAGAGGGTGAGGAATTTCTGGGTCACGCGATGGCGATAGCAAATGGCGATGGCGATGGCGATGGCGCCGCTACGCCACCTTGCGCCGCACTTGCGTCGCCCCGCCGCCGCCAACCCGCGCGATCAACCGCGACACCGTCCGCGCGACGACGTCGCGATCCTGCGCCGGAATCGCGTGGCCCACGCCGGCAAGCACATGCAGCTCGGCGCCCGGGATCCGCTGCGAGAGCCACTCCGAGTTCTTCGGCGGGATCAGCGCGTCGCTGTCGCCGGTGATGACGTGCGTCGGGCACGAGATGTCGGCGATTTCTTTGCCGGTCCAGTGCGCGCAAACGGCGGCGAATTGATCGAAGAACGCGCGTGGCTCGACCGGGCTCGTCTGAATGAGATCGATCCAGCCGTCGAAGATCTCCCGCGCGCGAGGCCACTCGGCTTCGGGAAGCAGCAGCTTGGCGATGTGGATCGCCGACTCTTCTTTGCGCAGCTTGCTCGGCATCGTCAGCAAGGTGGCGAGGCTCTTCATCGGCGGCAGGCGGCCGTACGGAAGCCCCGGCGTCGTCGCCATCAGCACGAGGCCCTTGACGCGGCTCTTGTGCCGGAGCGCGAGCTGCTGCGCGATCATGCCGCCCATCGAGATGCCGACGACGTGCGCAGCGTCGATGTCGCAAGCGTCGAGCACGCGCGCCACGTCGTCGGCCATCGTCCGCACGCGAAAGAGCTTCGGCGAGCGATCGCTGAAGCCGGTGCCGCGGTTGTCGGGCAGCACGATGCGCAGATCGGAGTTTTCGGCGAGCAAGCGGTCCGGAACGTCGAACCAAAAGCGCGACGAAAGCCCCAGGCCCTGCACGAGCACGACCGGCGTGCTGCCTGCGCCCTGGACCGAGTAATGGATGCGGCAACCGTCAGGGCTCGTGACGTAGGGCATGGGCTACGTTGTGCACGCCGCGGCGCTTGGCGCAAGGCAGCGCGTTTCGCCCTACCGTGGCGTTGACGCTCGCCGCGGGTCGCGTCTAGTCCGCAACGATGACCACGTCGTACCAAGGCAGCCAGGACTACATCGCCTCCGACGATCTCATGCGCATCGTGAACGTGGCGTTGTCGCTCGGCCGGCCGCTGCTCCTGAAGGGCGAGCCGGGCACGGGCAAGACGCTGCTCGCCAAGAGCGTCGCCGAAGCGTTGAAGATGCCGTTCTACACCTGGCACGTGAAGTCGACGACGCGCGCCAAAGACGGGCTCTACGTCTACGACACCGTGCAGCGCCTCTTCGACAGCCGCTTCCAAGACAGAGACGTCTCGGACATCAAACAGTACATCAGCATGGGCCCGCTCGGCCGCGCCTTCACGAGCAGCGAGCGCGCGGTCTTGCTCATCGACGAGATCGACAAAGGCGACGTCGAGTTTCCGAACGATCTCTTGCACGAGCTCGACGCGATGAGCTTCGACATCCCCGAGACGCAGGAGACGGTGAAGGCGAAGCAGCGGCCGATGGTGATCATCACCTCGAACAGCGAGAAGGAGCTCCCGGACGCGTTCCTCCGGCGTGCGGTGTTTCACTACATCGAGTTTCCGTCGCGCGAGCTGATGGCGAAGATCGTCGACGTGCACTTCGAAAAGCTCGGCCGTGAGCTGCTCGACCGCGCGCTCGACGCGTTCTATCGCGTGCGGACGGTCGATGGCGTGAAGAAAAAGCCGAGCACGAGCGAGCTCGTCGACTGGATCAGCGCCCTCGTCGCGCACGGGATCGATCCGAGCAAGGTCTCCGAGCTGCCCTTTCTCGGCACTTTGATTAAGCGCGAGCAAGACATGGCGCCGGTCAACCGTATGGCCAAGCGTACGACCTGAACGCGACGCAGATCACAAGGCGACAGGCGGCAAAGCGGCTACAATCCCCGCATGTCGCGTCTATTCATATGTGCCGCTTGCGTGCTCTTGGCGTGCGAAACGACCCGCGGTCGCGCCAAGGTCAGCGTCGACCTCAGCGCAGTTGCGACGGTGTTGCGGCAAGCGCAGACCGGCGCTGGTGGCACGCCGGGCAATACCGGTTCGACCGGCGGTACGGGTGACAGCGGAACGACCGGCAGCGGATCCTCGGGATACACGGGCTACACCGGCTACACGGGGCCGACCGGCGACGACGGATCGAGCGGTCCCACGGGGGACGACGGCACCGACGGCTACAGCGGACCGACGGGCTACGATCCGAGCTATGACGCCGGCTACTACGACGGCACCGGCTACGTGCCGCCGCCGAACGAGCGTCCGCCCGATGCCGGCACCGACGGCGTGATCCCCGACGCCCTCCCCGGCAACAGCGCGGGCGCCGAGAACAAGCGCCAGTACGTCTTCACCGATCCGTCGCGCATCCCAGAGTACCTCGTGCGCTTCGACGCGTGGTGCGTGGAAGACGGCCACTGGACGAGCCAAGCGGAGCGCACGTTTTCGCTCTCTGAGCCGAGCGTCGATGCCGAGCTCGACCCCTGCGGCGATGCGCAGCTCTGGGTGACGGTGTTCCGCTTCGATCTCGGCGTCTACGAGCCGATCGGTGCCTTCTTCGGCTACGCCGAGATCGCACTCAACGAAGGCGATCACGAAGAGCACATCGTCGTCGATCGCATCGGGGAGCTCGAGGTCGCGCTCGCCGACTTCGACACCGGCAGCGGCAGCGCGTGTCGTCTGGAGGTCGTCGCGCCCGACGGCACGGTCACCCAAGACGCGCTGTCCTCGCACATGCGCACGCGTTTTTACCTCTTGCCGGGAACGTACAGCTTGAGCTGCGGCGGCACGAACGCGCGCGGCGAGACGCTCGCATTCACCGGCACGGCTGAGGTGCGTTTCGGTGAGCGAACGAGCCTGGAGTGGCAGCTCGCGCCTGGGGGCTACGTCGTCGGTCCGAGCGGCGAGGTGACGCCTCCCGGGGGGCCGACTGGATTTACCGGCCCGACCGGCAATACCGGGACAACGGGATCGACCGGCGGCACCGGCACGACGGGTCAAACCGGCGGCACCGGCCCGGCCGGCACGCTCTCCATCGTCGGCGGCAGCGTGTTGACCTATGAGAACAAGGAGGTGCCGCGGGGAACGACCTTCACCTTCGACGTCGAGTTCAGCGAGTGCGTCGGCGCGTTCGGCCCTGGCCACATCGGCATCGACAACGGCGCCCAGATCACGAACGTGTCTGGGAGCTGCAATATGTTCTCCTTCGACGCCACGGGCCTCGCGAAGGGGGTCCTCTACACCTTGATGTTCGGAGGCACCTTGAACGCCAGCGGCACGGCGTTCCTGCCGCCACGCGCGATCTCGTTCATCTCGGACGATCGTGTCTTCGTCGACTTCACCGCGACCGGCGCCAACAACGGCTTGACCGCTTTTGATGCGTTCACGTCGATCGGCGCGGCGGTGACGGCGTCCGTCGCAGGCGATCGCATCGTCGCCACGGTTGGCGACTACAGCGAGCTCGGCGCCATCAACTTGAAGGCAAACACCAAGCTCATCGGTGGCTTCACGAACAACGCGTTCTCGACGCGCGTCTCGGCGCCGAACACCTCCGCCGCGAGCCCGGCGACGAACTGGACTTACTTGCACAGTAACGCGCCGACCGTCGTGACGATCGCCGGGGCTGGCCACGCGACGACGACGATCGACGGCGTCTACATCAAGAACACGAGCACCGTGTCGAGCAGCGCCGCCGTGCAGGTCTCGTTCCCGGGCGCCGGCGTCGCGAACATCGTCAACAGCTTGATATACGCCGGCGGCGCCGACTCGGTGAGCGTCTCGAAGGGCATCGACCTCGTAGGCGCTGGCGGTAACGTCATGCTCTTCAACAACCTGATCAACGCCGGTTGCGGCAGCGGAGAGCACCGCGGGATCTTCGTGGCCGGAGCCTTCAACGCGACGATTGTCGGCAACACCATTCGCGCGGCCTGTGGCGGCACCACCACTTCGGCGGCGATCGCGTTTGGCGGCTCGAGCGGCTCGATCTTGATCAACAACTTGCTGCACGTCAGCGGCTTCATGCACTACGGCGTTCGCGAGGACGTGGCGCTGCTTATTGGCGCCGTGCAGAACAACTACTTTCTCACCGAGAGCATGGGCGGCGCCTACCTTGACGATGGCGTGACTGACCGCGGCGATCCTTCGACGATTGCCGCGATAGGTCCTGGGCTGGCCACGAGCGGCAACCTGGTCGACTCGTCGACTGGCGGCGCGCTGTTGACAGACGTTGGCGGCCTCGACGTCGATCCCGAGACCATGCACGACAACGATTGGACCCTCAGTCCGAGCGCACCGAGCGGCTCTCGCGAAGGCGGCAAGCTTCCGGGGTCGATGACCTGCGGCCCGAGCGCCTCGATCTTGTGTCCCGGTCCGCCGAAGGACGCGTTCGGCTTCACGCGCACGGATCCTGTGTCGATCGGCGCTTACGAGAGAGATTGACTTCCTACGACGCGCGAACGACGACGCGCTCCCGATCCGCCGCCGCTTCCGCCGCCGCGACGCTGGTCACGTCGTCGCGCTCTGCGGCGAGCACTTCGCCGCGCAGGCCGAACAAGCGCAGCAGCGTCTCGCTCGGCCGAAGCAGCAAGTCCGGCTCGTTCAAGAACAGGCGCCCGAGGTTCGCCGCGTACGCCGTCGCGAGATCCTTGAACGAGATGTGATCGAAGGGCTTCGCCACGCGCCGGCTCGCGAACGCCGAGCCGATGAGCGCGGTGTAGACCAAGTGATACACGCCCTGTAGCTTCGCCCGGCGCAGCGGCCCCGTGCGCTTCAAGATCTGGCGAATGAAGTGCACGTTCAACGGCACGTGAAACGACTCGTCGCGCGTGAGGATCGTGAGCATCTGCTTGATCGTCTTCTGCTTCACGCGGCCGAGCGCCATGCGATAGGTCGTGGCGCCGATCGTCTCGAACATGAGGTTCGTGAGCATGATCGTCTCCATGTGCTTGGCGGCGCCGTACACGTGGTAGAAGGTCCCGGTCACTTTCCCCATCGGGCGAATCTCGCCGCCGATCTTGTCCATGAACTCGGTCAAGAGCTCGCGGTGCCAACCTTCTTCATCGCCGTAGAGGCGCAGCGTCTCGGCGAGCTCCGGGTCCCACTGCGCGACTTCGTCGGCGAGCTCGTGGGCTTGGCGGAGGCCCGATTCTTCGGCGCGAAACGCCGCGTTGAAGAAGCGGATGCAGCCCTCTTTCTCCTCCGGCGAGTCGAAGACGACGGGCGTCGACCAGTCGAGGTGCTCCTCGTACATGCGCGCTTTTCGCTGCTTCAGCTTGGCCAACCACCACGACGTCGGCTTCTCGATCGGCGCTCCGATGCGTCCTCGCTGCATGCTCTGCTCCTCCGGTCGATCGGCATACCCAAAAGCCCTTTGCTTACTCAAGCGCTTGGTGATTCTTGACCCTCACCCGGGGCCATTGCATGAGGGCCGGGGACCATGAGGGCAGGATGACAAAACACCAACCGGAGGCCAAGCGCCGCGACCAGATCTTGGAGGCGGCGCGCAAGCTCTTCGTCGAACGCGGCTACGTGGCGACGAAGATGTCGGACATCGCTGAGCTCGCCGGCTTGTCGAAGGGCGGCGTGTACTTCCACTTCGTGTCGAAGGAAGAAGTGTTCAGCGCCCTCGTCGAGGACGAGTTCGAGCGCTCGATGGGCATCATCAGGATGATGAGCGAGCAAAAAGAGCTCGACGCGTCTTTCTTTCCGCAGCTCGGCACGCACTTCGTCGAGCGCTTCTACGGCGAGTCAGACACCGCGCGCTTCTTCATCGTCATGGGCGAGATGGCGCTGCGCGACAAAGATCTGCGGACGAAATTGCAAGAGATCCAGATGCGCTACGTCGACGCCTTGAGCCAGCTCGTCGAGCGTGGCCAGGCGGCCGGTCTGCTGCGCAAGGTCGACCCGCGCGCCACGGCCATCCTGTGGAAGGCGATGATGGACGGCCTCGAGGCCAACGTCGCGCTCGACTCGACGAGCGAATTGCGCAAGCTCGACTTCCAAGCGCTCGTCGACGTCGTGCTCGGGGGCGTGCTCAGCAAGTGATTCCCTTCGAGGTCGAGGCCGTCCGCCTCAAACAAGTCCTAGAGCGAGCTCAGCGCGTCATGATCACCGCACCGGCGCCGGCCGACGGTGACTCGATCGGCTCACAGCTCGCCGTTCGGTCGACGATCCGCGCGCACTTTCCGCGTCTCGACGTGCGCATCGTCAACGAAGACGTGCTGCTCGATCGCTATCGGCATTTGCCGGGCGCCAACGACGCCGAGCTGCCGCGCGCGTACCAGCCGGGCGACTTCGACGTCGGCATCGTGGTCGACGGCGGCGCCGAGCGGCTCGGTGCGTCGCAGGCGTTGTTCGAAGCGTGCAAGACGAAGGTGCAGGTCGATCACCACGCGGTTGGCGCCACCTACGAATACGATCTGCGCTTTTGGGATCCAAAGGCGGCGGCGACGACCGAGGTCGTTTATCGCATCGGGATCTCGCAGGCGCTGCCGCTGAGGCTCACACCCGAGGTGGCGCAAGCGCTCTACGTCGGCGTCATCTTCGACACCGGTTACTTTCGCCACGGCAACACGACGCCGGAGACGCTCGAGTTCTGCGCGGCGTTGCTGCGCACCGGCTTCAACTTCTCCGAGGTCGGCGAGCGCGCGATGCTGATGCGCACGATGGGCGGCATTCAGCTGATGGGCCGCGTGATGGCCGAGTCGAAGGTGTCGGCCGAAGGGCGCGTGCTGTCCGGCGTCGTGCCGCGGCACCTTTTGCGCTCGTTCGCGGCGCGCGACGAGGATCGCGACGGCATCATCGATCAGCTCTCGCTGGTGCAAGGCGTGCAGGTGGCCGTGCTCTTCCATGAGACCGAGCAGGGCGACGTGAAGATCTCGTTTCGTTCGAAGAGCGACTTCGACGTCGCCGAGCTCGCCAGGCAACTGAGCCCGACCGGCGGCGGCCATCGCAAGGCGTCGGGCTGCATGCTGCGTGGCCCGCTGGACTCCACCGTGAGCTACGTCCTCGATACCCTCGAAAAAATGTTGGGTTGATCGAAGCACTGCAGGCGCTTCGCTGATCGTGCGTCGCGCGGCGCCGGCCTCTCGAAGCTGATACACTTTCAAGATGTTGCGTGTGTTCGCCACACTTTTCCTCACCTTCGGCGCCGTGGGCGCGGCGCAGGGAAAATCACCGATCGTGGTGAAGGCAGGGCACACGAAGGAGCTCTGCGGAGAAGCCTACGCGGACGCGCAGATCGCGATGAGCGACAAAGTGCGCGAGCTCGAGAACCATGCGTCCTACGCGCGCCTGGTGCAGACCGAGGTGCAGTACGAAACGCCGTACTATGGCAGCGACGGGCGGATTCAGCAGCGCCGGAGCAAGGGCGCGTTCTTCGGCACCGCCTTCGCGTACATGCGCCGTGGCGACGAAGTCTTCTTTCTGTCGAACGCGCACGTCGTCAGCTCGCCGCCGGTGACCTCGACCGACACCCGCGTCGACGGCGTTCCGCCGGGCTCACGCAAGGTGCAGGAGGAGAGCTGGATCGTCGAGCGCGACGGCGACGGCGTCGTCAAGATCATGAAGCTCACCCGCGTCGCCGTCGATCTCGCGACCGACAGCGCCGTGTTGAGGGCACGCTGGCCGCAAAAAGCGCAGAAGCCTACCGACCCGACGATCGAGGTGATGCCTTACAAGATCGGCCGCTCTGCGGATCTGCACGTTGGAAATTTCGTTTACGTGCGCGGCTATCCGCTCGGCGCGTTTCAGGCGGTGAACGTGGGCCGCGTGACGAACCCCTTCGACGACGATCGCGAAGGGCACTGGAACCACTCGGACTTCATCGTCGACGCGCTGCTCTCGCAAGGCCACAGCGGCAGCCCGGTCTTCGCCGTGAGCTGCAAGAGCGGCATGCTCGAGCTCGTCGGCATGTATCACGCGGGCTACAAGGCCGGCTCGGCGCTGAACGCCGTCGTCGCCGTCGACGAGCTGAAGGAATTCATGGAGACCTTCAAGCCCGCCAAGCGCACCCCGAAGGGCGGCGAGGCGGCGCTGACCAAGGCCGATCGTTATCGTCTAACGAGCGAGGTCGACGCGTTTTCGCCGCTGCCGGTGTTCCCCTTCGCCGGCGGCGCCGCGAGCATGACCGTCGAAGACAGCGCGCTGCACCTCACGATCTGGGACAAGGATTTTCCGCAAGTCGTCGAGCGCCGCGTGTGGATCGTCGATCGCGGCCATGAAGCGTTCGGCGACGTCGTCGAGATCGGCTTTCGCGAGGACTCGGGAGACGAGGTGGTGCTCGCAGCCGCGGACTTCGACGCCAAGCTCAAGGAGCGCGTGCTCGGCTTGTACTTCGCCCTCGCTCGCCAAGCGCTGCTGACGCTCGAGTTCCGCCAGCTGCGGGCGCAGAAGAACGACAAGAAGCCGGACCTCGCGCGGGCGAAGTCGCAGCAGAAGGAGCTCGTCGAGACGACCATCGACGATCTCGAGCAAGTGCTCGTCGCGCTGCGCGCCGAGTCGCAGAGCAAGGTCGCGGCGCAGCCGGCGCCGTAGTATTGCCGGAGCATGATCGAGATCCCCTCGCACCGATCGCTCGGGCGCCTGACGCCGGCGCGCGTGCGGGCTCGCGAGACGCTGGTTCGGACGTTGTGGAACGCGCAGGGCGAACGGCGGCTACCTGCAGATCGCGCGCTGTGGAGGGCGCTTGCCGCCTGCGATCCGCGCGACGTCTGGTGGGTGTGCGAGATGAACAGCTATGGGCCGCTGTATTTTCTGCCGACGCGCGAGTGGGTGCTGGCGTTGGCGCGCTTGCTCGATCGTCTGGGTGTGCGGCGCGTGCTCGAGGCCGGTGCGGGCGACGGCTTCTTGGCTCGCGCGTTGGCACTGGCGCGACCAGACCTCGTCGTGCGTGCGTGCGATTCGCATGCGTGGGGAAAGGCGAAGGCGCGCATGAGCCCACGCGACGCGCGTGAATTTTCCGGTGTGCGTGTGCAGGGGATCCCGATCGGCGCCGAAGTGGAGCGTTTGGCGATCGAAGCGGCGGTGGTGAAGCATCGGCCGGAGCTCGTGCTCGTCGCGTGGGCGCCGCCCGGCACCTTGGTCGAGCGCGCGATCCGATCGCCCGTCCGCTACGTGCTCGACGTCTCGGTCGACGGCGACGTCTGCGGCAACGGCTCGAAGACGTGGCGCTTCGAGAAGGAATTCTTGGCCGGCGCGATCGAGGCGCGCGGCGTGTGTCGCTTGGATGACGGCCGCAGCGAGCGCAACACGCGCGTGACCTTGTACGAGGGCGCTAAGACGCGGCGCCGCGCGGCAGCGGGCGGTCGTCGAGCAGATCGGCGGCGGTGAGCTCGCTCGCGTCCTTGTTCGTCGCGTACTGCATGAGCCCGAGCGCTTCGTAGTGACGGTGCAAGCGCGCGGGGAGAAGGCCGATCTTGCGCAGGTTCGGGATGATCCGCTTGAACATCGTCTCTCTGAAGAAGCTCATGTAGGCCGAGCCCAAGATGATCTGGTTCCAGCGACGCCGGCTGATCAAGTGCCCGTAGTATTCGTCGTAGAGCTCGTGCGCCAAAAAACGGTTGCGCAAGAGCACGGTGACTTCGTACGCCCAGTCTTCGCGTTCTTTGCGCGCGTGCGCGTCGAGGACCTCTTTGTAGTAGTTGCCGAGCGCGACGACGCCGTAGTGCACGTGGCGCGCTTCGTCGGTGATGACGTACTTCAACAGCTCCTTCAGCAACGGCTCCTTCGAGTTCTGCCGGATCGTCTGGAAGGCGCCGAGCGCGAGGCCCTCGATCATGATCTGCATGCCGAGGAACTTCATGTCCCAGCGCGAGTCGCTCATGAGCGCGTCGATGATGACGTAGAGGTTGTCGTTGATCTGGTACTGCTTCTCGAGCTTCTCGTGCAGGTAACGATGAAAGACCTCGACGTGGCGGCCTTCGTCGACGACTTGCGTCGAGCCGTAGAGCTTGCCGTCGATCCACGGCACGGCCTCGGTGACTTGGCACGCGGCGAAGAGCGCGCCTTGCTCGCCGTGCAAGAACTGGCTGAGCAGCCACGCGACGAAGCCGTGCTTTTGGCGACGCTTCTCTTCCTTGTCGAGCGTACGGATCTGGCGAAATTCATTGAGCGGCATGATCGCGTCGGAGACGAGCTCTTTGTCTTCGTCGAAGGGATCGACCGTGGTCGACCAATCGAGCGCGGTCGTGCTGTTCCACTGGTCGCGCTTGGCCGCTTCGTAGAGGCGGTTCAGCGCCGGCAGGTCGCTCGTGTAGTCCCAGACGAAGTGCGCGGTCTGCGGCGAGCGAATGTCGGCGCCGTGGCTGCCCTTGCCCTTTTGCAAGAGGAAGCCGCGCGCCGCCGGGCCGAGCATCGACAGCATCACCTTCACGTTGTGGGAGCGCGAAGCGTCGGCGATGACGTCGGTGCTTTGTGCGAGATTCTTCACGATGCGAACCGCGTCGACGAGGTGAGACATGTACGGAATCTACTCGTGAGTAGATTACGATGCAAGGAAAATGAAAACGCTCCCCGGTCCCTTTTCGTGGCGACCTTCCCCGGTCCCTTTTCGGGGACAGCGGGACACCGTGAAGGTCACTGCCCCGCGGGCTTCGCGACTTCCTGCGCCATCATGGTCTTCAACAGCTCGTTGATGTCGAGCTTCTGAAACTGCCCGGCGCCGCCCGAGGGCAGCACGACGATCCGCTTCCCCGCGAGCGACTTGGCGATCTGCAGCTTCACGTTCGTCCGCCCGCCGGCGCTCGCCATCGCGCGGTTGAGCTCGATGACGCCCTTCGATTGCGCGGTCTTCTCGGCTAGGATGCTCTCCGCCTCTTTCTGCTTCGAGAAGTAGTACGCGTCGGCGGCGAGCTTCACCTTCTGCGCGATGCCTTGCTCGCTCGCGATCTGCTGCTCGACGTCGCCCTTCACTTTTTCGAGCGCCGCTTCCCACTGCTTTTGCGTGGCGTCGCGCGTCGCGCGGTTCGTATTGACCATCTGGTCGTACTTCTTCTTGTCGACGATCGCGTCTTGGTACTCCTTGTGGAAGCGGTGATCGCCGAGCGTGATCGTCTCGCAGGTGACGCCGTACTCCATGAGGGCGGTGTTCAGGTGCTGCTGCGCGGTCTCGCCGGCCTTGAACTTCTTGTCGGTGTAGATCTCCTCGGACGTGAGGCCGTTCAACGCGTCGCGCACCAGCGTTCGCGCCAGCGGCCGCACGATCTTCTCGCGCAGGTCCTCGTCGTTCGTCGCCACCGTTTCCAGGAGGTGCACCGGCCGATCGCCCTTCTCGTCGATGCGGTAGAGCACGGTGACGTCGACGCCTACGTCGTTGCCGTCGCGGGTCTTGAACTCGACGTCTTCGGCGATCGCGCCTTCTTCGTTCTGCACGCCGGCCTTCATCTCGAGCCGCTTCGTCTCGCGGCTGAAGGTGTACCAGTCGTTGATGAAGGGCATGAAGAAGTAGGTGCCGGCCGGCGGGTAGACGTTGCGATCGACGCCGGTGAGCTTGTTCACGCGCACGCCGACTTCGGTGGCGCTCGTCGTGTGCGAGGCGCAAGCGCTGGTGAGCAACGCCGCCAGGACGATGAAGCGCATCACTTGCCTCCCAACATGCGGACCATTTGTTCGACGTCGAGCGGGTTCAAGCCGTTCTTCGTGTCGGAGACGACGAGCACCTCGATGCCGTCGAGCACCTTGGCCATCTCGAGCGCCACGAGATTGTCGGAGCCCGCCGACGCGTAGGCGCTGTTGACGAGCTGCGTCCCTTTGGCGCCGGCCACCGTGACGAGCATGTCGCCTTCGGCCTCTTTCTTTCTGCGATAGAGATCCGCCTCGGCGCGGATCTTGGTCACCTCGGCGTCGCCGCGCGTCTGCTCGACGTCGGCGTTCGCCTTGCCCTCAGCTTCGATCTTGCGCTTGGCGGCGTCTTCCTTCGACGACTCGGCGAGCGAGCGGTTGGTGAAGACCAGCTGATCCTGCACCTTCCGCTTCTCGATCTGCTGCTGGTAGCTCTTCTCGTAGAAGTACTGGCGCACGAGCACGTGATCGATCGAGATGCCGAACTCGGCGAGGGCCTCGTTGAGCATCGCGCGCGCCTTGTTCGACTGCTCGATGCGCTTCGACTCGTGGTAGAAGTCCTCGGCGAGCAGCGCGCCCAGGCTCTTCTTCAGCGCGCCGATCGCGTTCGTCTCCACCGTCGCTTCGTACTTCTTGCCGGGCCCGAGCTTGTCGATGAGCAAGAAGGGATCGTTGATCCGATAGAGCAGCGTGACGTCGACCTTCACCTTGCTGCCGTCCGAGGTGTCGACCTCGATGCGCGGGATCACGCGCGCTTCCGGCACGGCGCGCTCCTTGTCGCTGTCGGTCATCTCGATGATCTGCACCGAGCGCGGGAAGTGATGCACGGTGACGCCGGGCGCGGTGAAGTAGAGGCGGCCGCCTTCGAGCTTGTCCTTCAAGATGCCGCCGCCGAAGCGTGACGCGCGAATGCCGTATTCGTAGGGCGGTACGTACTCCGTCGAGCTCTCGTAGACGATGAGAAAGCCGATCAGCGCGACCGGGATGATGAGGGCGAGGCGATTCTTCGGCAGAGAGAGCTTCGGTTTGATTGAGGTGGGCGGTGCCATAGGCCGAAAGCATCGCCGGGCATGGCCTCGCTGCAATGATTTGTGTACACCGGCGCCGCATGAGACGCGCAGGAATCCTCTTGCATCCCACGAGCTTGCCCGGCGGCCACGGCACCGGCGACTTCGGCCCGGAGGCGAAGCGCTTCATCGATTGGCTCGCGCGCGCCGGCGTGAAGGCGTGGCAGGTGTTGCCGCTCGTGCCGCCTGGCGCCGGTGAGTCGCCGTATTCGTCGAGCTCGGCGTTCGCGCTGAGCCCGTGGCTCATCGATCTGCATGGTCTCGTTGCCGACGGCTTGCTCGACGCCGATGCCCTCGCACACCCGCCGCACGTTCAGCCGCACGCGCTCGATGCCCAAGCGATGCGATCGTACAAAGGGCCGCTGCTCGAGCTCGCCGCGAAGACGGCGCTCACCACCCTGCGCGCAGAGATCGATCGCTACCGCGCGAGCGAGGCGTGGGTGGAGGACTACGCGCTCTACGTCGCGCTGAAGACGGCCCACGCGCAGAAGGCGTTTGCCGACTGGCCGGCGGCGCTCCGCGATCGCGACGGCAAAGCGATGGCCGCCGCGCGCGCGGAGCACAAGGACGCGATCGAAGTGCAGGTGGCGCTGCAGTTTCTCGCCGAGCGGCAGTGGCAGGCGCTGCGATCGTACGCCGCCGCCAAGAACATCGCGATCATCGGCGACGTGCCGATCTACGTGGATCACGACAGCGCCGACGTTTGGCGCGAGCGCGGCGCGTTTCAGCTCGATGCGCGTGCGCAGCCGCTCGCGGTCTCCGGTGTTCCACCGGACTACTTCTCCGAGCTCGGTCAGCTGTGGGGCAACCCGCTCTACGACTGGGCGGCGCTCGCGAAGACGAAGCACAGGTTCTGGGTTGAGCGCATGCGCCGGATGTACGCGCTCTGCGACGTCGTTCGCATCGATCACTTCCGCGCGTTCTCGGCGTACTGGGCGGTGCCGGCTGGCGCCAAGGACGCGAGGAAAGGCGAGTGGAAGAAGGGCCCGGGCCGCCTCGTGTTCGACGATGTCTTCGCGCAGATCGGACAGCGCGCCATCATCGCCGAAGATCTCGGCACGCTCGACGCCGACGTGCACGCGCTGCGCGACGGCCTCGGCTTTCCCGGCATGGTCGTCTTGCACTTCGCGTTCGGCGGCGACGCAGAGAACGCGTACTTGCCGCACTACCATCGCCAGAACGCGGTCGCTTACACGGGCACGCACGACAACGACACGACGCTCGGATGGTGGCGCGCCGCCGACGACCGGACCAAGGATCATGTGCGCCGTTACTACGGGATCGACGGGCACGACGTCGCGTGGGATCTCGTGCGCTCGGCGATGGGCTCCGTCGCCGATCTCGCGGTCGTGCCGGTGCAAGACGTGTTGAAGCTCGGCGGCGACGCGCGGATGAACATGCCGAGCGCGGCCGGCGGAAACTGGCGCTGGCGGATGGCGAGCGGCGCGCTGACGACCGACGTCGCCGATCGCCTCCGCGGGCTCGTCGAGCTTTACGGGCGCTGCTAGACGTTTTCCAAAGCGCGCGCTGCCGCCTGCGTCACGAAGCGCCGCGGTAAGATCTGCGTCATCAGTGCCGCAAAACGATTGAACACACCCGGCACGTAGATGCGATCGCCGCGCAAAGTCGCGCGATAGATCGCCTGCGCGATCTTGTCGGTGTCGGCGGCGCTCGTGAACGCGCGCGTCCGCAGCATGCCCGCCGCGTCGGCGAACTCGGTGGCGACGGCGCCGGGGCACGCCGCGGTCACGCTGACGCCGGTGCCGCGCAATTCATACGCGAGCGCTTCCGAGAGCGAGAGCACGTAGGCCTTGCTTGCGTGGTAGGCGGCGCACGTCGGCCCGGGCACGAACGCGGCCATCGACGCCAAGTTCAAGACGCGGCCGGAGCCTCGCGCGATCATCGGCGGCAAGAACGCGCGCGACAGCTCGGTGAGGACCGTGACGTTCACGGCGAGCAAAGCATGCAGCGCCGCGGGGGACGTTTGATCGAAGCGGCCATGCGCACCGACGCCGGCGTTGTTCACCAGTAGCTCGACCGCGAGCCCGCGCGCGGAGACTTCGGCAAACAACGCGGTCGCTGCGCCGGGTGCGCTCAGATCCATCGCGATCGCGTGCGCGCGCGGGCCGAGCTCGTTGCACAGCGCGGCCAAACGATCACCCCGCCGCGCGACGAGGACGACGCTACCGCCTGCGGCCACGTGCAAGCGCGCGAGCGCCCGGCCGATGCCGCTCGACGCGCCGGTGATCAAGGCATTCATAGGAACTGCGCGTACCAGCGGCGGAACGGTTGAATGTGGCGATCGACGCTGCTCAAGCGCGGCGCCGGTACGTACACCTTGTGCTCCCAGATCGCGCGCTCGTGCTTGGCATCGTACGCGGCGCGGCGGCGGATGATCTCGGCGGCGATCCTGCCGAAGAGCGGAAACCAGCGCGGCTTCTCGGCGACGACGCTCATGCGAAAGAGCGTGCGGCCCGGCTCGATCGGCAGCGGCGTGGTGATCACGACGACGTCGACGAGCAGCTTCGTGCGCACGAAGAGTAGGCCCGGCCCGTAGAGCTCGACCGCCATCTGCGCCGTCACTCCGCTGAGCAAGCCGCCGAGCGCGAACGCCGTCTTCATCGACGCGGTCGCGCCGTTCGCCGAAAAGTCGAGCGCCGCCGGCTCGCGGGCGCCGTGGAAGTAGACGAAGTGGCCGGCGTCGATCACGTTCTCGGCGGCCTCGATGGGGTGGCCGCGGTACTCGCTGCGATCCTCGATCGGCCGCGTCCAGCGCGCGAACATCGACAGATCTGGCGGCGGCGTCGCCGGCGGCGCGCCCGTGCGATCGTGGTGGACGAAGATCAGGCCGCCGGTTTCGTGCACCTGCCAGCAGCGCGTGCGCGCGACCGGCAGCTTCTTTGCGAACGGCACGTGCGTGCAGTGGCCGCCTTTATCGAAGCGCCACGCGTGAAACGGGCATTGCAGCTCATCACCGACCACCTTGCCGCCGTAGCCCATGTGCGCGCCGAGGTGCGGGCAGTGCGCGTCGAGCACCGTCACGCGCCCGTCGTCACCGCGAAACGCGACGAGCTCTTTGCCGAACGCACGCACGGGGCGCACCGCCTTCTTCTTCAGCTCGCGGCTCGAGAGGATCGCGAACCAGCCGTTCGGGATCGGCAGCTCCGCGCTTTCGACGGCGGCGTCGACGATGCGCAGCGCCGGGTTCATGCGGCCTCCGCCGGGTAGAACTGCCGGCACCAAGCGCGCACCTTCATGATCGGGCCGTCGCTCGACGAGAGCAGCGGTCGCTCGCGGTACAGCTTGTTCTCGAAGAGGGCGATCTCGCCTTTGACGTCGGCCCACACGTGCCAGCGCAAGAGCCGCGCAATGATCGCGCTCAGCATCGGCACGCGCGGCACGATCGCGAAGATCGTGAAGCGCATGCGGATCCGGTGCGCGTCGATCGGCAAGCAGGTGACCACGTTGCTCAAGGTGAGCGGGCCGGTGGCGCGGCCCACGCCGAAGCCCATGCCGCAGTACTCGAACGCCAGCTGTATCGGCAGCGTGACGCCGAAGACCCGCTTCTTGGCGATGACGAGCGCGCGAAAAGCGTGGGCCTCCGGCGCGAAGTCCCCGAGCGTCGCTTGGCCGACGAAGCCGTGCTGCGCCGCGTAGTGCGCGATGTCGACGGCGTTCTCGACGATCTCTTGCACGTGGCTCGAGAACACGCGGTCGACGCGGCCCAAGGGCAAGAAGCTCGCGTCCTCGAGCTCGGGCAGCGGCATCAACGCGAACGCCGGGGGCTCGCCCGCGGGATCGTAGTACGCCCAGATCATCTCGTTCTTCTCACAGATCGGAAAACGATCCGGGGACGCCGAGAGGACGCCGTCTTCGGCGCGGTGCACAGTGATCGTCTCGCCGAACGCCTCGACCTCGCGTGTCTCGCCCGCACGCAGCTCGTCCGCCCACACGAGGTGGTACCAGCTCTTTGGCACGGCTGCGAAAGGGAAGCGCATCACGATCGTTCTCGGTAGCACGGGGTCGCGGTTGCCGAAACGCGGCAGACCCTCACCTTCGCTAGGCCGATCGATGTCCAGGAGCTATGCTCGAAGGGTGCTGACGTTCGTGTGCGGCGTGCTCATCGCGGTCTCGATTGGCGCGACCGCTGATGACGAGATCCCGCTGGAAGCGCCGAAGAAGAGTCCGACTCTTGTCGCGCCGGCGTCGGCGCCGACGGAGGTCGAGCTCGCGGCGCCACCGTCGCGGGCGGTGAAGCCGCTCGGGCTCGTCATCGGGGCGAAGATCGGCGCCGCCTTCGCCGCGACCGGCGGCCTCGCGACCGCTGTGCTCGCGGCTGTCGAGCTTGGCTATCGCTTCCCAGTGTGGGAGCGGCGCATCGGTGTGTCGATCGAGCCGGCGTTCTCGAACCCGAGCGCCGTGCGGAGCACTGAGCTCGGCACGGTGCGCGGAACGACCTTCGCGCTGAGCGTGCCGCTCTTGGCCAGCGTCAACGTCGAGCTCGGGCCCGGCCTCATCCGCGCGCTCGCCGGTCCGTCGCTCGAGTGGGTGGCGAGCCAAGCGGCGCTTCGCCAGTTCACCTTCAACGAGCGCGTTACCGGCGTTGGCGCGGCGATCACCGCCGGCTACGTCTTTCACTTGGGCCCGGGCGCGCTCGGGCTCGAGCTGCGCTATCGCGTGAGCCCGACGCGCGTCGCGGCGCAGGCCATCTTGTCGCATACGATCGGAGTGACGGCGGCGTATGTCTTCCTGCTTTGAACGAGCGGCGCGGGCGCTTCCCTTCGCCCTCCTCGCCGCGTGCATCTTGAGCGTGACGAGCGAGCGCGAGAAGGCGCCGCCGATCGTGCTCGATGCGGCGGCGATCGTCGCGAACGTGTGCGCGGGCGATCGCATCGAGCTGCGCTTCGGAGGCGACGCTCCCGGCATCGGCTTCGATGGCTCGCGCGTGATCCCGCCGGCGGTCACGCTGACGAACGGCACCGTGACGATTCCCATGGCGGCGAGCTGGCGCGCCGATCTCTCGGTCGTCGAGGCGAACGTCGAGTCGGCGAACGTGCCGCCCGGCGTCTACGCGGTCGAAGTCGAGAGCGCGGGCGGCGCGCAGCGCGTGCTCTTGAACGAGCGCGTCACCGTCCGCGCGCGGCCGATCGTGAGCGAGGTCGTCGGCGCGGCGGTGTGCGACGCGCCTGCAACGCCCCAGACGGTGACGATCAAGGGCAGCGCGCTCGCCGGCACGACCACGCGCCTCGCCGGAGTCGTCGCGCCGCTGACCACAGCGATCAACGCGACCGGCACCGAGATCGTCGCTACGATCCCCAGCGGCCTCGCCAGCGGCATGACCTACCCGATCATCGTCGGCAACGGCACGGGCTGCGAGGCGGTCGCGCCGATGCCGCTGGCGGTCGTCGCTCCGCCCGAGACCTCGGCGCTGCTCACCGGCCCCTCGCTCTTGTCGATGACGCAGGCGCTGCAGCCGCAGGCGACGGGCGCGGTGCCGGTCGCTGTCCGCGCGTCGCTGCGCATCTCCGGCACCGGCTTCGTTCCTGGCACGCGCGTCTTTGCCGGCGCCGTCGAAGCGAGCGGCGTCACGATCACACCGGACGGGTTGCAGATCGACGCCTCCATCGAGCCGAGCACGCTCGCGCCGGGATCGCACGACGTGCGCGTCACGGTCGGTGCGTGTACGTCCACGCTGAGCACGCCGCTCGTGATCGCCACGCCGGCGCTGCCGCTCGATCGCATGGTGCCGGACGCGATCGCGAGCAGCGGAGAGAAGTTCTTGGTCGACGCGCTCGGTAACTTCGCGGCGGCAGGGCAGGGGCTCCTGTTCTACGTCGACGTCGATCCGGATCCCTTCGCCGTCTCGCTCGTGCCGTTGCGCTACGACGTGCGCCTGGACGGATCGCGGAGCGCGGTGCGCCTGCGCGCCGATGCGACGACGCCGAGCGGCGGGCCCTACGACGTGCATGTGCTGTCGTTCGCATCGGGTGGTGCCGCCGTCGCGGGCATGAAAGCTGCCGCGCTGCGATCGACGAACATCGCGAGCATCCCGCGCATCGTCCACAAGTCGAAGGAGTGGATCGGCGCATCAGGCGCGGCGCTCACGGTCTACGGCTGCGGCTTCGACGCCACACAGTTCTCGCTCGTGCCGGAAGGCGGCGGCACCCCGATCCCGCTCGCCGGCGCCACCATCGCCTCAGCGTCGTCATGGGCCACGAACCGCCTGCGCTGCCGCATCGGCACCGCCGTCACCCAGGAAGCGTCGTGGACCGGCCTGTCGATCGCGCCGGGGATTTATCGCTTGCGCGCCGATCGCACGGTCGGCAGCGAGACCTTTTCGCACGAAGATCTCTATCCCCTCGCCGTTTATCGCGACGCGCCGGACACGCAGAGCGCGCAACTCGTCAAGGACGCGGCCAACGCCGACGTGAAGCTGAAGCTCGCGCGAAAGGCGGCCGCGGCGCTGACGGCCGTCGATCCGACGGGACGAAAATATCTCTACGTCGTCGGCGGCAGCGATCGCTCCGACATGACGCCGCGCCAAACCGTGGCATTCGACGAGGACATGACCTCGTACGAATTCACCGCGCTCGATCGGGCGCACCGCTTCGTCGGCTTCGAGCGCGGCCCACAACCGAATCTGCCGAAGAACGTCGCCGCGTGGGGCTTCTTCTTCAACCAAGACGGCGTCAACACGCGCCAAACGATGCCGCACTTCGGCCATGGCATGGTGGCGGACGGCCCGTTCGTTTACGTCGCCGGCGGCATCGAGAGCGGCGGCGGCGCGCCGACCGTGCGCGACGGCATCTTCCAATCGCGCGTCGCGCACGAAGAGGACGGCGTGCCGACGCTGAGCGCGGCCCCCACGGTCGACGCGGTCGGTGTGCTCGCGGCCGGCGTGCACCACTATCGCATCGCGGCCTACTATGCGGCCGAGCACGGCACCCACGGCTTCGTCGAGACGATCCCGTCGGATCCCGTGACGGTCACGCTCGCCGCCCCTGGCCGCGTGCGCTTCAGCGTGAAGGCACCGTGCGGACCGGCGCCGGGGCCGTACCAAGGTTACCCGACGATCCGCGTGTTTCGCAGCGACGACGCGCGGCGCATCCCCGACGAAAGCTTTCAGTTCGGCTACGTCGCGACGACCTCGCCCGACGTCGTGTCGAACGCCGCGTGCGTCGCCGGCGCCACGTATCTCGTCGACGACGTGGGCGCCGACGCCACGCCGAACCCCAAGGACATCCCGATCATCCCGGGCTTGCTCTATGATTTCCGCAAGGCGGCGGCAGCCTTGCCGAGCGCGCGCGCGGGCGTCGGGCTCGACGTCGTCGCGGGAAACTTCGGGCCGCGATCGCTCGTGAGCTTCGGCGGATCAGACAACGGCACCTCGCTCGCAGGATCGCTGATGAACGACGTCACGCGCGTGGACGTGCTCGCGTCGGGCGCGCTCGGTCCCAGCGCCACGGCCGTGACTCCGAGCGCCACGCCGGTGGCCTTCGCGTTTGCGCCGGCGCGCGACGAGGGCACTCGCGTCGACATCGTGCTCGGCGTCAAAGCGACCGAGGTGAACCGTGTGGCGCGTCTCACCGGGACCACGCTCACTGGATCCGATCTCACCGGCCTCCGCAACACCGACGTCGAGGCGGGCTTCGCGTTTCTCCGCGCCGGCCAACGCGCCTTCTTGCTCGGCGGGGTCGACAACACGACGAGCTCGCCGAACGTGTCGGGGCTCTTCGCGTCGGCGCGCCCACGCAAGCACGCGTTCGGGTACGTGGCGGGGGATCCGGCGCCCGCCGCCGTGGCGACTGGGGCGTTGCTGCGACGGCGCGCCTACGCGGCGAGCGTGCACGTGCCGCCGTTCGTCTACGTGGCGGGCGGCGTCGTTTGCACGGCCGACGCGGTCACGCCGGTCGCGAACCCGGCGGCTGCGGCGACCGACTGCGACGCCGCCGGTGAGATGACCCTCACCGACACGATCGAGGTGCTCACGCTGCAGTGAGACGTGTCACTTCTTGTCCAGGCTGAGCGCGCCAGGCCCGATGAATACGAGCGCGAAGAACACGGCGCCGACCTCGATCGCGTGCGCGGCTCCGAGCACGCCGTCGCCCTTTCCGAGGTGCATCAGCGCCGCGACCGTCATCGTCGTCGCCATGAGCAGCGCCGCCGGACGAAACATCACGCCGAGCACGACGGCGATGCCGCCGAAGAACTCGCTGAACGCGGCCATGAAGCCGAAGAAGCCATAGAGCGAGTGCACGCCGGCGTAGTCCATGGCGCTGCCGATCTTCTGCCACTTCTCAGGGCCGCCGATGATCTTCGGAAAGCCGTGCATGATGAACATGCCGCCGAGCACGACGCGCAGCACCAGCAAGGCGAAATTCTGATGTCTCGAAAGAGCGCTCCACATCTTCAGTCCTTCGTGTCGAATGCCGTCGGCACCGAGACCGCCAGCGGCACCGCGTCCATCGTGGCGACGTACGGCTGAATGTCCAACACAGCATCGCCGACGAGCGCCGCGAGCCCGCTCACATAGAGGAGCTCGTCGTCCCTGCGCAGGTACTCGACGACGCTCACGCCGAGGCCGCTCGGCCGTTCGCGCGAACGCGTCGCGCAGACGCCGAAGCTGCCGCCGCTCGCGTCGCGACGATCGAGCCGCGCGCTGACCACGGTCTGAAACACGACGATCCAATGGCTGTACGCATCGAGGCCGGCGATCGCGGGCAGCATCGCCTCGTCGACGCAGATCACCTGCCGCTCGTCCGGCGCGGCGCTCCGGTGCACCACGCGGCCCACGCGCATCAGCTGCCCACGAAGACGATGCCGCTCGCTGCGTTCGCCGCTTCGCGCAGCGCGCGCTGAACCGCCGAGAGCGTGGCGTCGAGGCGCTTGCTGATCGCCGCGGCGCCGACGACCAAGCGCACGGTCACGGGATCGGCGATGCCGGCGACACGCATGGTCTTCGTCTCCTCGACCAAGCGGTCGATCCTGGCCTTGGCGCGCTCGTCCGACGCCTCCGAGAAGCACATGCCGAGGCCGCTGGTGCCGACGCGGGCGCCGAACTCCGGCGGGGAGAGCCTGCTGCTCACGTGCGCCGCCACCGCGCGCAGCGTGTCGTCCGCCGCCTGCGGGCCGAGGCGCGCGGCGATCCCGAGCATGTCCTCGAGATCGAGGAGCGCGACGTAGGCGTTGGTGCCGGCGGCGAGGTGCGACTTGCCTTCGCAGAGCTCGCCGAGGCGCACTTGGAAGAAACCGAAGCTGAAGAGGGCGGTCAGCGGATCGCGGATCGCGCCTTCGAACAGGCGCGCGTTCTCGATCGCGGCGCCGGCGTGATCGGCGAGCGCCTCGAGCGCCCGGCGATTGGCCGAGGTGAAGACGGTGTCGAGCGTGGACTTGCCGTCGGCGTAGATGGCGCCGACGATCCCGGTCGGCCCTTTGAGCGCCACCGACACCACCATATGCAGCCCGAGCTCGGAGATCGACGCGCGCGTGCCGAGCTTCTGATCGATGTCGACGTTCGTGCTGTAGACAGGCACGCCGCTCGCCGCCACTTGCTGGGCGAGGCTCGAGATGCGCGCCTCGGAGACGCTGATGATCTGGCCGTTCTTCGCCTCGCCGTGCACGGCCTTCAGCGTGCCGTCCTCCTGCGTGAGCAAAAGGTATGCGCGATCGGCCTCGGTGAGCTGCAGGAACGCGCGCACGATGAGGCCGAGGAGCTTGTCGAGCTCGCGCGTCGACAGCAGCGTGCGGCTCAAGGTCAGCAGCTTGATCAGCGTGTCGTGCGGGTTGTCGGCGGAGTCGGGTTCTCGGGCGACCGTCATCGCCAGAAAGCTACGCGCAAGGGCCGTCCGATGCAACGAGGTGCGATCAGCGCCGCTTCTCGTCTTGCATCTGGCGATCGATCACCTTGCGCGCCGAGAAGCCGATGAGATCGAGGAAGCCCCTCTTCTGCTGCAGCGCCGTCAGGGTCTTTGGGGCCGCCATGTTCGGATCGTGGGTGAGGATCGCCGTGATCACCTTGTCGAGGGTCTTCTGCGGCAGCTCCTTGGCTTGCTGCTGCGCGCGGGCGATCTTTTGTCGCAGCGCGGCGCGCTCGGTGCGGAAGCGCTGCTCGAGCGAGAAGATCGTCTTCGTGATGTCGGCGCCCGCGAGCCCGGCGAGGATGTCCTTGTCGCTCTTCTGTGCCGACTCGAGCTCGCGCATGAGCTCGGCTTGTTGCTTCTCGCGCACGAGGTTTGGGTTGATCGCGACGGCGCTCTTCACGTGATCTCCGGCTGGAGCGTCGCTCGTGCCTTCGTCGAGCGCGTCGAGCCAGCCGGCGATCTTGTTCTTGTCGTCAGCCACGCTTCTCCGCCTTGGCCCAGGCCTTCGCCACGAGGGCTTGCGCACGCTTGCCGGCCGGCGTCTGTGCCTTCGGATCGAGATCGATCGCGCGGGAGAGCGCCTGCGCAGCGCCTTTGTAGTCGAGCAAGCTGAGCTTGAGCTCGCCGACGTCGCACCAGAGGCGAACGTCATCCGCACGCAGCCCGGCCGCGTGCGCGTATGCGTGCAGCGCCGCCGCTTCTTGCTTGCTGCGAGCGCGGGCCGCGCCCAGCGCCATCCACGCGTCGTACGATTTGGGATCGGCCGCCGTCGCGAGCTCCGCTGCAGCCAACGCGTTGTCGACGTCGTTCTCGGCCAGGAGCTCGACCGCGAACGCCAAAAAACCGGGCGCGTCGATCGGCCGCAGGTCGAGCATCGCGGCTGGCGTCGCCGAGCCTTGCGCCACTTTCTGCAGTTCGGTCTCTCGGGCGGCGCGACGCTCGGCGAGGAGCGTCCTGAGCCGCGCGCGCTGAGGATCCGTCATGATCAATTGATAGCCGCGGCGAGCTTCGCCAGCATGGTTTTGGCGTCGGCCGGATCGAACGCGGCCTTCTCTTTCAGCCACGCGAGCGCGGCGTCGGCGGCGTCGGGAGGAAAGCAGCGCAGCTCGATCTCGCCGCTGCTCCAGAACGTCGCCGCCTTCGTCGCGGTCGACGCCCGCTTCGCCTTGGCGAAGAGTACGGCCGAGCGCGCACCGGCGGGGAGGCCGAGCGTCTTCGCGTGCTGCTTCTGCGCGAGCTCCTGCTGCGCGAGGGTGGGGTGCTTCTTCGGCGCATGTACGAGCACCGCTGCGAGCACGCCTTGCTTCTTCCGTAGCTTGGCGATGTCTTCCCAAAGCTGCTGCCACGCGGCGTCGGAGATGTCGCGCGTCCCGGTGGCGATGAGGATCAACGGACCGCTCGTCGCTGCGCCCACGCCGCCGTCCTTCACGATCGCGATCTCACCCATGTTGTCCCTCACTGCGCTGGTCTTCTTCATACGCGATGACGCCGCCGTTCAAGATGCCCTGCGGATCGAAGCGCCGCTTCAGCGCGTTCACCGTTGGCCACCCAGCGCCAAAGTGCGCGCTCCAGGTACTGCGATCCGCCGCCCGATAGCGAGAGACGTAGCGGGTGCCCCCGGCTTCGCGCGCGACTTCACTGATGCCGGCCATCGCCGTGAGATCGACCGCATCGGTCGGCGCGCGCACACTGATCAACGCGAGGCGATCGCCCGGCGGCCGCGGCATGAATGGCGGTGACCCGCGCGCGGCGAGCTGCCAAAGGAGCACGTGGCCGCGGGCGAGCCAGTCGGAGGGGACGAGGGACAACATGGCCCGCGTCACATCGGGCGCCGCGTTCGCAGGCACGAAGTGCTCGTCCCACGCCCCGATCAGCGGAAGGAACGCGTCGGTCGTCGGGGTATCTGGCAGGAGCGCCACCTTCGTCGGCCGATCGCGGTGCATGCCCGCGCGCGCCGATCGACGCTCGATGAACGCCGCGTGCGACGCGTGGAGCGCCGGGCCCTCGCGACGGACCAGGATCTGAAAGCGCCCGTCCGGCACGGCCTGCGCATCGATCGCCTCGACGTCAGGTTCGTCGGCGAGCGTTGCGCAGTCGGCGGCAAACGCGGCGTGGTCGCTGTAGCTCAGCCGGTACTCTCGGGAGTCGCGTGCGACGGGTCGCAGCGCGTGCGTCACCTGAGTGATGATCGCGCACTGGCCGAGCCCGCCAAGGCACGCGAGGAAGAGCGCGTCGCCGGGGGTGCAGGTCGTTTGTTCGCCGTTCGCCATGACGACGTCGAGCGCGAGGCAGTGATCGATCTGCTGGCCGTGGCGAAACGACGCGACGCCGATGCCGCCGGTCGCGTGCGTGCCGCCGATGCTGAGCTCGAGGCAAGTTGGCAGCACGGGCGGCGCCCGATCGATCGCGAGCGCAGCGTCGGCGATCTCGAACCAGCGCGCGCCGGCGCCGGCGACGATCGCTTCCTCATCGACGCGCACGATCGCGTTCAGCGCGCGCATGTCGAGGACGACGCCGCCATTGAACAACGCGTGCGGCCGCTGCGCGTGGCCGGTGCCGAGCGTCGACAACGCCACGCCGCGCGCGGAGCAGAAGCGGGCGACAGCGCTGACGTCGTCCCTGTGCGCCGGCTCGACGACGACGAAGGCGCTGCGATCGTAGACGCGTCCGGCCGTCACCGCTTGCAGATCGCGCAGCATCCCGCGACTCATACTTCTCCTGCTCCCGCCGATCGACTATTCTTCGCAGGTTGCCAAAGACGACGAAGCCATCGATGCGCGCCCTGATCGAGGCGGTACGGCCGGCGCTCGGAGCGCTCGTCACCGACAGAAGCTTCGCGAAGGTCGTGGGCGTCGCCGAGCAGCTCCCGCGCGAGCTCAGCAAGAGCTACGGCTTCGAGTATCGCTTCGGCGGCGAAGGCGTCGACTTTCTGTTCTCGGTGAACGACGCCGAGCGCTCCCATGCGATCCTCTCGCCGAGCGTAGGCGGCGCGCCTGCGTGGGCGCCCGTTCTCGCGCTCTTCGATGCTTGGCAGCGCGCACCGCTTCAAGGCGCGATCCGAAACATTTGGCTCGAGCTCGACACGAGCGCCGCGCCGGCGGCCGCGCCGAGCGTGTTCATTCGGCCTGTCGCGCACGGGATCGGCGCCGGCGCCCGCGCGGCGTTCGGCCACCTCGTCGAGAGCACGCGCTCGATCCTCTCTGCGCGTGCGCGAACCAATGCGTTGCCGCGGATCTTGGATGCGTTGCCGCCGGGCGCGATCGTGCCGCAGGTGGGCTTCATGCTCGCGCGTGAGACGACGGCGTTTCGTCTTTGCGCGCAGCTCCCTGGCCCGGAGATCCCTGCGGCGCTCGCGCGGCTCGGGTGGAGCGGGTCGCCGGCGGCGCTCGCCGAGGTGCTCTCGGAGCTCCTGCCGCACGCTGGCACCACGGTCCTGCTCTCGCTCGACGTCGACGGCAGCGTCGGCGATCGCGTCGGCGTCGAGCTCTACGGCCAAGAAGGAAAGATGGAGGCGGCGGCGTTCATCGCGCTCTTCGATCGCCTCGTGGCGCGCGGCCTCTGTCGCGACGACGAGCGCGCGGCCATCCTCGCCTGGCACGGGCGGAGCGACGAAGTGCGGCGTGGGATCAACCATGTGAAAATCGTATTCGAGCCCCGCGGCGCGGTGGCGGCGAAGGCGTACCTCGCGTTTTTTCCGCGGGCAGCGCGCAGCGCCTGACGTCGGCTACTTCGTATTCGCGATGATCGCTTCTTTGGTCGACGCCAGGCTCTTCAACATGTTGCTCAGCGTCTCGAGCAGCTTCGAGCGCCGCTCCATCTGCGATTGCAGGCGCAACGACTCGACCTCGGTGAAGCCGTTCAAGCTGTCGAGCTTGTCTTTGACGCCCTGAAGCGTGGCCGTGACCATGTCGAGGTTGCCGCTCTGGCGCAGCTCGACACCCGTCTCCGGGTCGACGATCGGAGGGGTCTTCGGCTTCGGCGCAAGCGCGGCGGCCTTCGCCTTCTCGGCCTCGGCTTTGTTGAACTCTTGGTCGAGGCCCTGCTCGCGCACCCACTTTCTGAACTCGCTCGACTCGTCGTTCGGATCGCCGAGCTTGCCCCAGGCGTCCTTCGCGCCGGTGAGGCCCGTGTTCAGCTTGCCGACCTGCTCGTCATAGAGTTTTTGCGGATCCTTGCCGCTCGGATCCGGCGCGGCCGTGTACTTCTTCCCGAGGTGCTCGCCCTTCTCGTACGGCGCTTCCGCCTTCGTCGCGTCCTTGTTGAGCTCCTTGACCGCGCCGCCTTGCTTGCTCGTGAACTTGCCGAGATCCGCCATGAGCTCACTGACGGCGGGGTTCGTGCAGCTCGTCGTCACGGTGAAGTTCGTCACGTCGTGGGCATCGGCCTCCCAGTCTTTGGAGAACCATTGCGCGACTTCTTGCTCCATCACGAGCTTAGGGTTGCCGTTGTTGTCGACGACGACCTTGTACGTCGTCTTCATGATCTCTTCGCCTTCGCCGTCCTGGCGAGAGCCCGCCGAGCCGCGATCGTGTTTTTTCGCCACGTACATGCTCGACTGCCAGTCGTCGTCGCCCGAGGTGCGCTGCGCGTCGGCGCTCTTGCGATCCCATTCGTCGCCGAGCGGGTTCAAGCCTGCGATCGTCTCGCGCACGTGCTGCTCGTACGCGGCCATCTCGCCGACGGGACCCTTGTCGTCCGACTTGTACAGCGCGTCGCGAAAGAGCTGGAAGGCGTCGGCGGTGTCCTTGTTCAGCGGCGGCTTGGCTTCGCTGATCAGCTTCTCGATCGCCTTCTGCTTCTCGTCGAGCGCGGCGTCGGTCACGGTGCCCGGGAAGTATTTGCCTAGAATCTTCCCCTTCTCGTACTCGCGCATCGCGTTCTTCAGATCTTCCAAGAGCTGCGTCTGCACTTGGTCGCCCGGCTTCGGGGCGCTGACGCCGAGCACCTCGATGCCGTCTTTGGCCAAGAACGCGCGCACGGCGGCGTTGTTCTCGAGCACCTCGTCGAGATCTTCCACCGGCATCACGAGCTCGACGTCGTCTTGCAGCCAATCCTCGAAGGTGACCTCGTCCGGCAGCTTCAGCTCCTTGAAGATCTTGCGCAGCGCCTTCATGCCGTCGTTCGGGATACCGAACGCCTTCGCGATTCCCTCGGGCGTTTGCTCCGCCGTCACGCCGACGTTGCCTGTCTTCATCCACGCCGGGATCTCGGGCCGAGGCATCTGTAACTGCGGCGCCGGCAGCGCGTAGCTCGTGTCGCCCGCCTCGTTCAGCGTCTCTTCCAACGGAGCGTACGCGCACGCGCGCCACTGCTTGTACTGATCGAAGGTGATCGTCTTGTGCAGCTCGCCGGTCGCTTGCAGCGCGCTGTACTCGTTCTGCATGTCGCGGGTGATCCGCGCCTGCTCTTCTTGCGCGCGCCGCTGCATGTTGCGCAGCGCCTCTTTCTGCTTGTTCACCTTCGACATGTTGCGCAGAAGGTCCATCGTCATGTCGCCTTCGAGCTTGGCGCCCTTCATCATCACCAAGATCGCGAGCGCCTCGACGTCGCCGCCGGAGAAGTCGAGCCCGGCGAAGCTGCTGCTCGTGCTCGGAGCGCCGCCGAGGATCGTGATTGGCGCCTCTGCGCCTTGACGGCTTCCGGCCTTGCCGCCGACCGCTTGCACGGCTTGGTGCATCAGCTGCGCGGCTTCCTCGAGCTTCACGGTCGCGAGATCCGGCAGCTCCGGAATGCGCTCGTCCTTCTTCGCTGGCAGCGCGCCGGCGCACGCGCCCATCAACGCGTCGAGCTTCTTCTTGAGCTCTGTGTTCTTGCCGGTGAAGGCGATCGGCTTCGCCCAAATGGCCGCCGGCGAGCCCGCGCGCATCAACGCGCTCGCTTCGGCCACCTTCGCTGCCGCCTGCTCGACGAGGGGACGGGCTTGCGGCGACAGCTGCGCGAACGCCTGCGTCTGCGCCAGCGCGAGGAGCTCGTGCTTCTCGACCATCTTCGCGGTGAGCTTCTGGCACTGGGCGACGAGCTTCACCCGTGCTTCACGCGGCGAAGCCGGAGTGGTGTCGCGAAACGCGTGGCTCTCCATGTCCAGCCCGAGGAGCGGCGCCGCGACGCGCGCGATGGCCGCGTTCTCGAGCAGCACGGGCGCGATCGCCGGCGGCGGCGCGAAGGTGTCGAGCTGAAACGCGGCGCCGGGCTTTCCTTCCGGCGCGACCAGGCGCTCGACGAGCGGGGCGAACTGCTCGCGGATCATCGCGGCCGTCGCGACGGGATCGCTCGCGTGCAGGGCGGCGGCGCCGCTCGCGAGCCCGATGACGAGCTGCGCGGCCTCGCTGGCGAGCGGGTTTGGCGCGGCGCTCTTGTCGACGCCGTCGAGCGAGCCGAAGCCCGCCTTCGCCCCTTTGGTCGCGTCCTTGGGCTTGGCCTCGGCGGCACGCCCGACGTCCTTCGTGTCCTTCGCTCGCGCCTCGCCGAGCTGGTTGTTCGCCGCAGCCTCGTCGCTTTGGGTGGGCACCTGCGTCGCGCCGCCCCGGGTGGGATCGAAGGTCGTGCCGGCCATGTGCGTCTCCTCAATGAGTATCGGACGGTTTTACCGGCCGGTGAAACTATTTTACCCGAAGGTATAAACTTTGGTTGCTTACTTCTGCTTTCGGCGGGCGGCCAACGCTTCGGGCGAGAAGCCGATCTCGATGAGGAAGTCCTGCTTCATCTTGAGCGCCTCTATTGTCTTGGGCGACTTGAGCTCCGGGTCGTGGGCCAGGATTGTCAGCAGGATGCGCTCGAGCACCTTGCCGGCGAGGCCAGCGTCTTGCGCTTCGAGCTCGCTCACTTGCTCGCGCAGGGCCTTGTTTTCCTCGCTGAAGCGTTGCTCCAAAGAGGCGATCGCCTGCGGCAGGTCGGAGGGTGCGGCACCGGGCGCGGGCTTGGCGTCGGTCTTCGAGTCCGCGCCTTGCCCCTTCTTCGCCGCCGCGAACGCCTTCGCTTCCTTCATGGCGTCCATCAGCTTCTCGGCCGCTTGGTTCGTGGTGAACCCTTCCGGCTTCATCGCCGGGTTCATGCGCACGATCTGCTTTAAGTGCTCCGGCGGCTTGTCGTCGTCGTTGCTCATCCGTTCCTTCGGTGTGTACCGGATCGGCGGCGCCGGTGCACGAGGAGCACGAGCCAGGCGAGCGGCCACGCGGCGCCGGCCCCGTCGCAGCCTCCGCAAGCGCGCGTGCGGCCCGTCGTCACCTCGCCGATGCGCGCGGGTTCATCGGGTGCTTGGAAGAGCGCGAAGCGGTGCAGCACGCCGTCGATCGTATAGACGACGTCTACGCTGCGCCCCGTCGTCGGCAGCACCATGCCGTCGACGATCGGCAGCGCGAAGCCGGCGTGCTCGATGACCGCTGCGTTTGTGATCATGTCTCCGCCCGGCTGTCGCCAGATAGTCAGGTCGTCGCCGTTCAACACCGGCGTCACCGGCGGCTCGGCCGGAGCGAGCGGATCGGCGAGGTAGAGCGCGTTCGGCGTCGTCGTCTCCCGCCCGTCGCCGAAGGTGGCGACGAGCGCATAGTGCCCAGGCCGCCGTGGTGCGGCGGCTGCTGTGCAAGTGGCCGCCGCGAAGTTGCACGAAAAGACGATGTCCTCGGCGCCCGGGCGAAACGCGCGCACGTTCGCGAGCGACGCCGGCGCCACGAGGCCGATGGTCAACGCCGCGTTCGCGGCCGTCACGTACCCGTCGGCCACGCGCACCCGCTCGAGCGAAGACTCACGCTCCAAACCCACGCGAACGATCGCCGAGAGATCTGCGGCGATCTCTTGGGTCACGTAGCCAGCGAGCGCGACCGAGAGCGTGGCGCCGGCGCTCGCTTGCACCTCACACCGGCCACGCACGGGATCGCAGCGCGCGAAGACCTCCGACGATGTCACCGTCGCCGGCAGCGGCTCGTCGCTGACGGCGTCCCTCACCTCGACGCGCGCCGTGTCGATCACGCGGTCGAGCCACGCCGTCGCCGCGGCGCCGTGCTCCAAGACGAGCGCATCGAGCGCTGTCTCGGGCGGCGTCTTCGTGCTCGACATCTCGACCGTGAAGTCGGCGCCGCCGAAGTAGCCGAGGCTGTAGTCGTTCAAGTCGCCGTAGCTGATGAACCACGCCGCGCCGCGCGTCACGTAGAACTGCGGGCTCGCGATGAAGGTCGCGTACGCCGTGCCATAGCCGTAGTAGCGCGTGTCAGTGGCGAGCGGCTGCGTCGTGAAGTTGAACGGATAGCCGATGTTCACCGCGCCCGTATGATACGTGAGCGAGCTTGCGTAGCGGTGCCACTCGTTGTCGAGCACGACGGCGCGGACCTCGGGCTCGGAGTAGGGCGCCGTCCCAGCGGCGAACTCGCCGGCCTCGTGTTGAAAGCCGTAGTTTCGGTTCAAGTCGACGTTCGCGGCGTTGTAGCGCGTGCGGTTCGTGTAGCCGTCGGGGTTCACCATCGGCGCGACGACCAAGGAAACGCGGGCGAGCTTCGCGGCGATCGCGGCGTCGGTCGCGCGCGCGGCGAGCAGTCCCTCGATCCACCGCAGCGGCACCTCCACGCTCGGCGCTTCGTCGCCATGATGCCCGCCAAGAACCCGCACGCCCGGCCGCGCTGGATCACCGATGCGCAGCGCGAGGATCGGCACGCCGGCGCGGCTCGTGCCCCACCGTTCTAGCCGCGCGTCCTGGTTTTGCGCCGCCAACGCGGTCAACGAAGCGTTCACTTCGCTCGCCGAACGGTACGTCGCCGCGCGTGTCGGGCTGCCGGCGTCCGCGAGCACGACGACCCCGAAGCCGCGGGCGCGCAGATCCGCGATCGTCTCGTCTGGCGCCACCGCGTACGCGCTCGCGCCGTCGACGCGATAGACGCTCATCCGTTCGCGGGCCAGCGCCCGTGCCGCAGCATTCGTTGCCGCGTCCACGCGCACGTCGTGAAACGCCGCGACGAGGAGCAGCGCCGCGATCACCGCTTGATGCCGACGAGCAGACCGTCGGGCGTCGGCACGCACACGGTGTCGAACGCGAGCGTGGCGCGCTCATGGAAGCGGCGCATGGCCTTCGCCTCCGCCGAGTCTTCGAGCAAGCGCCCGAAGTAGAACGCGTTGTCGCCGAGCAGAAGCCCGCCGGGCCGCAGCGCCCGCTCCGCCCACTCGCCGTAGCGATCGTAGTTGCCTTTGTCCGCATCGATGAAGACGACGTCGACCGGCCCGAGCGCATCGAGCTTCGGCAAGACTTCGAGCGCGGCGCCCACGATCACCTCGATGCGATCGCTCATGCCGGCGCGCTCGATCGCTGCACGCGCAAGGTCGGCGTGCTTTTGTTCATACTCGATCGAATAGACGCGGCCGCCGGGTCTCAAACCGGCGGCCATCCGGATCGCGGAGTAACCGGCGAGCGTGCCGACTTCGACGACGATCTTCGCGTTCGCGAGGCGCACGAGCAGCGTGAGCAGCTTGCCCTCGGACGGCCCGACCATGATGCGCGGCACGCCCGGCGCGTCGAACGCCGCGGCCAGACCTTGGTCGTGCGGCGCGTGCAGCGTCGCCAGGTAGTCGAGGATCTTCTTGTCGGCGTAGAACTCGACGCCGCTGCGAGACTTGTCGTCAGCCACGGGCCACTCCTAAACCTGCGGCCAAAATTTCGCCAGGTTCGCTGTTCGCTGCTACAGGGCGGAGTCGGAGGCGTCAGCATGCTCACCACGATTCTCTTGTCCACCCTCTGCGCGGCCGCCGGCGACACCTATGCGATTCAATGGGAGTCGTCCGCGAACGCGGCGCAGCAGCTCACCCTCGAAGACGGGCAAACGTACAAGCGCGTCGAGCGCATCGGCAAGCGGCACCTGCGCACGGCGTTCTCGCTGCGGGCGACGGCGCTCGCCGGCGATCGCGTGCGCCTCGACGCCGATCTGCACGGCGCCGCGAGCGACAAGCCAGTGCACGTCTCGATGGTGACCAAGCTCGATCATCCGACGACGCTGCAAGTCGACGGCGGCAACGCGATCAAGGTACGCGTCCGCAAGCTGCCGGAAGCCGTGGCAACCACGGAGTTTACGTCGATCGATCTCGTCGCGCCCTGACCAGCCGCTCCGCCACCCGCTCGGCGCCGTGGCCGTCGACCAAGCGCTGTCCTGCCGCGGCCATCGAGCGCCGGCGCGCTTCGTCGCTCGCCAGCGCGCCCACGTCGGCGGCGAGGGAGGCTCTCGTCGTCTCGCTGAGCGTCCCGAGCGCCGACAGCGACGCGATGTTGTTCCGCTGATTCTCGGCGACGGCGAGCGCCAACGCCGGCAAGCCTGTGGCGGCCAGCTCGAAGACGGTCTGCCCGCCGGCCGCGACCGCGAGGTCTGCCGCGAGCATCAAGTCGGCCACGTCAGCGGTGCGGTGCAAGCTCACGCGCGGGTGCAGGTGCGCGATCTCCTCGATCGCCGTGACGTTCGCCGCGCCAAACAACGGCCCGAGCAGCACGTCGATCGCGGCATCGGGGATCGCGTCGAGCACGACGCCGAGGACACCGGCCGTCTCGTCGCGCGGATCGGCGCCGCCGAGCGTCACGAGCACGCGCGCGACGCCGGCGTTCACCCGGCGCGCCGGCAGATCGATGAATGGCGCGCGGAGCAAGGCATAGGCGGGCCCGACGAGCCGCGTCCTCGCTCCGTAGGCCTGCTCGGCGATGCCGGCGCTCGGGTTGATGACGACGTCGGCGGCAGCGAGCCTGCGCTGAGCGAGATCGTCGATCACGGCAATCGTGGCGCTGACGCGTGCGCGCAAGATCGCGATCTCGTCTTCTGCGATCGCGTAGTCGTCGATGACCATCAGGTCCGCTTCGCGGCGCGTGAGGTCATGCAGGCCCTCGGCGCTCACGCTCTGCACGTCGCCGACGAAGCCGACCGGCGCGCGGCCCGCCACGAGGAAGGTGACCTCCGCATGCGCGTGCTTCTCGAGCGCATCGGCGAGCGTACGGCATCGGCGCAAGTGGCCATAGCCAATGTCGCGTCCAGCGGTCGTGCGGATCGACACCCTCACTTCTTCTGCTCCACGTGCGCGTTGATGCGCGCGAGGGCGGGCTCGCGGTCGATCAGCGCCAAGAGGCCGGGGTAGTCGAGCGTCGCCGCGCCGCGCGCATACAGGGCTTCGATGAGCGCAAAGTCGGCGGGAGTGTCGACGGTCCAGCGCAGCGCCGAGTGATCAGCGCCGTCCTCCACGCTGTGCCGGCGAAAGAGCTCCGGCCGTTCGCTGTGGATGAAGTAGGTGACGTGCTCGCGCGCCTTCGCCGACGTCGCCTCGCGCTCGACGCGATCCAAGGTCGCGCGCGTGAACACCTCGACGTCGAGCCCTCGCGGATACGTGCGCCGCTGCACGTTCGAGGCGTAGTCGGCGTCGCCGAGCGCACGCACGACACGATCGATCACGCCGGCGTCGATGAGGGGACAGTCGGCGGTGATGCGCACGATGACCTCGGCAACGAACGCGCGGGCGGCGCCGGCATATCGGGCGAGCACATCGTCCTCGCTGCCACGAAAGCACGGCACGCGCTCCGCGGCGGCGAGCGCGGCCACTTTGTCGTCGCGCGGGTGCGTGGTCGTCGCGATGGTGATCGCATCGAGCGTCTCGGCGCGGCGCATGCGGGCGAGCTGCTGCGCGAGCATCGGCTTTCCGCCGAGCGGCATGAGCACCTTCCCCGGCAGCCGCTCCGAGCCCATGCGCGCCTGCACGATCGCGACGCGCTTCATGCGGCGTGCTTCTTCACCGCGGCGATCACGCGATCGACGTCGGCGTCCGTGAGCGACGGAAAGAGCGGGAGGCTGAGGAGCTCGCTCGCAGCGCGCGTCGCGATCGGCGTTTGCCGTGGATCGTGTGCGCGATAGAGCGGCATCGCGTTGACCGGCGGGTAGTGCACCTGCGCGAAGATCTCTTCGCCGGCGAGCGCAGCGAACAAACGATCACGATCGCGGACGCGCACGACGAAGAGGTGCCACGCCGGATCGACGCCCTCGCGCACGGTCTGCATCCGCACCACGCCATCGAGCGCTGCCCGATAGCGCGCGACGATCTGCGCGCGTCGCGCCACGAAGCGCGGCAGCTTCTTCAGCTGACACCGCCCGAGCGCGCACTGCAGCGCCGTCAGCCGATAGTTGAAGCCGAGCGATTGGATCTCGTACGCGTGCTTCGGTGATCCCGCAGGCAGCCGCGCCGGGTCGCGCACGAGCCCGTGGTTGCGAAAGTCGCGCGCGCGCTGCGCCAAGGTGGCGTCATTCGTCAGCACGGCGCCGCCTTCGCCGGTCGTGATCGTCTTCACCGGGTGAAACGAAAACGTGGTCAGGTGCGCGAGCGATCCCACGGGCTTTCCCGAGAGCCGCGCGCCGATGCTGTGTGACGCGTCCTCGACCACGCAAGGCCCTATGCGCATGAACGCGTCGATCTTCGCCGGCTGCCCCGCGTAGTCGACGGGCGCGATCACCTTCGTCTTCGCGCCGGCGCTCACGCGCGCTGGATCGAGGCAGAGATCGCCGTCGTCGATGTCTGCGAAGCGCACCGACGCACCGAGCGCGAGCGCCATGTTCGCCGTCGCCGAAAACGTGAGCGGCGTCGTCACGAGCTCGTCGCCTGGACCGAGCCCGGCCGCAGCGTAGGCGCAGTGTAAGGCCGCGGTGCCGCTGCTCACGACGATCGCGTGGCGCGCGCCACTCGCCGTAGCGAGCTCCGCTTCGAACGCGTCGATCTCCGGGCCCGTCGTCAGCAGCTCGGCGCGCATGGCGGCGCTCACCGCGGCGACGTCGTCGTCTTCGATCGTTTGCCGGCCGTACGGCAGCATCACTTCTCCGGGTGCAGGCTCGCGACCATCTGCTGCAGCTCGTGCTTCGTCAGCCACTGCTTGTTGGTGTCCGAGCCGTAGCGGAAGCCGTCGGCGCAGCGCTGGCTCTGCGCGTAGTGGCCGGTGGCGAACACCTCGAACGCCGGCAGCATGACGAAGCGATCGTGCAACTCCACGGTGTTGCGCGCATCGTCTTCGGTGATCATCACTTCGTGCAGCTTCTCCCCGGGGCGGATGCCGACGATCTCGGTCTTGCACTCGGGCGCGACGGCAGCGGCGAGGTCCATGATGTTCATCGACGGGATCTTCGGCACGTAGAGCTCGCCGCCGTACATGCGCTCGAGCGAGCCCATGACGAACTCGACGCCTTGCTCGAGGGTGATCCAAAAGCGCGTCATCCGCGGATCGGTGATCGGCAGGACGCCGCTCTGCTTCTTGGCGACGAAGAAGGGGATGACGCTGCCGCGGCTGCCGACGACGTTGCCGTAACGCACGACGCTGAAGCGCGTGCGCCGGTTGCCGACGTAGTTGTTGCCGGCGATGAACAGCTTGTCCGAGCAGAGCTTGGTCGCGCCGTAGAGGTTGATCGGGTTCGCCGCCTTGTCGGTCGACAGCGCGATCACCTTCTCGACGCCTTGATCCAACGCCTCGTTGATCACGTTCTCGGCGCCGATGACGTTCGTCTTGATCGCCTCGACCGGGTTGTACTCGCACGCCGGCACCTGCTTCAGCGCCGCGGCGTGGATGACGATGTCGACGCCGTGAAACGCCCGGTGCAAGCGATCGCGATCGCGCACGTCGCCGATGAAGTAGCGGAGCTTCGGCGAGTTGAAGCGCTGCTGCATCTCGTATTGCTTCAGCTCGTCGCGGCTCAGGATCGCGATGCGCCGCACGTCGTGGTGCGCGAGCAACACCTCCACGCACTTCTTGCCGAACGAGCCCGTGCCGCCCGTGATGAGGACACTCTTACCGCTCAGCGAGAACTTCGTGGCGACGCTCATGGGATCTCCGGGCGCTTCGATCCTCGCCCGAAAGGCCCTGCGCGTCCAGTAAGGCTACGGCGTCGAGAGCACCAGGTTGTCGACCGAGAGCGACGACGACTCGTAGGCGCCGAGCGTGGTCTCGACCTCGACCGTGACGTCGGTGGCGCCGGGCGGGATCGCGGCGTGCGAGAAGCGCAGGAAGTTGAAGTTCGAGCCGGTGAGCGACTCGCCGTTCGCCGTCGATCCGTCGGAGAAGCGCAGGCGCCAAGTGACGCTCGAGGCCGGGTCGGCGAAGGTCGCAGCGGCGTAGAGGCTCGCGCTCATGGTCGCCGCCGCGGGCAACGGGAAGCTCTTCGAGAACGTGGCCGTGATCGGCAAGGCGCCGCTGCTCCATGCCGGATTCCACAAGACGGCGTGGTTGTTCGCCGGATCGACCAGCCAGTCGCCGCCGCTCTCGCTCCAGCCCGTCGCGTTGTTCGACGCGTCGTAGCTCGAAAAGTCGTCGCTCGCGAAGGTCGAGGACGCCGGTGCGCTCGCGATGTAGTCGAGCGTGACGTCGTCGAAGCGCGGTGTGCCGGTCTCGCTCGCCGAGATGTTCGCCATGGGCGCGACGGCGATGCGGCGCGTGCCGGCGGGGATATCGCCTTCGAGGATCTCGACGCGCACGTTCGGCCGGTGCAGCGCGTAGCCGGCGTCGATGCGCAACGCGTTGCCGCCGGCGTCGAAGAAATAGACGACGAGCGTGGCGACGCTGTCGTGATCGGCGAGCCCGGTCGTGTCCATGTGCGCGCTGACTCGCACCGAGGCCGTCGCGGTCGGGCACACGTCGACGATCCAGAACATGCCGGTGACGGCAGGCTGCGAGGGCAGCGGCGTCGACACGCGCGCTGTGCCATCCGTCGACCAGTCGCCCGAGAACTCACCGCTCGTCGGCGTGGCGGGCCACGAGGGATCGCCCGTCGGGTCCATCGTCAGCGCGAGCAGGCTCTGATCCGAAGTCATCGGCGCGCCTGAGCACGGGTTGCCCTCGGCGAGCCCGACCGTGCCCGGCCAGCCGCCGACTTCGTTCGCCCAATTCACGATGTTACCGTTGGCGCTGTTCAAGTCGTAGCCAGTGAGCGTGCCGCCAGTGACCGGCACCGGCGCGTCGTTGAAGCCGACGAAGTCGTCGAGCGAGGAGATGGCGTGGGCGACGAAGGAGAACGGTCCGTTCGCCGGCACCGTGATCGTCGCCGTGGCGCCCTGCGCGAGGGGCGGAAACACCCACGCGTTCGTGCCTTCGCTCAGGCCCATGCCGGTGATCAGCACCGTCGGGTGGCCGGCGACCGGGCTGTCCCTGTGGCTGAACGCCGCGAGCGGCGGCGGCGCCGGGTTGGCGACGGTGAAGATCGGCGCCAGCGTGACGACGCCGAAGGTCCAATCGTACGCGCTCGTGTTGGTCAGCGTGATCTGGGTGAGCCCGCTGCCGAGCGCCGCGGCGTGGATCTGCACCGGATCGCCGGGATCCCCTGGGGAAAACGCGGTGGCGGTGATGTTCGAGGAGCTACAGGCGGCGAGGAAGATGACCCAATATATAGATGTCGCCTTCATGACATCATAGCGTACCCTGCACTTGTGTTTTCTGCCGCGAAAAGGGACCGGGGAGCAAGTGACGATTTGGATAACGTGTTGTCGGTGCTGAGCTTTCTGCGGGCGGCGTTCGGCCGCGCACCGTGGCCGGCCTTCGATCGGCCGCTGCTCCTTGCGCTGCATACACACGGGCTCGCGGCGTTTGCCTTCGCGGCGGCGGCGCGGACGGGGCACGCGTTGCCACCGCAGACCAAGGACGAGCTCCGAAACAGTGTCATGGCGAACCTCGCCGCCAACGAGAAGCGCGCGCCGCATCTGGCCGACGTTCTTTGCGCGCTCGCGCTCACGCCTCCTATCGCGCCGCTCGCCTTCAAGGGCCTCGACTACGCGCACCGGCTCTACGCCGATCCGAGCGAGCGGCCGATGGGCGATCACGATCTGCTCGTGCCGGACCTGCGCTTCGGCGAGGCCCTCGCGCGCCTGCACGCCATCGGTTTCCGATCGGCGCTAGAGCAAACGGGCGTCGCGGCGCTCGCCGGCCACTACGCCGCGCAGCTCGTCCGCGACGGCTATCAGCTGGACCTCCACCGCGCGGTCCGCCAGCCGTCGCGCGCCGCAATCGACTACGCCGCGATCTTCGCACGCTCGACGGCCGGCGACGTGCGCGGCGCTCCCGTGCGTTGGCTCGACGCGCGCGATCGCTTGCTCCTGCACGTCTATCATCAGGCCGCGCACGAGTTCTCGGTGCCGCTCGTCACCTTCGTCGATCTCGAGCTCATGCTGCCTGCCGATCGCGCGCTCGTGCAGCGTGCCGAAGATTTCGGGATCGCACGGCCGCTCGCACACGCCCTGCACCTGCGCGACCAGATCTTCGGCTACGCGACGCGCGCGCCGCCGCCGTTCGCCGCGGTGTTGCCGGCGATCGCGGAGATCGCGCGGCAAGAGCGACCGCCGCGCGCGTTGCAGCTGGTGCGCAAGGCCGTGCTCTTCGACTCGCCGCGCGCGCTCGGCCGCTTCGCGCGTTACTCGGCCGGCGCGCTCTCTCCGTTTCGGGACTGAGGCCGATCGATCAACACCGCGACGATCATGTCGCTCGTCACGTTGGTCGCCGCGCGCATGCGGCCGATGAGCCAGTCGACCGTGAACAGGAGCGGGATCACCTTGATCACCGCGGCGTCCGGCACGCCGGCGGCGCCGAGCACGAGCGGCAGAGTAATGAGGCCCGCCTCGGGGACACCGGCGATGCCGACGCCGGCCATGATCGAGGTGCCGGCGATGACCAGCTGCTGGCCTAGCGACAAGTCATAGCCGAGCGCTTGGGTGACGAAGATCGCCGCCGCCGCCTCGTACAAGATGATGCCGTCGTGGTTGAGGTTCGTCCCGACGCACGCCGCGAGCCGCGCCGAATCGTCTTGAACCTTCAGATTGTCGCGCAGGCAGCGGAGCGTCACCGGCAACGACGCGAGGCTCGATCCGACACTGAGCGCCGTCACGATCGAGTCGAGCGCGCCGCGGAAGAACCGCAAGGGCGATCGCCGCGCCCAGACGACGAGCAGCAGCGGATAGTACACGAGCACGTGGAGGAAGAGGCCGGCGCTCACCGTGGCCAAGAACCAGCCGACCATCGCGAACACGGCAGCGCCGGTCTTGGCCACGACCGCCGCCACGATCACGAGCACCGCGAGCGGCACGAGCGCGATGAGCCAATGCAGGAGCGTCGCGCAAACGGCGAGCCCCACGCGCACGACCGCGATCGTCGTCGCCAGCGCGGGTTGCAGCTCGTGGCCGCTCGTGCGCCGCAGCCTGCGCAGGGCCAAGCCGATCGCGACCGCGGCGATCATGACAGGGATGATGCTCGACGCCATGAATGGCTCGAGCATGTGCTTCGGCACCATGCCGACCACGGTGTCGACGAAGCCCGTAGGCGCCGCCGCCGGCCGCGACGCCGGGCCCGCGGTGCCAACGCTGCCGAGTAACGCATCGATGTGTCCGAGCCAGCGCGTGCCGGCGCCGAGCACATGGGCCACGGACAGCCCGAGGATCGTCGCCACCACGGCGTTCAAGATCGAGATCGCGACGAGGCGCGCGCCCTTCGCCGGCGGAATGTCGGTCGTCACGAACGCTTCGATGACGGCGAAGAAGACGAGCGGCGTCGCCAGCAGCTTGAGCAAACGGATGACGATGCCCCCGAGATCGCCGAGCGGCACCAGCGGCGCGCCGATGGTGATCCCGAGGACGACCGCGAGGACGACCGCGGCGATGATCTGCAGATAGAGAGGGGCGCGCATTGCGATGGGCAGCCTGCCCAATTTCCGTGGCAAACTCACGCATGGGGCGTCGCTTTTGCTGCTGATTGACATCCCGGCGCCGTTTCGCCGATAGAGCCGCCTCTTTTCAGCGGATCACCTCGGAGAATCACCATGGCATCGGCGACGCAAATGACCCAGAACAAGAACAAGGCGAAGCAACGCAAGGCGGGCCGCAAGCGCAAGAACAAGCTCGCGAAGAACGGCACGACGAAGACCCAGAAGAAGATGTTCGGCGATTGATCTTTGCGTCAGTCTCGCAGGTCCCAGGGACCCTTTGATTGACCGATACATCGGTTTCGAGCGAACGCCACCGAGTGCATAGGTTCTTTACGGGTCCCAGGGACTGACCATGTCCGTCATTCGTTCGGTCTTCAATCGCACGCGCCAACTGCAGACCGCGGTCAAGGACGCGGCGCGCTTTCGTGAGATCTCTGCGGTCCTCGTCAAGTACGGCTTCGGCCACGTCATCGAGCGGATGCGGCTCAAGGGCCCGCTGCGCGTTCCGACCGCCGGCGGCGAGCAGGGCAAGGGCCTCACCTTCAACAGCCGCATCAAGCTCGCGCTGACCGAGCTCGGTCCCACCTTCGTCAAGTTCGGCCAGATCATGTCGACGCGGCCGGATCTCATCCCGCACGAGCTCGCGGTCGAGCTCGAGACCCTGCAAGATCGCGTCGCCGCGATTTCGTTCGCGGAAGTGCGCGCCGTGATCATCAAGGAGCTCGGTGCGCCGCCCGAGGAGCTCTTCGCCGAGTTCGACGAGAAGCCGCTCGCGAGCGCCTCGATCGCCCAGGTGCACAGGGCCAAGCTGAAGAGCGGTGAAGACGTCGTCGTGAAGGTCCAGCGCCCGGGCATCCTGCGCAAGATCGAGAGCGACATCAACATCCTCTACTTCTTGGCGCGGCAGACCGAGGCGATCTTCCCCGAGGTGCGCCTGTTCAACCTCATGGGGATGATCAGCGAGTTCGAGCAGAGCATCGCGCGCGAGACAGACTTTCAAGTCGAGGCGCAGAACATCGAGCGCTTTCAGAAGAACTTCGAGGGCTCGCAGACGATCCACATCCCGAAGGTCTATCGCGCACTGTCGACAGGACAGGTGCTCACCCTCGAGCTCATCCACGGCAAGAAAGTGAAGCAGCTTATCGCCGAGGGAAGCGATCTCACGGCGCTCGCCAAGACCTTCCTCGATGCGGCGTTTCAGATGCTCTACGTCGATGGCTTCTTCCACGGCGACGCGCACCCCGGGAACATGTTCATCATGCCGGACGGGCGCATCGCGCTCATCGACTTCGGCATGGTCGGGCGGCTCAACCAAGAGATGCGCGAGAAGGTGATCGACATCGTCTTCGCGATCATGCGCGAGGATCTGCGCGGCGTCGCGCGCGCGTTCTACAGCCTGGGCACACCCGAGGGCCGCGTCGACTACCCGGCCTTCGAAGCCGAGTGCATCCAAGTGATGGAAGACGAGATCGTCGGCCGTCCGATGAGCGAGATCGAGATCGGCTCGTTGTTCATGAAGATCTGCGAGGGCGCGATCAAGTTCCGCATCCGCATGCCGGCCGACTTCACGATGATGTTCAAGGCGATGGTCACCGCCGAAGGCTTGGCGAAGATGATCGCGCCGAACATCAACGTCATCGAAGAGGCGCGGCCGCACATCATCAAGATGATCGCCGAGCGCTATTCGCTGAGGCGCATCTCGCAAGAAGCGCTCGGCGACTTGCGCAAGATCGCCGAGTTCGCGCGCGGGTTTCCGGCGTCGGGGAACGAGATCTTGCGCCAGCTGAAGGCGGGCGAGCTGCGCGTCGCGGTGTCGGTGGAAGGCGCCGATGAGATCGAGCGGCGGCGCGCGCAGACGACGACGCGCTCGCAGCAAGCGTTGATCTTCGCCGCGCTCGTGCTCTCGGGGACGCTCGCGCTCAACGACACGCACTTCGTGTGGCAAGGGCTGCCGGTCGTCTCGCTCGTGTTCTTTTCGTTCGCCACGATCACCGGCCTCCGCCTGTGGCGCATGCCGTCGTAGCGCTCACCGCAGCGGCGCCGGTGCCAGCGGGCTCGTTCGCACCGAGCTCTCGCTGATCTCGACCGCGGCGATCGGCGCGTGCGGGCCGGCATAGAGCATCGACCAGCGCGTGCCGTAGGCGCCGGCGTCGACGTAGAGCGGCCCGTTGAGCAGCTTCACGAGCGACGCGCGCGCTTCGGCGAGCGGCACACGCAAGAGGTGCGGCGCCACGCCAGCGACGGCGACCGTCTTCGCATCATCGGGATCATCGAGCGTGCGGTTGCCGAGGACGTGCACGCCCGCCTTCACGCGCGCGATGTCCGGCCGCCCGCTGCTCGCGTAGAACCACTCGCCGGCGTGGCCGAAGAGCAAGTTGAACGGGTTGTAGCGCACGGGATCGAGGGCTTGCATCCGCGCCCGCATCGCCGTGGCCGACGCTTGCTGCAGCACGTCGAGCACGATCTCGCCGCGCGATCGCTTGCTGTCGTCGCGCGCCATCCCGGGGCGCACGTTGGTGAGCAGCGCCATGCCGCCGTCTTTGCGGACCGCGAACCAGGTGCCGCCGGCGGCGAGATCTTTGCCGCCGAAGATGCCGGGCAAGAGCTCGCCAAACGGCGCTGTCGCCCGCGCGCGCCACTCGTCACGGTTCGCGGCGACGATGAGCGGCGCTTCGGGATGCGCGTCGAGGAGCAGGACGACGGTGCACACTACGGCCTCTCCCATGGGATCTTTGCGGGTGCGAGCACGTGGCCGGCCTTCGCGAGGAGCGCTCGGCAGCGCGGGCAGAGATCATACTCGGTGTCGATCGTCGCCACCTTGCCCATCGCGTCGTGCATGATGCAGCCGGGCGTCGGGCAGTGGTCGAGCGAGAGCGTGTGCCCGACCTCGTGCACCGCCACCTTCGCCAGCCGCTCGCGGGCGTGCGCCGGGCTCTTCGCCTTCTTCTTGCAGCGAAAGGTGGAGATCACGCTCGCTTTGCCGTCGAGATCGCCGAGGCCCATGATGCCCCAGTCATAGATGGCGTCGTTCGTCGTCGAGATGTCGACGGTCGTGAGGCCGATGATGCGCACGCCGTCGGCCGGGAGCTTCGGGCGCAGAGCGTCGAGCAGCTTTTCGGCGCGATAGCGCTTGCGCGGCGCGTAGTAGGCCGCGGTCGGCAAGGGCATGACCGGAAGGATCACGACCTCGGCGGGATAGAAGCCTTCGAGCGCGGTGCGGACGGCAGTGGTCTCCGCGAGCGGCGTCGCGTCCCCGATCGGCTGCAGATAGATGGCGCTCGCCAGGAGCAGCGTGACGATCATCCCGGCACCGCCGCTGACGCGAACGCGAACATCCACTGCGCGCCGTAGTAGAGCGGCAGACCGATCGCGCGGTTGATGAACGCCTCTTTGATGAAGCGTTGCCGCGCCACGCAGATGTCGGAGACGTAGAAGATCACGGCGGCTTGTAGGAGCCACGGCGACGCGCCGGCGGCAGCGCCGACCATCACGGTGATCAGCGCGACGTAGACGATGACCTTCGGCCGCATGTCGAGGCTCGCGTGGCGGAGGATCCAGCGCGCGAGGAAGACGCTCGGAAGCAGAACGCAGCCGAAGCCGATCGCCGCGCGCGAGAGATCGACGCCGCGCACGAAGAACGCGACGATGAAAGCGGCGTGCGCCGAGAGGAACGCGAAGATGCCGGCGGTGAGCCACTTCGGCGAGCGGCCGAGGAGCGCGAGATCGCCGGCGAGCGAGAGCAGGAAGGCGGCGAAGAAGGCGCGGCCGGCCGGGTGGGTGTGCGCGCCGAGCACGACGGCGAGGAAGACGAAGCAGAGCGAGGCGCTGAGCTTGGCGAGCGCGGCCGGGATGTTCCTTTGGAAGAAGAGCGCCGCGAGCATCACGAGGACGGAAGCGATCATCGCGAGCGTGAGGATGTGCGGCATCGGCGATCGCGTAGGCCAGAATGCCACGGCGGGGCAATTCGGCAACGGCCACGTCGGGTATCGCGATTGGCGCGGAGCATCACGGGATCTGACCGTGCCGCGGCTCTTCCCTTCTCCTCACCCCATGAGCTAGCGACCCGCAGAACCTAGATCCCTAGGCAAAGGAGCGCACTGTGAAGGTCCCAGGTGATTTGCGGTACACGAAAGAGCACGAGTGGGTGCGCGTCGCGGGCAACGTCGCGACCGTCGGCATCACCGATCACGCGCAAACGAGCCTCGGCGACATTGTGTTCTGCGAGCTCCCGAGCGTCGGCAGCCAGCTCGAGCAGTTCAAGACCTTCGGCGTCGTCGAGTCGGTGAAGGCCGTGAGCGATCTCTACGCGCCGGTGAGCGGCAAGGTCTTGGAGGTCAACCAGGCCTGCGTCGACAACCCCGCGAGCCTGAACTCCGATCCCTACGGCGTCGCGTGGCTCGTGAAGGTCGAGCTGACGAAGCCTGCTGAAGTCTCCACGCTGCTCGACCCGAAAGCCTACGAGAACCTGATCAAGGACTGACCGCCGTGCGCTTCCATCCGCATACGAACGAAGACATCTCGGCGATGCTGCAAGCCCTCGGCGTCAAGGACGTGCAAGGGCTCTTCGCTTCCATTCCGAGCGAGCTCCTGGCGAAGCGCCCGCTCGACATGCCGCGCGCCGCCAGCGAAGAAGAGCTGCTCGAAGAGCTCGGCGCGTTGGCCGCACGGCCGCCGCTCACCTCGTTTCTCGGCGCCGGAATCTACACGCACTACATGCCGAGCGTCGTCGACACGCTGGTGCGGCGCAGCGAGTTCATCACGAGCTACACGCCGTATCAGCCCGAGATCGCGCAAGGCACACTGCAGGCCATCTTCGAGTATCAGACGATGGTCAGCGAGCTCTTCGGGCTGCCGGTCGCGAACGCGTCGATGTACGACGGCGCGAGCGCGTTGGCCGAAGGCGTCATGATGGCGCTGCGGCTGAAAGCCGATCGCTCTGTTTCTGGCTCGGCCGGGGGCCGACGCAGGCTGCTCTTCGCGCGCTCGTTGCACCCGGACTACCGCGAGACGTGCGCGACGTTTCTACAGCTGCAAGACGTCACGGTCGAAGCGCTGCCCGCCGGCACCGACGGCTTGGTCTCGATCGACGCGCTGAAGTCGCACCTCGGCACCGACGTCGCCGCGGTCGTGGTGCAGACGCCGAACTTCTTTGGCGGCGTCGAAGATCTGAAGGTGATCGCCGAGCACGCGCACGCCGTCGGCGCCTTGCTCGTCGTGGCGGTGACCGAGACGCTCGCGTTGGGCTTGCTCGAAGCGCCGGGAAATCTCGGCGCCGACGTCGTCGTTGGCGAAGGCGTGGGCATGACCGGCGGCCCGCAGTACGGCGGCCCCGCGGTCGGCTTGTTCGCGACGCGCGAGGAGTTCTTGCGCCAGCTGCCCGGCCGGCTCGTCGGCGAAGCGAAGGACAAGGACGGCCAGAAGGGTTACGTGCTCACGCTCTCGACGCGCGAGCAGCACATCCGCCGCGAGAAGGCCACGTCGAACATCTGCACGAACCAGGGACTCATCGCGCTGGCGTACTCGATTCACCTCGCGCTGCGCGGCCCGGTGGGCCTCGCCGAGCTCGCTGAGCACAACTTGTCGATCGCGCACGCGCTGGAGAAGAAGCTCGCGGCGAAAGGTGTGAAGCGCGCGTTCTCGGCGCCGTACTTCAACGAGTTTGCGGTGACGGTGCCGAACGCCCGGAGCAAGCACGCGGCGGCGCTGAAGAACGGCATCGTCGCCGGCATGCTGCTCGAGCGGAAGTACCCCGAGCACAAGGACGTCGTGCTTCTGAGCGTCAACGAGCAGCACAAGCCGAGCGAGCTCGACAAGCTGGTGGAGGCGTTGTCATGAGCCACGATCCCGCGCGCCAATCGAACTGGCGGCAGCAGCCCGAGTATCCCACCCTCTTCGAGCAGAGCCGGCCCGGCACGCGCGGCGATGCGCTGCGCCCGCTGCAAGTCGATCGCGTGGCGCCGAGCGACGTCTTGCCGAAGCACTTGCTGCGCAAGGAGAAGCCGATGCTGCCCGAGCTCAGCGAGCCGGAGGTCGTGCGTCACTACACGCGCCTCTCCACGCTGAACTACGCGATCGATCTCGGCATCTATCCGCTCGGCAGCTGCACCATGAAGTACAACCCGAAGATCAACGAGGTGCTCTGCCGCTTGCCAGGCTTCATGGCGGCGCATCCTTATGATCCGCCGGAGATCAGCCAGGGCGTGCTCGAGCTGATGTGGCGCTTGCAGGGCTTCCTCGCCGAGTGCACCGGCTTGCCGGCGGTGACGCTGCATCCGTCGGCTGGCGCGCAGGGCGAGCTCGCGGGCCTGCTGATGATCCGAAAAGCGCTCACCGTGAAGGGCAACCCGCGCAAGAAGGTGATCATCCCGGACAGCGCGCACGGCACGAACCCGGCGACGGTGACGCTCGCGGGCTACGAGACGCTCAAGGTCGACACGGGTCCCGACGGCATGGTGCATCCGGAAGCCGTCGCTGCGTTGATGAACGAAGACGTCGCGGCGATCATGATCACGAACCCGAACACACTCGGCATCTTCGAGCGCCACATCAAGGTGATCGCCGACGTCGTGCACGCCAAGGGCGGCTACGTGTACATGGACGGCGCCAACATGAACGCGCTCGCGGGTGTGGCGCGGCCGGCGGACTTCGGCGTCGACGTGCAGCACATCAACGTGCACAAGACCTTCTCGCAACCGCACGGCGGCGGCGGCCCGGGCGCGGGCCCCGTGTGCGCGACCGAAGCGCTGCGGCCGTATCTGCCGATCCCGGTCGTCGAGAAGGTTCAGGACAAGTACGTGCTGCTCGACGACAAGCCGATGTCGATCGGCCGGCTCCGCTCCTTCGCGGCGTCGTTCGGCGTCATGGTGCGAACGTACGCGTACATGCGCTCGCTCGGTCCGGACGGCATTCGCAAGAACACCGAGATGGCGGTGCTGAACGCGAAGTACCTGCGCAAGAAGCTCGAAGGCCTCTATCACCTGCCGTACACGACCGAGACGCTGCACGAGACCGTGTTCAACGACAAGCTGCAAAAGGACACCGGCGTCACCACGCTCGATATCGCCAAGCGGCTCATCGACTACGGCGTGCATCCGCCGACCGTGTACTTTCCTTTGGTCGTGCCCGGCGCGCTGATGATCGAGCCGACCGAGAGCGAGAGCAAAGAGTCGATCGACGGCTTCTGCGAGCTCATGCGCCGCGTCGCGGTCGAAGCGAAGGAACAGCCCGAGCTCCTGAAGGAAGCGCCGACGCTCGCACCTCGCCGGCGCTTCGACGAGGCGTCAGCGGCGCGCAAGCCAGTCCTGCGCGCGCCGAAGAAACAGGGGTAAAGCGCCGAAGGGAACCCCATGCGCTACGCCCGAATTCGCCACGGCAAGATCGACTGGGCCATCCAAGCGGGTGACGGCTACCGCGTGCTCGACCAAGCGCCGTGGCTCGGCGGCCGGAGCAGCGAGCGGGTCATCGCCGCGGACGAAGCGCAGCTTCTGTGCCCCGTGGTGCCGAGCAAGATCGTGTGCATCGGCCGGAACTACCGCGCGCATGCCAAAGAGCTCGGCAACGACGTGCCGAAGGAGCCGTTGCTCTTCTTGAAGCCGCCGTCGGCGCTGTGCGGCCCCGGTGATCGCGTCTGGCTGCCGCCGCAAACGCAGCGCGTGGAGCATGAAGCCGAGCTCGGCGTCGTCGTCGGCAAGCGCTTGCGGCGCGCGAGCGAGGAGGACGCCTCGGCGGGAATCTTTGGGCTCACGGCCGTGTGCGACGTGACCGCGCGCGACTTGCAGAAGAGCGACGGGCAATGGTCGCGCGCCAAGGGCTTCGACACGTTCTGTCCGGTCGGCCCTGTCGTCGTCACCGAGCTCGACTGGCGCGAGCGCGACGTCGTTTGCCGCGTCAACGGCAGCGTGCGCCAGAACGGCAACACGCGCGACATGGTGTTCAACGTGCCGGTGCTGCTCGCCTACATTTCGCAGGCGATGACTTTGGAGCCGGGCGATCTCGTCGTCACGGGGACTCCGGAAGGCGTCGGACCGCTCGTCGACGGCGACGCGCTCGAAGTCGAGGTCAGCGGCGTTGGGGTGCTCTCGTTGGGCGTCGGTGACGCAAAGTAGTTGGCGCAAGATCTCGTTCACTTGCAGCAGCGCACGCCGGCGCGCGGATCGGGATCCGTCGGCGACGCGCCGTACAAAGCCGTGCACGTGAGCCCCGCGGGGTTTCCTAAGTACGAGCCGCCGCGCAGTTGCTTGCCGAGCCCGCCCGTCAACTGCGGATAGTCGGCGTTCACCCACTCGGAGACGTTGCCGCTCATGTCCATCGCGCCGAGATCGCTCACGCACTCGCTGTTGGCGCCGGCCTCGAGCGGCTCGCCCCACTCGGCGTCGAAGCCGTTGCACTTGGCGCCGGCGAACGAGTCGCCGTAAGGATAGAGGCGTTGCGTGGCGCCGCGGCAACCGCGCTCCCATTCACTCGCGGTGCACAAGCGCTTGCCCGCCGCGACGCACGCCGCTTGCGCCGCGGAGAACGATACGCCGATCGTCGGCACCGCGCCGTAGCGGAGCACGGCGGCGCCGTTTTCGATCACCGACTCGAAGCGATCGATGCACACGCCGGGCGTGAGCGACACCATGTTCTCGACGCCGCCGCACGACGGCGGCGCCGGGAGCTCGCCGGTCGGCGCCACCGGCTTCGTCACGACGACCGGCTCGGGCTCCGGCTCGATCGCGGGATCAGGCGGCGGCGCCACGTAGTCGTTGCACGCGGCCATGAAGAGCACGAGCAAGCCGCGGCGCGTGCGACGGCGCAACAGGAGCCACAGCGCCGGCAGCGCGAGCCACCACGGCGCGCCGGTCGCCGCGCACCCCGCGCCGCCGCGCAATAGGCGATCGAAGAGCAAGTTCTGCGGCTCGACGGGGCCGGTGCCGCCGGGCAAGCGCGCGCCGGCGCAGATCTCGCCGCCGGGATCGCTCACCTTCAGCGCCGGCGAGGTGAGCACCGCGCCCGGCGCGCCTTCGGCCGACGCCGAGATGATCGCAAGGTTCACGATCGACGCGCCGTCGTTCACCGGGCACGAGAGCTCGACCTCGTAGCGCACCTCGAAGACGTCGCCGGGATTGATCGCGATGTTCGAGACCTCGATGTGCCCAGGGATGCTCGTGTCGATCGAGCCCGGCGGCGTCTTCAACATGCGCAGCGACGTCAGCGACGACGGCAAGTCGTCGGTCACCTTCACGCCGGTCGCGGGGATATTGCCGGTGTTCGAGACGCCCACGCGGTAGACGATCTTCGTCTTCGGCTCGACCTGCGCGACGTCCGGCGAGAGCACTTGCTTCTTCGAGTCGACGTCGAGCACGGGGCGGAACACGTCGATCTGCAGCGCCGCGAACGCGACGCCGAAGACGTCGGTCGCGCTCGGGGAGCGGAACACGTTGACGTCGACGCGCGTGTCGTTCGCTTGCAGCACGCTCGAGATGTCGAAGGAGTCGAGGTCGATGCCGCGCGTGCACGAGCCGAGGGTCGGCTGCGCGGGATCGGTGACGGTGCTCGAGTCGAAGAGGTTGTCCGACCAGTTCGGCCACGAGCTGTCACCGCAAGTGAGGCTCGACGGCGCGGGCGGGGCCGGCGTGATCACGCGGCCGAGCGGGGTCGGCGTGCGGCCATTCGCCGAGACCGTGGCGCCCTCGCCGGTCTGCTGTGCGTCGCCTTCGACGGCGTAGATCGTCAGCTCGCCCTTCGGGATCGCCGAGACCTTCACTCCGGTGAGCGACACCGTCCGCGAAGGCGTCATCGCGTCGATGATCTCGAGGCCGTCGAAGAGCTTCACCGTGCGTGGCGGCAGGCCGGGATCGATGAACACGATGACGATCATGAACGACGCCGTCGCGCGAAAGTACGCGGCGCCGCACTTCGTCGTCATGTTCGCGTTGCAGAAGACGTCGGGCGGATCCAAGCAGATCGGCGTGGTCAAGCCGCCGAAGGTGTAGTTGCCGGTCACCTTCGGCTGCGCTTGCAGCGCCGCCGTGACGTCGACGCGCGCCGTGTAGAAGAAGCTCGTCCGGTTGCTCAGCAGGCCGTCGGTAAAGGCGGCGCGGTAGACGATCTCGGGCTGCAGCATCGTCGTCGTGCCGTCTGGCAGCGTCAGGCTCACGTTGCGATCGATCTGGTTCAAGTCGGCTTGTGAGGGCGAGCTCGCCTTCGCAAAGACGTTGCCCGAATAATAGAGGTACGCTTTTTTAATCTGCGCGCGCGTCCCGATCGCGGCGTCCGGGATCGTGGCGGTATTCTGCGGCAGCACGCACGCGAGGCCGTCCGGCTGATCGCTGAACGGCAGCGCCATCGTGTTTCCGGTGGCGAAGTAGCCGGCGTTCCCAGTGATCTCGAGCAGATCGCCGAGCGGCTTTGGCGTCGTTTGCGCGAGCTCGAGCGACAGGAGCAGGGCGACCAGCATGGGTATACAAATGTACTAGCTGTGGTAGCGGAAGCGCATGAAATTTCTCGCGCTCGCGGCTTTGCTCGTCACGGCCGCCGAAGAGACGGTGCCGGTCGAGACGATGCTCGCGGCGGCCGAGAACAACATCAAGATCAACAAGCTCGACCGCGCCAAGCTCATGCTCGACCAAGCGAAGAAGAGCTATCCGGACGACGGCCGCGTCGACTACTTCTACGGCCTCGTCTTCGCGCAGCAGGAGAAGCCTGAAGACGCGGTGAAGGCGTTCGAGGCCGCGGTGAAGAAGCGCCCGGACATGATCGAAGCGCACTTGAACCTGGCGCTGCAGCTCGACGTGCTCAAGCGCTACGACGCCTCGGACAAGGTCTACGCCGACGCCACCAAGCGCTTCCCGAAGGACGTCGATCTGCTCACCGAGTGGGGCACGACGTTGATCCTGCGCGACAAGCTGAAGGAGGCCGAGGACGTCTTGAAGCGCGCCGCGGCGCTGGATCCGAAGAACGGCCAGACGCAGTGCGATCTCGCCTACGTCGAGTCGAAGCTGAAGCGCGCCGAGCAGGCGATCAAGCGCTACGAAGCCGCGCTGAAGAGCTTCGATGATCCCGGCTGCAAGCGTCAGCTCGGCGACACCTACGCGGCGGTCGGCGATCTCGCGCACGCCGAGGCCGTGTATACGGCGCTGCTCGCCAAGGACAGCAACGACGGCGCGCTCTATTACCGGCGCAGCAAGGTCCGCGAGGCGAAGGGCGACAAGGCCGGCGCCGCCGCCGACAAGGCCGAGTGGGAAAAACGGAAGAAGAAGTGAGCACCCTGGAAGCGATGGCGCAGGTCTGCAAAGACGCCCGCGCCGCCGGCAAGACCGTGGCGCTCTGCAACGGCGCCTTCGATCTCTTGCACGTGGGGCACCTGCGCTACTTGCAAGGCGCCAAGGCGATCGCCGACGTGCTCGTCGTAGCGGTGAACGATGACGCGTCGGTGCGAAGGGCGAAGGGCGCGGCGCGGCCGGTGATCCCGGAGGCGGAGCGGCTCGAGCTCGTCTTGGCGCTGCGCGTCGTCGATCATGCGTTCCTGTTCGCCACCGACACCGTCGAGCCGATTCTGCGCGCGCTGGTGCCCACCTTTCACTGCAAAGGGACGGACTATACCGAAGCGAGCGTGCCCGAAGCCGCGGTGAGCCGCGCGCTCGGCGTCGAGACCCGCATCGTCGGCGATCCGAAGGATCACTCGACGAGCGTGCTCACGAAGAAGCTCACGTGAGACTGTGCGGCTGAGGATCCTAGACGCGCCGATGGGCACGCGGCTCATCGACGAATTCTCCGTCGCGCCGGAGGCCGTGCTCTTCGCCAGCCTCGAGCGGCCGGAGCTCGTGCGCGCGCTGCATCGTCGCGACGTCGAGGCCGGCGCCGAGATCGTCTTGACCAACACCTTCGCGCTGCCGTTCCGCGCCGGATCGCTGAGCGACGCCGAGATCGCGGCCCTCGCGGAGGCGGCGATCGGGCACGCGATGGCGGCCGGTGCGAAAGCCGTGCACATTTCGCTCGGACCGGCCATGCTCCCGGTAGCGACTGAGAGCGCCGCGCTCGTGCAGCGCGTCTTGACTTGCATCCGACCGGCTGTAAAACGCACGCGCTCCGGTATTTGGTTCGAGTCCCTGTCCATTTCTGATCTCGACTGGTTGGTGAACGTGACGTCGACGCTCGCATCTGCAGAGATTCTGTCCGCCGCTTGCTTCATCGCGGGCGACGAGGACGATCGTCTGTGGTCGCGGCTCGCTGATCTCGGGCACTTGTGGGCGCTCGGCTTCAACTGCTCGCGCCGCTTGCCGGGTGATGCAGGCTTCGACGCTGCGCTCGAGAAGACGGCCGCGGCCTGGTCCGCCGCGCTGCTCGCGCCAGGGCAATGCCGGGTGGCGAAGCCGGCGAAGCCTTCGCGCGACTTGCTTCGCTCCTTGCCCGCGCGCTTCGATCTCGCCGGCGTGTGCTGCGGCGGCGCTAGCGCGGATCTTCGCGCGCTCGCCGGTGGTGGCGCATGAGGACCGAGCCCCTCTCGCCGACGCCGCTGCAAGCCGCGATCGCGAGCGAGCTCGACGCGGCGAGCGTGCGCATCATGCTCACCGGCGAGTCGGTGATCGACTGGCCGCGCCTGCAGTTTCGCGACGAGGCCGACTTCGACGCGTTCATCGCGCTGCAAGAGTTCGAGCTCACGCGCCCGGGCGATCGCGCACACGTCGGCGATCTGCAGCGCGAAGCGTTCGTCTACTTGGAAGACGTCTTGCGCTACCACATCCCGGAAGAGATCCGCCGCATCACCGACGTGCGCGACCTCCTGCGCTTCGCCTCGCAGCGCACCGGCTTGAAGCGCAACCGCGTCTACGCGTGCATGACGCTGAAGGTGATGCACATCTTGCACCACTTGATCGCGCGCGAGCTCTTGTTCAACGCGACGCTCTCCGAGGCCCAGCTCGCCGAGATCATGTCGAAGAAGGTCTATGAGGGCATCGACAAGATGCGCGCGGCCGGCATCCCCGTCGTCGAGTACGCCGGCGGTCGCAAGACGCGGCACTCGCTCGTGACGAAGCTCCTCGCCAAGCGCGAAACGATCGCCAGCCAGATCTTCGACAAGACGCGCTTTCGCATCGTCGTTCGCACCGAGAAGGACGTCGTGCCGACGCTCTTGTTCATGGTGCGGCACATCTTCCCGTTCAACTATACGATCCCGGGCCAGGCCGATAACTCACTGCTCGATCTCGTGCAGGTGGCCGACCAGAATGGGCTGAGCGACAAGCTGAAGAAGCACTTGTTCCCGCAGCGCCACGCGTCCGGCCAACCGCAGAACGAGTTCTCCGGGCGCTCGTACCGCACGATCAACTTCGTCGTCGACGTGCCGCTGCGCATCTCGGAGCACTTGCGCACCATGAACCCGCCGCCGGATCCGCGCCTCGGCGAGATCGTCTTCGTGCTCGCGGAGTTCCAGCTCGTCGACGCCGTCACCGCCGAGAACAACGAGAAGGGCGAGAACACGCACGCTCGATACAAGGCGCGCCAAGAGCAGCGCGTGCGCGTTCGGTTGGAAGCCGGGAGTATGAAGAAGCGGCGAAAGAAGATGGATTAGGTAGGTGATGATCTGACCCTGGCCCGACAACCCTGGCCGCCAAGACCCTGACCGCCAAGACCCTGGCCGAAAGCCTTGGCCGCGCTCGCGAGCGTGAGCCTAGCCCTGGCCGTGACCTCGAACGCGCGCGGCGAGGCCAGGGTTAGGGCCAAGCTCATGCTCGCGAGCGCGGCCAAGGCTTCGGTTCAGGTTCAGGTTCAGGTTCAGGGTCAGGTTCAGGTTCAGGTTCAGGGTCAGGTTCAGGGTCAGGTTCAGGGTCAGGTTCAGTTAGTTCCTGATCGCCGCAGCCCCGACCGCGAAGAGCAACACGCCGTCCTCGAACTTCGGGCCGCCGATGACCAAGGTCGCGCCGGCGCTGATCCACGCCTTCGTCTTGAACTTGAGCTCGGGGATCTCGAGCTGCACGTTCACTTGATCGACCTTGCCCTTCTTCTTGTGCGCGGTCGCCGAGATCACCAAGTGACGGCCCTGCGGCGCCGTGTACGACTGCGGCGCGCCGCCGACGGTCACGTTGAGGCTGGTCTCGGACTTCAGCTCGTACGCCGTGTACGTGAGGTTCTTCAGCGAGCCGAAGAGGTCGTTCAGCTTGGCGTCGAGCACCGTCGTCTTCGAGTGGCCGTAGACCACGCGCACTTTCAGATCTGCTGCGACGCTCGGTTGGGACGCGGGCGCTTTCATGGCCTTGTCGGACGGAGCGGGTGGGGGCGGGGGAGCGGCGGGGGCAGGATCGGCGGCCAGGAAGAGCGCGAACGCGAGGGCCGGCGTCATAGATCTTCGACCTCTTCCTCGTCGGCGACGTCTTCCTCTTCTTCTTCATCCTCGTCTTCGACCGCGTCGGCGTCGCTCAACCAGATGAGCGTGGTCGGGTGGCTGTTGCTCTCGATGACGACGGCGGAGGCGCCGGCGAACTCGATGTCGTCGATCTCGGGCGCGTCGATGCCGCTCGACGCGAGGCCCATGTACAAGGCGCCGCCGACGATCACGGACAGCACCGAGGCGAAGGCGAGGCCGAACGCGGGCAGGCGCCACTCGGGCCACCGGCGCTCGAAGATGAGCAAGCAGCGTTGCATGAGCGATGGCGCTTCCTTGCGTTCCCGCAAGTGCTCGACGAGCGCGCGCTTGTGGACGTCCGGCGCCTGCTGCCGCAAGAGCGACATCGCGCGTCGATACGCGGGGGCTTTGCTCTCGCTGCCGTCCGGCGTCGCCATGGCTACTCGTCCTCTTCCTTGAGTTCTTTCAGTGTATCAGACCCTTCGATTCCGAGCAGGGGCGAAAGAAACGCCTGCATCTTCTTGCGCGCGTTGAACAGCCTGCTCATCACGGTGCCGACGCGCACGCCTGTCACTTTGGCGATCTCCTCATAAGACAAGCCCTCGACCTCGAAGAGGAGAAACGTGGCGCGGTGGATCTCCGGGAGCTGCTGCAGTCCCGCGGCGAGCGCACGCTTGAGCTCGGTATCGGCGGTGTCTTGCTCGGGGTTGCGCTCGCGGCCGGGCAGGGTGTCGAGCTCGGTCGGGGTCTTTTCGCCCCAGCGCTTCTTGTGGCGGATGGCGTCGAGGCAAAGGTTGACGACCACGCGGTAGAGCCAGGTCGTGAACTTCGAGTTGCCCTGAAAATCTTGCAGGCCGCGCTGCACCCGCACGAACGCGTCTTGGACGACGTCGCGGGCATCGGGCTCGCTGCGCAGCATGTTGAGGGCGATCGTGTAGGCCCGATCGTAGCTCTGCAGGACCAGGGCGTCGAAGGCGGCGCGATCGCCGGCGCGAGCGCTTTGGCACAGTGTGTCGAGCGGATCCTTGGGCGTCGGCGCGGCCTTTGGGTCGGCTGGAGTGGCGTCGGCGGTCGCGGCGGCGGGCTCACCTCGCTTGGACGGTGCGTCGCTCGGCTTATTCACGGACCCCTTCACCGCGGACATGTCGGCGAAGGCTAGCAGACTGCCGAGGGTTCCGCTAAGCGGGCGTCCATGCTCCTCTTCACGGCCTTGCTCTTCGTGGCCGCAGCCGATGTCCGCTCAGCGGAACCGCAGCCGCTCGGCGATCTGCTGGTCGCGCCGGCGTCGATGCCGAGCTCCGAGCCAGTGCAGGGCTTCGTCGACGAAGGGGCGGCGAGCCAGCCGAGCTCGCAGGCGGCCGCGGTCGACGCCGAAAAGGACGACGAGCCGGCGCTCCCGCAGCGCGTGGTCGAACGGCCATGGTACCAGTCGCTCGGGCTCTCGGGCTTCCTGGACGCGGGCTTCGCGGCGGTGTGGCCGGATCAAACGAACACCTTCTTCGTCGGCGAGGTCGAGATCGACGTGAAGAAGACGCTGCTAGACGTCGCTGGGTTGCGCATCGACTTGAACCTCTTGAATCGCCTGGCGTGGCAACCGCTCGGCGTCTCGAGCGTGCCGAGCTTCATCAACTTCGGCCTCGTGTTCGACAACATCGTCGAGCAGGCGTACGCCGAGTGGTTCCCGCTCGGTGAATCCGGCCCGCGCTTGCGCCTCGGCAAGTTCAACGCGGTCGTCGGCTTCGAGCGCCAAGACGCCGCCGATCGCTTCATGATCTCGCAGTCGCTCGTGTTCTTGCACGGCTCGCCGGCGAACTTCACCGGCCTCATGCTGCACGTGCCGCTGCCTGTGTCGTTGAGCTTCACCTTGCACGCCGCGATCAACGGCTGGGATCGCGGCATCGCGCCGTCGCGCAACAAGACCATCGGCGCCATGTTCACCTTCGATCATCGCGTGCGCAGCGGCACCCGCTTCTTGCTACAGCTGACCGGCATCTTCGGCACCGAGCGCTTCGCGAACGAGAAGGACTACCGCATCACGCTCTTTGGCACCGCGGCGATCGACATGCCGAACCGCTTCCTGTTTGCGACCGAGGTCACCTGGGGCACCGAGCCTGGCGTTGTGCCCGGTAGCTTCAGCGACGTCCTCGCCGCCACCGGCACGCCGGTCCTCGCGCGCTGGTTCGGAGTCAGCGCCTGGATCCGCGGCGTGATTCCGCGCGTCGAGTGGCTCTCGCTGACGGCGCGCTACGACTTCTTCAACGATCCGCAGCGCGCGCGCGGGCTCGTGCAGACGATCAGCGACGTGAACGAAGGCGCGCTCTCGCAACGCCAGCAAGTGAGCGCGAACGTCGCCGCCACGATCACCGAGGGCGCGCTCGTGCGTATCGAGTACACCGGCGACTTCATCCAAGGCCGCGAGCCGGATCGGGTGCGCGCGCTGGCCGTCGCGCACCGCCTGGCGCTGCAAGCGGTCTATCGTTTCTGAAGTGAGGCGCTTCCCCCGAGAGTTTGGCGATCTGCTGACGCCGCGTGGTCGCGCGGTGATCACAGGCAAGCGCTTGCACGGCGTGCTCTCGGATCCGGCGCGGCGATTTTGCGCGGAGCGCGGGCTGCTCGCCGAACGTCACTGTGCGGCGGCCGCGCGCTTGCTCGACCAGAAGCTGTGGCCGGCGCTCACCGCGTTGGAAGCGCCGATTCCGCCGGAGACGATCTACGCGCAGAAGAGAAACTACGAGGAGCTCCTGCCGAAGACCGTGCGCGTGAAGACCGCGTACCTCGAGCGGCGGCGCGAGCACGGCTTTCGAGTGGCCGAAGATCTCGGGCTCGTGGCGATGCTGCGCTCCGAGAGCTTCGTGGCGTTTTGCACGGCGCTCGCCGGCCGGCCGCTGCGGAAGCGGCACGGGATCCAGGCGCTCTGTTACGGCGCCGGCGACTACGCTGGCCCGCACACCGATCATCATCCGGAAGAGCCGCTCGCGCGCGATGGTTACGTGGATGTGCACCTGACGCTTTGCACGCCGGGCGTAGCGCAGCAGTGGTTGGTCTACGCGCGGCGCGGGCACTTCTCCGAGGTCGTCGACGTCACGCAGCAGGGGATCGTCACCGGCTACCGGCTGCCGTTTTGGCACTACACGACGCCGCTCGTTGTTCAGAGAGCGCATGCGCGCCGGTGGGTCCTGCTCGGCACCTTCTTGTTCGCGGACGCGCCGTGAGGGAGATCCTGATCGCGTCGGCGATCGCGTTCGGCGTCGCCGTTGGGCAGTTGCTACTGCGCGTCTTCTCGGGTCAGGGGCTCCTCGGCTTCGGCGTCTTGGCGATCGCCCTCGGCATGGCGATCAGCTTCCCGGCGGCGATCGTTTACCACTTGCGCTTGCACGCGACGCTCGGCCGCCGCGGCGAGCTCGACGACAAGTGGATCTGGCACCCGACGCGCTTTCACAAGCAGCTCCGCCAGAATGAGCGGCGCTACGTGCTCTCGTGGTTCATGCTCGGCGTCGTCGGCTGGGTGATGGCGCTCGTCGGCTGCGGGATCGCGCTGGTCTCGGTGATCTAAGATCCGCGCGTGCCGTAGATCTCGTTCTCGCTGATCCCGTACTCGTCCATCTTCCGATAGAGCGTCGAGCGCGCGATGCCGAGCGTCTTCGCCGCGCTCAGGCGGTTGCCGTGGTTCTCGCGCAGCGCCTTCAAGATGACGTTGCGCTCGACGTTGTCCATGCGCACCTGCACCGGCGGCGGATCGTCGGCGTTGACGACGAGGCCGAGGTCGTCGGCGGCGATGAGATCGCTCTTCGCGAGCACGATCGCGCGCGTCACGGCGTTGCGCAGCTCGCGCACGTTGCCCATGAACGGGTGCGCCTTCAGCCGCTGCACTGCGTCGGAAGAGAAGCGGAACACGCGGCCTTCGGGCGCGAGGTCGGCGAGGAAGTGCTCGGCGATGAGCACCACGTCGTCGCCGCGCTCGCGCAGGGGCGGCACGTCGATCGTCAGCACGCTCAGGCGATGATAGAGGTCTTCGCGAAATCCGCCGCGCCGGTGCGCCTTGTGCAGATCGCGGTGCGTCGCGGCCACGAGGCGCACGTTCACTTTTCGGTGCACGTCGTCGCCGACGGCCTTGATCTCGCTGGTCTCGATGGCGCGCAGTAACGTGGGCTGCAGCTCGAGCGGCAGCTCGCCGATCTCGTCGAGGAAGAGGGTGCCCTTGTCGGCGCTCGCGAACGCGCCGGCCCGCCGCTCGGAGGCGCCGGTGAAGGCACCCTTGGCGTGGCCGAAGAGCTCGCTCTCGATGAGATTTGCCGCGAGCGCGCCGCAGTTGACGACGACGAAGGGCTCTTTGCTGTGCGGCGACAGCTCGTGCAGCGCGCGCGCGATGAGCTCCTTGCCGCAGCCGCTCTCGCCGAGGATGAGCACGGGCGCCTTGGTGGCGGCGAAGCGCACGATCTGGGCGTTCACTTCCTGCATCTTCACGCTCTTGCCGATGAGGTGCGACGCGAGGGCTTGCTCGGCGTTGATCGCGCGCTCGATCTTCAAGGTCACGTCGCCGACGCGCAGGGCGACCGGCGGCGTCAGCTCGGCCTCGACGATCTTCACATCGTTCAAGTACGTGCCGTTCTTGCTGCCGAGATCGCGCACGACAATCTGATTCTTCCGAAACATGATCGCGCAGTGAAACTGCGAGACGAACTCCGAGCGCACTTGCAGATCGCAGGTCTCGTCGTAGCCAATGCGCACCTCACCCTTGGCGAAGCGCTGCGGGCCGCTCCACGATCCGGCGAGGTGGCGAGGCGGCGTGATCAAGATCGGCCCGGGCCCGGTCTGCGGCTCGCTGTCGGGCATCGACTGCGTGCGTCCTGACGCGTGCATCGTCCGCTCCGCGCGCAGGGTGTACTTGCCTACCGTCGCCGGGTGCGTTTGCAGGAGCGTCGTCGTGCCGTCTAGCGTGAGCGAAACTCCGTCGCTGCCGACGACGATCTCGCCCTTGACGTCGAGGAGCCGCAGCTCGTCCTGCGCGCCCGGGCCGAGCAGGTAGCTGCCTTCTGCGAGCGGGAGCCTGAGGAGCACGTCCGTGCCGGCGGCCACGACCAAGCGCCAGCGGCTAGACGTGGAGAACATATATAGAGGAGGTAGTACGCTGGCCCTTGGCACACCAGTTTATTTCCGCGACGCCGAGACCTCCCGGGCCTGCGAAAAGGGACCGGGGAGGAATTTCGAAACGGACCGGGGAGGGCTATTCGCAGATATAGACGGCGAAGAACCCGCCGCTTTGGGTCGGATCCTCGACGCAAGAGCCCGACGCGCACTGGAAGTTGCCCATGCACTCTGCGCCCTTGGCCAAGTTGAGATCGCTGTTACGCAAGCAGCGGAACTGCTGGTCGACGTCGTCGTCGAGCACGTCGACGCAGCTCGTGTCCGTGCCGCAGGTCGACGCCGTCGCCGGATCGCACTCACACACCGTCGAGGCGAACAAGAACGCGAACGCGTCCTCCGAGCACTTGCCGGACTCGCACTGGAAGTTCGCCGCACAGTTGCGCTCGCCGCGCATGTGCAAGCCGCCCTTGTTGAAGCACATGTTGTTCGCGGCCGGCGCGGTTTCAGGCGCGATGTCGACGCACTCCATCGTCGCTGGGCACGCGCTCGGCGTTGCCGGATTACACGCGACCGAGCAGAACGACGGCGTGCCGGTCCAGCTCAAGCACGACGGGTTCGTGCCCTTGCACTGATAGTCGAGCGTCGGCGCGCAGACGGCGCCGATGTCGACCGAGGCGACTTCCGTCGCCGGCACGCAGCGCCGCACGCCTTGCACCGGGGCGCACGCTTGGCCCGCGCCGCAGTCAGGGTTCGACGTGCAGTGTTTGCTGCACTTGTAGGTGTCCATGTCGCAGGTGAGGCCGGTGGCGCACTCGAAGTCGTACTTGCACTTGCCGCCGATCGCCGACTGGCCGACCTTCGCCTGATCGTAGCAAACCTCGAGCACGGGGCCGCTGACCATCAGGTTCAAGGTCTCGTTGGCGGTGAGGTTGATCGTGAACTTGTCGATGTCGTTGTGATCCTTGTCGGCCGGCGCGAGCGTGGCCGAGAGCTGCAGCGGCGCGCTGACGGTCTGCGCCGGCGTCACGTTGTTGTTCGCCGTGTTCTCGCTGACGAGCTGCACCGCGACGCCCGACGCCGACTTGTCGCTCTCGATCTTCACCGTGTAGCCGCCCGACTGTTGGCCGATGCCGAAGAGCGCGAGCAGCGGCTCGTACTCGGTCGCATCCATGACGGTCAGCACGTGCGGACCGGTCTTCTTCGCTTTGACGATCAAGCGCAGCTGGGCGCGGGCGCCGCCGTTGCTGTCGAGCACGCTCTGCTCGCCGATGACAGCGCCGGTGTTGTCTTCGACGAGCGCCGCCACGTAGGGCGCCTTGTCCCAGGTCGAGTACTCCACGCAGTCGAGGCCGGCGTCGCAGCCCTTGCCCTTGCTGCAGTCGCTCGCGCACACGACCTCATCGCCGATCTGCGCGCAGTTACGGCCCGCGCACTCGACGTGGGCGCCGCACTTCTCGCCGTCCTTCTTCTTGCCGAGGTTCTGCGACGGCACGCATTGGCTCTTGTCGCCGAACGAGACGCACTCGGTGCCGGCCGCGCAAGCCGCCGGATCGTCCGTGCACTCACGCGCGCAGAGCTGCTTCTTCGTGGCGCCGGCGTCGACGTAGATGCACTTCGCCGGGTTCTTGCACTCGAAGTCGTACTTGCAGGCGTCGCCGTCGCTCACGGTGCCGAACATGTCGGCCGGGAAGCACGCGGCCACCGGCATCGGCCCGAAGATCGTCATGACGCTGAAGCCGCCGCACTTGGCGTCGCCAGGGCACGACGGCGCCTTACACTCGAAGAGGCTCTCGCACTTCTTCGTCGCCGAGTTGCACTGATAGCCGGAGCCGGCGTCGCACTCTTTGTTGTCCGCGCATTCCGTCTGGCATTGGCCGGCGTGGCACGCGTCGGAATAATTCGGGCAGTCGAGGAAGGTCTCGCACGGCGTGCTCATCGCCGACGGATCCGGCGCGACGGCGCAGCCCGCGACGGTGCAGCGGTGGTTGAAGCAGAAGCCGCCCGCCTCGCACTCGAACTCGTCGTCGCCGCCGCACGATTCGCCGATCTTCTTGCCGCCTTGGGGCTTGCAGATCTTCGTGCACATGTCGCCGAGCTGCTCGTCTTGGCACGCCATGCAGTTGCCGCAGCTCTTGTCGTCCGCGCAGGGGCTCGAGCAGTAGCCGACGTTGCCGCCGAGCGTGAACACGCAGGTGCCGCCTTCGCAGTCGGCGTCCAAGTTACACGGCGCGCGGTTCGGCAGGCCCTTGCCGCATTGGCCGTCGCGATCTTTCAAGTAGTCGGCGAGCTTGGTCGCGCGCTCGGCCGCGGTGCACGGGATCCGGTTGCCGTCGGCGTCTTTGCCGAAGCAGCGGAACTGCTTGCTGCTCTTGATGCAGCGCGAGCCTTTGCCGCACGCCGCGTCGTCTTTACACGTCGTGTACTCGGGCAGCTTGTCCGGCTGACACGAGAGCTTGTTGCGCGCGTCGTTCTTGCACGTGAAGCCGGCGCCGCACGCGGCTTGGCCGGTGAGGCACGAGGTGGCGCACATCGCGTAGACGCCGCCCGCCGCGGTCGGCACCCACGAGCAGAGGCCGCTCTCGCAGTCCTTGTCGCGGTTACACGGCGTGCCGAGCTGCAGCCCTTTGATGTCGTACTTGCAGCGGGTGTCTTCCGGCTCCGGTTGCGGCTCCACGAACGTGTTTTCCGCCGGCTTCTCTTCTTCGTTCTTGCGGGTCGAGCGGAGACCGCCCTCGACGCAGGCGTTCAGCGTGAAGATGCCGAGGCAAGCGAGCGAAAAACCACGGGCGGTGCGGACCATAGTGATAGTCTCCAGGCCCTGTTTATCGGCGGGATGTGCGCAAAGGTGCGCATGCGGCGTGCCAGCGACCCGTTCAAGTGGTCGAAATGACGCAAAAGGTCAGGCCGCGATGGACTTCGCGAGCAAGCGGCGACCGACGGGAAAGGGATCGACGAAGTGTTGCCGGCGCCGCGGCGGAGCGCCGTGCCGTTTGATGTGGCGGTAGAAGGATTTCCAGCCGAAACCGTCGCTTTGCGACGCGAGCACGATCTCGGCCGCCGCGTAGCCGCTCATCGCCAGCGCGGCTTCCACGAACGCTTCTTTGACGCTCGTCGCGCGCAGCTCGCCGCGACCTTTGAGCGACGCTCGCAATTGCCGCACGCGGGCGTCGACCTCGTCCTCGCCCGCGAAGTCGGCGTCGGCGAGCGGCGTATTGTACTTCGGCACGAAGGGCGCGACGCCGAGCGCCACCGGCATGATCTGCGAGAGCTCGCGGGTGAAGCGCGCGAGCTCGTCGATGTCGCTCGCGTCCTCGCCGGGCACGCCGAGCATCATATAAGTCTTCAGCGTCTTCAGCCCGTGCGTCTTCGCCAGCTCCGCCGCGCGCACGAGGTGCTTCTCTTTGATCTTCTTCTCGAGCACGAGGCGCAAGCGCTCGCTCGCGGCGTCGCTCGCCACGGTCAGCGTCTTGTAGCCGCCTTTGCCGAGCAGGCGCACGAAGTCGTCGGTCAAGCGATCCGCGCGCAGCGAGCTGATGCCCACGCGCAGGCCGCGATCGTCGACGAGCGCCCTCAGAATCTCGACGATCTTCGGATGATCGCTGACCGCGGCGCCGACGAGCCCGACCTTCTTCGCGCCGGATGCGTCGACGAGCGCGAGCAGACGCTCGAGCGTGACCAGGCGCATGCCGCCGTTCGTCGAGCGGCGCATCACGCAGAACGTGCAGTTTCTATGACAGCCGCGCTCCGCTTCGACGAGCAGCATGTCCGAGAGCTCGGTGTGCGGCGTGCGGATCGCGCTGACGGCCGGGAGCAGAGCGTTCTCACAGGCGGCGACCGCCGGCAGCGTCTCGCCGTGGATCTGTTGCGATTGAATCTGCGGCACCAAGACGTGCGGCCACGTGGCGACGACTTCGAGCGCATCGCGCTTCTTGTGCGAGCCAAACACCGCGAGCACCCGCGGCAAGAGCTCTTCGCATTCGCCGAGCAGCACCACGTCGGCGAAGGGTGCGGCCGGAAGCGGATTGCTGAAGGTGAGCGGGCCGCCCAAGATCACCGGCGGATCCGCCGGCCGCCGATCCTTCGCGAGAGGCCGCATTCCGGCGAGCTCGAGCACTTTGACGAGGCCGAAGATCTCGAGCTCGTACGCCACCGACACGCCGATCGCATCGAAGTCGGACACTGGCCGGCCTTGCTCGACGGTCTGCAGGGGCTCGCGCGCGCGCGTGAATGCGTCGAGATCGTCCGGGAAGAACGCGCGCTCGCAGCTCCAGTCGGGCATCGTGTCGTTGACGATGCGGTAGAGCGACTGAAAGCCGAGCGAGCTCATGCCGACGTGGTAGGGGCTCGGATACACGAGCGCCAAGCGGCGGCTCGACTGCTTGATGCGCGTTCCGGTCTCGTCCCGGAGCCAATGTTTGCGCGTGTCGGCGAACATCAAAGGGCGTAAAGCGTAGCAAATCCAGGAACGATCCGTCACCAGAAAACGCTCCCCGGAGAAAACGCTCCCCGGTCCCTTTTCCGACGCACGCAGATCCCTGAGCCATGCGGCGATTGAGCTTGCCCCTCAAAGGGGGCTCCGGAGCGAAGCGACGGTGGGGGTGGCCCGACAAAGGCGACGAAACGAGCGCAGCGAGTTTCAGTCAGTCGTCGTCGGTCACGCCGTTGAAGTGACTGGGGTCGAAGGACGACGTCGGGCCGCCACCCATGTCGTCGAGCACGCGATTGGCGTCGTTCCACTCGCTCGGGTGCAGCATGTAGCCGGTGTTGAAGATGCGCATGTCGGTCGACTTGATGATGCCCGTGTCGCGCTTGTACGGCATGCCGGGCGAGCCGAAGTCGGAGAAGATGCCGTAGCGATAGTCGAGGCCGCCGGTCGTCTCGCTGCCTTGCGACGAGAAGTAGCGGTAGCCGATGACGCTCGGGTTGTGCTCCGCGTACTCCCTGCCGGTGTTGTCGATGAACGACAGAAACACCGTCGCGTGGCCGCTGCGGTTCGTGCGGTTGAAGCCGACGAACGAGCCCGGGCGCAGCTGCTCGAAGGGGATGTTCTGGCCCATGCCGAAGTGGCGGAGCGCGTCGGCGCCGCCCGAAGAATTGAGCTCGTTGTTCGCCCAGAGGTGCGCCTTGATGTTCTTCGCCTGCAGCGTCTTCCAGCTGTCGATCGGCAGGTGGTACCAAATGCTCGGGTCGCCGGTCTCGTCGGCGTAGATCTGCATCGCCGTCAGGATCACTTCCATGACGGCCGCGACGCACATCGTCTTGCCGGCAGGGTCGGTTCGCGTGATCGTGCCGAGCGGGCCGTAGACGATGTCGTGCGTCAGCGCGTGGGCGCCGTACCCGCGCTTGGCGTAGTCGCGGTAGAGCTGATCGACCGCCTTCAAGATGTACTCATTGAAAGTGTACATCGGGGCGATCGCCTTGTGCGTGAGGATGGCGTCGAAGAGGTACTGGCCGCCGGCGGCGTTGCCGTAGGTGTCGGCGACGAGCCAGTACTTGCCGGGCTGCAGCTCTTTGTGAAGGTACTTGTCATGTCTCGCCACGGTCACCGGCGGGTTGATCGACGAGAGCAGGTGCAGATCGACGTCCGAGCCCGAGGGCTCCGGGGCGACGAGCGCGAACGAGACGTAGGTTGGCTCGTCGATGGTCATCGCGTAGTAGATCTCGGGGCCCGACTCGTTCTGCGTGAACGGCGGGTAGTTGTTGATCTGGCGCGCGCCGCTGTTCGTGTTTCGTTGATCGACGAAGGCCTTTGGGCGCGCCGCCGAGTGCATGAGGAACGGGTGCTCGCGCGTGCCGTCTTGCAGCGAGCAGGGATCGCCTTTGCCGTCGCCGTCGAAGTCGGTCTGGGCGGCGTTGCGAATCGCGGGGCAGTTGTCGTCGGCGTCGGGCACGCCGTCAGAGTCGGCGTCGGGCGCTTGCTGCTGCTGGGTCGGCGCCGTCGGACCGGTCGCGCCGGTGCCGGGATGCGCGACGGCGGGCTCCGGATCCGGCGCCGTGAACGAGGGGTTCACCGGCGGCGTCTCTTCGGCGGCCTGCGGCACATACGAAGCGCTCGATGACTGCGGCGGGTTGCCGCAGGCGAGGAACGAGAGTGTACAAAGGAATGCGGCGCCCTGGATTCGCATCGTGTTTCGGTATCGTCCTCGGGTCTCAGGCGGTTGCGTTGCACCCCTTGCTCCGTCACGACAAAGGCGGGTCTCTTGCGATTCTCGCGCGGGTGACGCATGCGTCGCCGCCGATGGATCTGCACCGACAGGCAGCGGCGTTGCTCGAGGATCAGGGGTCGCTCGATCTCGATGGTATTCCGTCGTCGATGTTGAAGGCGCCACGGCCGCGGACCGTGCCAGACGCGCGGACTCAGGCGCCAGAAAAATCGGTCGCCGCGCCATCGCCATCGCCATCGCCATCGCCATCGCCATCGCCATCGCGTCAGTCACTCGAAGCCGTTCGCCACGAGCTCGGCGATTGCACGCGTTGCAAGTTGCACAAAGGCCGAAAGAACATCGTCTTCGGCGTCGGCAATCCAGCGGCGCGCTTGGTCTTCGTCGGCGAAGGACCTGGGGCGGACGAGGATGCCACGGGCGAGCCCTTCGTCGGCAAGGCGGGCCAGCTCTTGACGAAGATGATCGAGGCGATGGGCTACACGCGCCAAGACGTCTACATCGCGAACGTCGTCAAATGCCGGCCGCCGAACAACCGCGATCCGGAGCCCGACGAAGTCGCGGCGTGCGAGCCCTTCCTGATTCAGCAGCTCGGCGCCATTAAGCCGGAGGTGATCGTCACGCTCGGCAAGCACGCTGCGCACACGCTCCTGCGCGACCAGACGTCGATCACCAAGATGCGCGGCAAGTGGAAGCAGTACCAGGGCGTGCGCCTGATGCCGACCTTTCACCCGTCTTACCTCTTGCGCGATCCCGCACAGAAGAAGTGGGTGTGGCAGGATCTGCAAGAGGTCATGCGCGCACTAGGACAATCACCGCAGGCGAAGTGAGCGCTGCGTTGAGCCGCGCGCGGATGCGTGGCAACGTGATCCTCTATGGTCAAGCTCCCCTTCGTCGCCGTCATCGCCCTCGGCGCCGCGCTGAACGCCACCGGTAAGGATCCGAAAAAAGCCGAGCACAAAGCGCAGGCCGCGTCGCAGCCGGCGTCGTTCGTCGCCCTCCCCGAGCAAGAGACGACGGGGCCGTTCTGCGTCGCCGACGTCAACGCGTCGATCAACCCGGGCACCGGCGCCTACATCATCGACTCGATCAACATCGCCAAAGAGATGAGCTGCGGCGTCCTCGTCATCACGCTCGACACGCCGGGCGGCATGCTGTCGACGACGCGCGACATCGTCAAAGCGATCTTGTCGGCGCCGCTGCCGGTCGTCGTCTACGTGTTCCCGCCGGGCTCGGTCGCGGGCTCGGCCGGCGTCTTCATCACGCTCTCGGGCCACGTCGCGGCGATGGCGCCAGGCACGAACATCGGCGCGGCGCATCCGGTCTCGTCGGGCGGCAAAGACATCGAGTCCGAAGGCGGCAAAGAGATGGCGCGCAAGGTGGAGAACGACACCATCGCGTTCGTCGAGAGCATCGCCATCGAGCGCAACCGCAACAAAGACTGGGCGGTCAAGGCCGTGAAGGAGTCGGCGAGCATCACCGCCAAAGACGCGCTCGAGCAGAAGGTCATCGACTACATCGCGACGGACCTCGGCGACTTGCAGAAGGTGCTCGATGGACGCCGCGTCACGATGAAGGACAAGACGCTGATCCTGCGCACGCAGACCAAAGAAGTGAAGCGCATCGGCATGAGCATCTCGCAGCGGCTGACGAACACCTTCGCCGATCCGCAGGTCGCCTACATTCTGATGAGCTTCGGCATGCTCGGCATCATCATGGAGCTCTACCATCCGGGCACGATCTTCCCGGGCGTCGTCGGCGCCATCTGTCTCTTGCTCGCGTTCGTCTCGTTTCAAGTGCTGCCGATCAGCTGGGGCGGCGTCGCGTTGATCATCTTGGGCTTCGCGCTGCTCATCGCCGAGCTCTTCGTCACCTCGCACGGCATCTTGGGCGTCGGCGGCGGCGTCGCCGTGACGCTCGGCGGCCTCTTGCTGATCAACACGCAGGATCCCGACTACTACGTGGATCCGAACTTCGCGCTCGGCTGGGGTCAGGTGCTGCCGCTCGGTCTCGTCATCGGCGGCATGGCGGTGTTCCTCGCGAGCGTCGTGCTCAAGGGGAAGCTGAAACCTCCCGCGGCGGGGCAGGAAGCGCTCATCGGCGTTCAAGCGGTCGTCAAAGAGCCGATCGCGGCCGGCGGCGAAGGCATGGTGATGCTCGCCGGCGAACTGTGGCGCGCGCTCTCCCCACAGACGACAGAGCCGATCGCCGCTGGGGCGAACGTCGTCGTCGAGCGCGTCGATGGTTTGAAAGTATTCGTCCGTCGCGTATAGCGACTCAGCTGTTCCAACTCACCGAGGGAGAGACTCGTGCCGGTCATTGTCGCGATCGTATTCGTCTTGTTGTTCGTCATCATGGGTCTGCGGGTCGTGCAGGAATACGAGCGCGGCGTCGTCCTTCGCCTCGGCAAGTACGCCGGGATCAAGCAGGCCGGCCTCGTCTGGCTCGTGCCCTTCCTCGATCGAATGATCAAGGTCGACTTGCGTGTCGTCGCGCGCGACGTGCCGGCGCAGGACGTCATCACCCGCGACAACGTGTCGCTCAAGGTGAACGCCGTCATCTACTTCCGCGTCGTGCAGCCGGAGAAGGCGATCTTGCAGGTCGAGAACTACCTCTACGCGACCTCGATGATCGCGCAGACCACCCTGCGTAGCCAGCTCGGCCAGCACGAGATGGATCACCTGCTCTCGGATCGCGATCGCATCAACCAGGAGCTGCAGAAGACCATCGACACCTTGACCGAGCCGTGGGGCGTCAAGGTCTCCGCGGTCGAGGTGAAGAACGTCGACCTGCCGCCCGAGATGCAACGCGCGATGGCCAAGCAAGCCGAGGCCGAGCGTGAGAAGCGCGCGAAGATCATCTCGGCCGAAGGCGAAGAGCAGTCGTCGCTGAAGCTGAAGCAAGCGTCCGACATGCTCGTGCAAAGCCCGGCCGCGCTGCAGCTCCGCTACTTGCAGACGCTCGCCGAGATCGCCACCGAGAAGAACTCGACGATCATCTTCCCGCTGCCCATCGAGCTCGTGCGACCGTTCCTCGAGATGGCCAAGAAGTCGTAATCAAAAAAGGCATGATGTGCCCCAACCCTTGGGCTAATGTGCAGCATGACTTCTCGGCAGCCCGCCGCCGTCATCTTCGGGTTGCTCCTTCTCTTCGAAGCAGGGGGGTGCGCGCCAAAGCCGGCGCCGCCGCCGGTGGTCGCCCCGCCTCCTCCGCGTGACTTCTGGGTCGAAGCGCAGCACGCGCATCAGCAGGCCAACTACGCCGAAGCGTATGCGTTCGCGCGCAACGTGCCGGCCGATCATCCGAACGCGGCGGCAGCGGCGCAGCTCGCCGAGCAGCTCTCGCCCAAGGTCGAGAAGCTGCAAGCGCGGCTCTTGCAGAAGGCCGACGACGCCGTCCTGCTCGGCTTCGCCAACCGCGCGATCCTCATCTACAGCGAGATCCTGAAGGGCTACGCGCTGCAACCCGAGCGCAAGCAGGACCTCGAGAAGAAGCTGCAGGCCGCCAAAGAGCAGCTACAAAAGCTGAAGGCCGAGTTCGAGAACAAGCTGCGCACGGCCAAGGAGAGCCTGATCCGCGGCGACGCCTTCGACGCCTACCGAGCGTTCTCGCGTGCGAGCGACATCGCCGATGACCAAGGCTTTCAGTGGACCTTCGTCGAGGAGCAGCAGCTCGAGCTCGCCAAGTCCGAGCTGCCGGAAGGAAAGAAGAGCGCCGCCGTGCGCCACGCGTCGCGCAAGAAGCGCCGCGCCACCTCCGCGCAGCCGCAAGAGGCCGAGGCGATCATCGGCTCGGTCGACACCTTTGCCACGCAAGAGCAGGAGATCTCGCGCTTGAAGAGCGTGCGCGATCTCGTCGAGCGCGCGCGCGACTATCGCAAGAAGGGCATGCTCTACGAGTCGCTCGTCGCGCTCGAAGAGGCGAAGCGCAAGGATTCGGACTCGGCGGCGGTGAAGCTGCTCATCGACGAGCTCGACGACGAGCGCGCCCGGCTCATCGACGAGTATCTCGAGATCGCCGATCGCTTCTTCGCCAAGCAAGATCTCGAGGCGGCGGTGCCGTACTTCAAGCGCGTGCGCAAGCTCGACCCAGACAACATCCGCGCGAACGAGGCGATCCAAATGTATCAGAACCTGGAGCGCATCAAGCAGGAGCGCGGCGGCGACGCGAGGAAGTGATGTTCTTCCCTGCGCCTGCTGCCAGAAGAGCTCAGCAAGTGGCGATGGAGCAGCCCGCCGCCCGCCGCCAACGGCGCGCGCCGATCGACTGCAGCCTGGCGCCGCACCATCGAAGTAGCACTTCCATAGTCCCATCGCGCCAAACGCGTTGAAGCCGATGTACTTGCGGTGACGTTGTCCTTCGCTCACACGAAAGCGGGGACGGCGACTGGGCGCGAGCTTGGTTGGCGTTTCATGCTTCTCGTGGCTTGCGACCTTGATTGCTGGTGCCACCTCCTGCGTCTTCCTGCGAATGACGCTGTGGGTGCGATCGGACGACGCCCGAAACTTCCCCGGTCCCTTTTCGCCGTCCGTTTTCGCCGTGGAGCCTAGGCGCGGGCGGCCCAGCCTTTCTTGCGCATTTCGCGCTTCAAGAGTGAACCCCGGGGGCGGGCGAGGGGAGGATCCGCGCTCGTGTGCAGCTCGGCGAAGGACGTGAACGCGTCAATGTCGAGGTAGCGCGCGCGCTCCCCGGCGACGCTCACTTTGCAACGCACGACGTTGATCGTACCGAAATGCTTTTCCGCATTCGTAAACAGATACTCGAGATACGCGGCGATCTCTCTCGGCGTCGCGAGCGCATGCAAATGATAGCGCTCCGCGAAGATCGGACCGATCCATCCAGGGCGATCGCTCATGGAGCCGTCACGTGGATCCAGCGATCCTCCAGCCTCACGCACGCTCGCCGCATTCAATGAGCGCGCGAGGCTGATCGCGATCTTCTGCACGCCGCGCGCGAGCCACTTGGCGCTGTCGACCTCGCACAACATGTGCACGTGATCGCCGAGCACAGCGAAGTGCACCAAACGAAAGCCGTCGCCTTCGCGCGCAGAATCGGCGGCAGTCTCGACGCGTGGACAGGAAGGCGACACGAGACGAAAGCGCGAAAAAGCGCGTTTCACGAGCGCGTACTTCTTCCGACTTCGTAGATTTGGCGCCGAACGGCGGAGCTTCAACGTGACATGCACGGCGCTCTTGCTTCCCAGAGATGGGCGCGGTGTGTGCGGCGCCACCTTCTTCGCTCCGGGCGGCTTAGGCGGCCGACCAGGACCACGCTTGATGTCGCGCGCCTTCTTCCCGGCCAAGCGCTCGGCGATTTGCCGATTCGCCGAGCGTTCAGCGCGACCGAACGGCAACATCGCCTGGCGCGGAATGCGTTTCATGTCAGTAATTATATGCGGATCTATTGATTTGTCAAACCGCGGTGAGGTAGATTGTCGAGAATCGCAGAAGGAATGACGCCCAGGGTGGGCGTGGAAAGAGACGAAGAGCGAAGCGGGGGGGAGCCGGCGTTCGGGCGTTCGGGCGTTCGGGCGTTCGGGCGTTCGGGCGTTCGGGCGTTCGGGCGTTCGGGCGTTCGGGCGTTCGGGCGTTCGGGCGTTCGGGCGTTCGGGCGTTCGGGCGTTCGGGCG